>NZ_JAAHBU010000037.1 GCF_010671725.1 Pseudomonas brassicae | reverse complement strand
GGCATGACGCCCAGCGGGTTGGCGTCCAGGTTGAGCGTCATCAATTGCGTCAGCGACGCCAGAATGGGAGAACCGGCATTGCGCAGGTCAATACGGTTATGGCTCAGGTACAGGTGGTGCAGCCGGGGCAACTGCGCCAGTTGTGCGGGCACTTCGGTCAGTTCGTTGTGGCTGAGGTTCAACGAACTCAGCCTGGAAAAGCGTTGCAGGAAGGATTCGGGCAGCGCGCTCAGGCCGCTGCCCATCGCTGTCAGGTCAGCCACGTGGGCAAAGCTGATCACGGCGGGCAAGGCCGGCAACTCGCTGGTGCGCTGGCCCGAGACATTCAAGCGGTAACCTTGCACCTGGCCATGGGCATCGCGCACGCGTTCGACCTGGCGACGCCAACAGCGGCGCAATGAATTGGACATGCTGCGCCGTGCCCGGCGTTGCGCACCGCCCCCGGCCTGGGTCCAGCTGTCGAGGGTGTCCTCAAGGGTGCGCCATTGCTCGGCGAAACGCGCCAACGTGGCCATCACGCTTTCGCCAGTGGTGGGAAACTCCGCCAGAAACGCTGCAACCTGCTGCTCATCGGAACCTGGGAACAGGGTTCTGACCACGTCGTAGAACATGCGATTGTTGCCCCCGCCGCGCCCGCTCAACGGGTAACCCACGCGCCCGTCAGCCAGGCGCTGCACCGGCGTGAAGCGGCGTGGCAACGGCTCCTGCCCGATCAACCTCGCGGCTGCCGCACGATCGGACAATGCCTGGCGGATCAGCGACTGGCGAATCTCGCGGGCGCTGTCGGCTGCCTGCCAGCCCAGCGCCTGACGCTGCGCCGGCGTGAGGCAGGCAGCAATCGCCTCGAACAGGCCGGCCGGCGCCGGGATGTCTTCATCGATTTCGTAGGTGTCACGGTCGAACACCCGAAACGCACCCTCGGAGCGCACCAGTATGCGTGTATCCGCTTGGGCCGGCTGGCGTTCGAGCAGGCGTCCACTGGCCGAGCGCGCGCGCAATTCCAGGCCCAGTCCCGCCGGCCAGCCCGGCATGCGCCTGAGCAAGCCGAACGCCAACCTGACACTGTCCACGTTGTACGCGTTGCGCAGGCACAGACCGTCCAGGGCACGGTTCAGGCGGACCTCGCGCAGTTGCCCGCGCACCTGCTCTGCCAGTGCCAGCGGAATGCGTGCCTGAAAACGCATGGTTTGCAGTTGCTGCGACGTCGCCTGGTCGATCAATGCTTGCGCATAGGCACCAGGCAAGCCCGGAAAGTCGCGCTGCACCAGGTTCACGTATTCGCTGTTGCGCGACTCGCGCGCCGCCTCCTGCTGCGCGAACAGCGCGTCACGCAGGCGCGGGGCCTGCTCGCGCATGCGTTGCGCCACCGAACCGGGCGCATCGGCCGCGCCGTGCAGTTGCGCCTGGGCAAGGCGGTACAGGTCGGCATCCAGCGCGTCGGGTGCCGTCCCGCCGTCAAGCTGCTGGAAAAACGCATCAATGCGCGCATCCAGCCGCAAGCGCGCCAGCGTGTCGCTCAGGGCGGCCGGCAGACGGCGATTCTCGACATGCAGCCCACGCAGCATGTCAGCGTCCACACCCACCACGTCAAGCACCTGCTCGGCCACCGCATCGGTCAACCCCTCGGCCTGGGGGCCGAAGCGGCGCAGCATGGCCAGCCGCTCCTGCCACAGCAGTGGATGCTCGCCCGGCAGGCGCCAGGCGGCCTCGCCATTGTGTTCCAGCGATGGCGCATAGGCATCGTCGTGCAGTGGATGACGCAGGCACCAGGCCCCAGCACTGCGCTGGACTTCATAGACCTGCGCGTCCTGGCGCAGCCATAAGCGCCCCTCGGCTTGAATCAACCCGTCGCTGCGCACTTGTGCCTGAAGCGGCAAGCGCCCGGGATACTGGTAAGCCGCCAAATCGGCGTGCCACAGCCGGTATTGCCCCGCGCCGCGCATGATCGGCATCAGCCGGTCGACGAACGCCGAACGTTTGAGCGCCATCACCGCAGCGCTGACACCCGCCGTCAGCACCACGCCCGCAGCCAGGGCCTGCCCGACGCCGAGCAGGTGCTGCAAGGCCTGGGTGCGCTGGCCATGGCTCCAGTCGCGCACGCCCTCGAACACCTCGCCCAGCAGTTGGCCTACCGTGGTTGCCAGCATCACCTGACTGATGCCGGGCACAAATGACGCGGCCACCCCGAGCAACGTCAGGCCCGCCGACTCCAGTGCCTTGAGGCGATCTTCGCGAACCTGCCTGTCGACCTGTGCCGTAGGTACTGCCAGGGCAGCCGCGTCGCCTTGATCTGCGTCACGCACATCCAGGCCAGGCCGCCGAACACGCCCCCGGTCCAGGCACGGTCACGCAGCGCCAGTTCGGGGCGGGTTACCTGCAACTGCGGCGCCAGCGCCGCGGCGAAGGTCAGGCGCTCATCCTGCCCGAGCAGGCCGGCCACGTACCGAAGGTAGTCGGGACGCTTGAGGTCCTGCCCCAGGGCGATAGCGAAGGCGTACCAGGAGGGGTACTGGCGCAGTGGCTGCAGCGGATCATTGGGCAGCCACACCACGACCTGACGGATCAGCCCGGCGTCCGACCAACGCACCGCGCCAGGTGGCGGCTCGCCCCAGGCCTCGAACGCTACGGCGCCCTGCACCGTGCACCCGAGCAGCGAGAAGCCACGACAGCGCACTTGATGCGGCCCATAGGTGAGCTCTGGCGCGCGGCAATCACCTGTTGCAACAGCGTATAGGCCGGCAAGTCGAGGGTTTTCTGCAGGTAGCCACGGTGCGCTGCCACCTCCAGGGAGGCTTTGGCATCGTCAGCCAACAACGTGTCGATCCGCGCCCGCGCCACGCTATCTGCCGGGGCCAGCACTTCGTCCAGATGACGCTGGTAGCGCGCGCCCAGATCGAGTTGACGACAAAGGCTGGCAAAGGCTTCGGGCTGGCCACCCACCTGCCCCTCGGCGATGAACAGGCCAGTGCCGCCAAAGAACGCACCGGCCTGGGTATCGCGCTGGGTGAAGTTCTGCAGTGCCCGCTCCAGCAGTGGCGACTCTTTGGCATAGGTCACGAAAGACGGCAATGGCGTGGTGCCGAACGGGGGGCGATCCACGCTGAGCCTGATTTCTTTCCAGCGCGCCTGCGCCGGGTCGACATGCACACTCAACTGTTCCTGCAGGGCAGCCTGGAGCAACGGCGTGGCGAACGCGACGATGTCCTGCAAAGGTTGCAGCAGTGTCGCGACCTGCTGCTGCAACTGATGGTGCCGCTCAAGGCTGGCGCACAGTGCAGCCAGCGGCACTGCATCAGCCTGCGCGAGCCAGGGCGGCAAGCGACTGGCGATGAACTGGTCGATGCTCGCCGCATAGTCGAACGGGAGGACGGGGCTTGGTGACGGTGTCGTGTCAGGCATGCTGGCTGTTCCTGTGTGCGCGGAACGGCCAGCTTAAAACCCGCTGACAGATAAAAAACCGGAAGGGCTGCCTGTACGCCAAGCCCTTCCCAACCAGCCCCGAGCAGCCGTGGAGGCTATTTCAACGCATACTGCGTGAGGTTGAACGCCAACGCGTTCAGCGCCTCGGTACGCTCGTTACCCAGCGCCAGCAGCCGCTGATTCATGTCGTTGTCGGGGATCTCGCCCCACAGTTCCATGAGGGTGTCCAGGCGCGCTTCGAAGCGCTGCTCGGTGCGCATGAAGGTAGTCGTGTGCAGCGTGCGCAGGTGCTCCACCCAGAAGTCGCGCGTACTGATGAATCGCGCCAGCGCTTCGCTGGCTTCGGCGGCCCTTACCGCCTCGGCGGCGGCACGGTACTGATGTTCATCGATACGCGCCGTCGTCTCGTAGAACATGCGCGTGGGCTGCCCCGGCAGATCGAGCTCACGGGCCAGGCGCAAGCGATACGCCAGGCTCACCTCTACCTCATCCACGCCCCGTCCGCCTTGCTGGCGAGCGCTCATGTCCGCCCGGGCAAACTGCTCGACCTGATCCAGCCGGAACAATCGTCGCGCGAATGCCAGCAGCACCTGTTGCGGCTGACTCGACGCTGCCGCCTGCGCGCGCACCCGAAACAGCAGGAAATGCACCTCCAGCGCGCTGAAGTTGTTGGCCACGGTGTCCTGGCAGCCGCGAGGGCCTGCCGCCAACTCGAACAGTTGGGCGCGCAACTCGGTATGTGCGAGCGCCGCCTCGAGCATGCTCCACACTCGCCGGTCCAGATCGGCGCCCGTCAGCTGAAATTCGGCCGTTTGTGTCAACTCTCCCAGCAAACGAATGAACTGTGCCGAGTCGGGTGCTTCGAGCAATTGCCCCCAGGCACGCTCACGCCCCGGCCGGGCACTGGCGTCGGCGTGCAACAGCCAGCGCTGCCGATTTTGCTCAGCTGAAACTGGCGCCAACAGCATGTGCTCGCCATCCCATTGGGCCTGCGGCACCTCGACCAGGGCATTGACCTGCTGCCAGAGTTCCTGCGTCAACGGATTGCCCTGCAGCATGAGCCTGTCCGGACGGAGCATCTGAAAATAGCCTTCCGGCAACTGGGTGAGACGGTTGTCGCGCAGGTCCAGGAACTCCAGAAACGGGCAACGCAACAACCGCGCATCAAAGGCCTGAATATCGGCGTTGCGCGCACGCAACTCGCGCAGGCGGGTCATGCCGCTCAAGTCCGGCAACACTTCGACGGGATTGTGCTCAAGGTCCAGCACCTCGACATGGTCGAGTCTGCTCAGGGTCTCGCCGCCGCCCTGACGCAGGCTGATTCGATTGCGCCCCAGCAGCAGATAGCGCAGCGTGCTCAAGCGGCTCAGGCCTGGCGGGATCGAGGTGAGCCGGTTGTCACCCAGGTTGAGCATGCGCAAACGATTGAAACGCGCCAGAAACGCGTCGGGCATTTCGCTCAAGTGCAAGCCTTGCAAGGTCAACTGGGTGACATGAGAGAAGCTGATCTGCTCGGGCAGCAGCGGCAACTGGCTAACCCGTGCGCCGACGATGTCCAGCCGGTAGCCCCGCAACTGGCCGGTCTCGTCCAGCGCCCGAGGGGTCTGGCGACGCCAGCATCGCCGCAACTGGTCGGCCACCCCGCGTCGCGTACGCCGGGTCATGCCAGACGCAGCACGGCGCCAGGCCTCGAGTGTGGCATTCAAACTGTTGAACTCTTCCTGATAGCGTACGAGCACCGACAGCGCCGAGGTGCCGGAGTTGGCCAGTTGCATGAGAAACACCTCGACCTGGTTCTGATTGAAGCCAGGGAAAAGCGTCGTCACCACATCGGTGAAAGGCCGTGCGCCGGGCGCACGTCGACCGCTTAACGGATACCCCACCCGACCGTCCGGCAAGCGCTCGCCTGGGTTGAATGCATGCCGCCGGTAACCTGCCCCAATAGCGTGGGCAACTGGTCACGCCGTTGCATGGCTGCCGCGACCAGATGCTGGCGAATCTGCTCGACACTGTCGGCCCGCGTCCAGCCCAAGGCCTGGCGCTGGGCGGCGGTCACACTGCCGCCAATCGCCTCGCACAGCCCGGTAGGGAACGCCAGCGGCTCGTCCAGTTCGTAGCCTTGCTCATCGAACACCTCGAACTCGCCCTGTGTGCGGACCAGTACACGGGTTTGCTGTGTTTCGGCAATCGGCAGCAGGCGGTCGACCAGACGACCGCTGGCCGAGCCCTCGCGCAGCTCCAGGTTCAAACCGGCCGGCCAGGCAGGCATGTGCCTGAGCAACGCGAACGCCAGGCTCACCGTGTCATCGCTGCAGGTACTGCGCAAACACAGGCCTTCGATCGCCCTGATCACGCGTGCCTGGGCCTGGGCTCGCCGGGCCTGCTCGGCCATCGCCAAGGGAATGCGCTGACGTGTGCTCAGCGACTCGATCTGCTGGTGACTGGCCTGATCGACCAGGGTCTGGGCGTAACGCTGGGGAAGGCCGGGGAAATCACGCAGCACACGCTTCACGCTGTCATCCATCACCGCCTGGCCCTGGGCATCCAGATGCTCGAACAACGCGTAGCGCAGGCGCGGCATCTGCTCCCAGATACGGTCCAGCAGCGGCGTCGGCTCATCATCGGGGCCCGGCGGATCGAGGTGAGCCAGGCAATATTGATACAGATCGGCGTCCAGCGTGTCACTGGAGGTCTGCCCTTCCAGCTCGTTGAAAAATGCACTGATACGTGCGTCGTTCTGAAAGTGCTCCAGGGTATTGCGCAGGTGCACAGGCATCGGGCGGTTCTCAAGATGCAACTGACGCCACTGCGCCTCGTCATAATTGACGATGCTCAACACCTGATCCTCCCGCGCCTCACTCAGGCCTTGCGCCAGCGGCCCCATGCGCCTGAGCATCAGGCGTTTGTCTGCCCACTGCGCCGGGTCTTCGCCAGGCAAGCGCCAGGCCCCCTCGCCATTGGTCTCCAGCGGCGGCCCGTAGGCCTGGGCACGCTCGCGGTGGCGCAGGCGCCAACGTCCCTCGCGCTCCTCAACCTGGTAGACGTGCCCTTCCCGTTCCAGCCAATACGCGCCGTCCAGCTCCACCAGACCGTCACTGCGAATGAACTTCGCAACCGGCAGTTGACGGGCAAACTGATACGCAGAAAGGTCCAGGTGCCACAAACGGTAGCGACCCAAACCGTGCACAACCGGCAACAGCGCGTCGACAAAGCCCGAGCGCTGGGCCGCAGCGACCAGTGCACCCGCGCCTGCACCCAACACGGCACCGGCCGCCAGACTGCCAGCCACACCCAGCAGATGATTCAGCGCTTGCAGGCGCTGACCGTGGGTCCAGTCCTGCACACTCTCATATACTTCTCCCAGGGTCTGCGTGATGGTGCTGGCCAGCATCACTTCGCCAATGCCAGGCACAAACGAAGCCCCCAGCCCCAGCACCGTCATGCCCAGAGCGTCCAGTGCATCGCGCCATTGCTGCCTGATCGCAGCATCGACCTCGGCGGTGGGCACCACCAGTGCGCTGCCATCCTCCAGTACCCGGTCTATCTGCTGCTGTCCAAGGGTGTTGAACAGGCTGCCAGGCAGATCACTGCGGCGCACGTCAAGTTCCGGCGACGACCTGGCCAACTGGTGCTGCAGCAACGCCATCAGGCCAGGTCGGGCCTTGATGCCAAACAGCCCGTGGAAATAGTCGCGGTAAGCTGCAGACTTCAGTGCCTCCCTGAGCGCCGAGCTCACCCCTGACCAGCTCGGGTACTGACGCAACGGCTGCAGCGGATCACCCGGCAGGTACACCAGCACTTGCTGCATGGCGCCTATCGCGCCCTGACGCACTGCCCCGCCCAGTGTCGGCACGAACGCCGCCAGCACAAATGCGCCCGGCACCACCTGGCCAAGCACCTGAAGGCCGCTGACTTCGACCTCGTACCTGAGGTAGCTGAGGGCGTTCGCGCCCTTGATCAACTGCTGCAGCAGCAAATAGGCTGGGGCGTCGATCTCACCCTTCATGAAGCTGCGCAGGGCGTCGACCTCAAGCGCACAACGCCGGTCATCGGCCATCAGTTTGCGCGGCTCGCCGTCCTTCGCCAGCGCCTGGGTCAGGTGTCGCTGATACTGCGCGCCGAGGTCGAGGTCGCGACAGCACTGGGCAAAACGCGCAGGCGCAAGCTCCAGCACCGCCTGCTCGCCGATGATCGCGGTGCCGCTGAAAAACGAGCCTTGGGCCTGGGCCTCGGTGAAGTTCTGCATCGCCCGTTGCAGCAACGGCATTTCTGTCGAGTACGCCGCCAGCCCGCTGTCATCGCCGGGGTCGAAAGGTGGGCGGTCCCGGGTGACCTTGACCTCCTTGAACCGAAGCGTGGCAGGGTCGATATCCACGGCCAGTTGCCCCTTGAGCACTTGCCCCAGCAATGGGGCGCAAAACTGCTCCGGCGCACAGATCGATGACAGCAGCGTCGCCACCCGCACCTGCAATGCGTGATGGCGCCGCAGTGCCTGGCCCCAGGCCGTGACCAACTGCGGCTTCACAGCGCGCAGCCAGGTGGGCAGATGGTCCCCGACGAAGTGATCGATGGCCGCGCCATACGTGGGCAGCTTGGGGTCGGTTGAGGGTTGGACGACGGGGTTTGATTCGGGCATGTGCGCACTTCCTTGGCAGGTTCTGAACCACCAGCCTAGGAAGCGCGCATCGCGCCGAGAACAGGAAAGGCTTGCCCTGCGGCCAGCCTTTCCTGCCGCGTTCAGCCCGCCATCAGCATCAGGCTGCGATAGTGCCCGGGGTTGCACCCAGCCCACTTGCGAAAGGCCTTGTAGAACGAGCTGGTATCGGCAAAACCCAGGCGCTCGGCGATCTGCGCAAAGCTGACCTCGGCATCCGCCAACCAGGTAATCGCCAGTTCCTTGCGCACGCTGTCCTTCAGGCCCTGGTAGGTCTGCCCTTCATCGGCCAGACGGCGGCGCAGGGTAGACGCTGAAATGCATAGGCGCAGGGCCAGTGCTTCGGTTTCCGGCCAGTGCCCTGCGGGCAACTGGCGCAGGTCATCCTTGATCCGCCGCGCCAGGCTGGCCGGGTCGCGATACTTGACCAGAATATTGGCCGGAGCTTCGGCGAGAAAACGCTGCAGTTCGTCGGCGCTGCGCCTGATCGGCAGTTCGAGGCAATCGGCGGCAAAAATCATGCGTGTACGCGGCCGGTTGAACTGCAGGTTCTGCGAAAACATCACGCGATAATCGTCACAAAAATCGGGCTCGGCGCAGCGCAGTTCGACCGCCAGAATCGGAATGCGCCGACCGGCCAGCCAGCAGGCCACGCCGTGCACGATCATCCAGAAGGTGAAATAGGTGAACGCCCGTCGCGGGGCAGCCTGGGGCTCGCCGATCACGATCTCCGCCAGGCTCTGCTGGCGAATCAGCACCGGCTGCAGGTGCTCCAGCATCAACGACAGGAAACTCAATGCCGAGTCCAGTGCCGCACCGACGTTGGGCTGGGCCATCGAGGACTGGCACAGGAAGGCCAGGCTGCCACTGCGCAAGCCACGTGGGTCCATGCAGAAAAACTCGTCGTTGCTGCGCCGCGCCAACAAGCGCCACAGCTGGGCGTAGGCCATGGCGGGCACCCGCGCATCGACGCACTGCAGCTGCCGCGGATCAATCCCCACACGCTGCAGCAGCGCACTGCCGGCCGGCTCGGCGGGGCAACTCTGCAACAGTGCTTCGCGCACCAGTTGCATGGCAATCGTGTCTTTGTCACGCATGCTCATCGATCTCGTCACTCGCCCGCCAGGTTCAGGAATGCCTGGATCAGGCGCAGCTCGCGGCGCCGCTGCAAGCACCCGAGCATGTGCTGGTTGACCAGCCCTGCGCCGCTGATCGGCCTTGCCACCACGCGCGGATCATGACTGATTTCCACCGACGAAACGATCCCCATGCCCAACTGCGCCGCCACCGCTTCGGTCACCGCCTCGCGACTGTCAAGCTCCAGCAGCACCCGTGGCTGCACCTGGGCCTGCCGGCAGGCCTGGTCGAACGTACGCCGGGTAATCGAACCGGGCTCACGCAGCACCATGATCTGCTGGTCCAGGTCTGCCAGGGGCAGCGTATCGCGCTCACTCGCCCAGGGGTGGCCTGCCGGCAGCAACGCACAGATCCGTGACGGCCCGAGGCTTTGCAAGTGCAACCCAGTGCGTGGCTCGACCTCGGTCAGCAGGGCCACGTCGGCATGCTCGGACAACAACGCGGCGAGGGTTTCCTGGGCATTGCCCAGGCGCAAGTTGACGGTAACCCCGGGATGGCGCTCGCGCAGCCGCGCCAGCATCGGCATGACCTGATGCGGGCTATCGGCGGCGACTTCAAGGCGCCCGATAAGCAACTGCCGATTGGCCTCCAGCATGGCCTGCGCCTCCTCGGCCAGGCCGAACATGGCACGGGTGATCGCCGCCAGGCGAATGCCCTGCTCGGTCAGTTCGACCCGTCGTGCGGTACGCTGCAACAAGGTGAGCTGGTAATGCTCCTCCAACGCCTTGATGTGCCCGGTCACGGCTGGCTGACTGATGAACAGCCGCGCGGCAGCGCGGGTAAAGCTGCCCTCACGGGCCACCGCATCAAAGGCGCGGAGCTGGAACAGATTCATATCTATCGGCCTGACTTATGGCTGGCATAACAACAAACAATTTGATTGATAGTCCGCGTAATTGCAACGTAGGCCCCGTAGTTTCACTCCACTGCCTGCGAGGCCCACCGCAATGAGCAATGCTGTCGTCCTGCTGCCCCCTGACCACGTCGGCGCGTACGCGCCAGGCGATGATGATGGATTGGGGCTCGTGGGATCACGCCTTCAATCAGTTGACCGCAAGCCTCTGCCAACAACTGCTGAGCATCATCAACGGCCACACCAGCCACCATTGCGTACCCCTGCAAGGCAGCGGCAGCTTCGCCGTGGAGGCGGCCATCGGCACACTGGTACCGCGAAACGGCAAGGTGCTGGTGCTGATCAATGGCGCCTACGGCCAGCGCCTGGCCAAAATATGCAAGGTGCTGGGGCGTGACTACAGCACCGTCGAAACCGCAGAGGACCAGCCCACCACTGCAGCCGACGTCGAGCGGTTGCTGCAGGCCGACGCGCACATCACCCACGTCGCACTGATCCACTGCGCGACCAGCACCGGCCTCCTGAACCCGCTGGCAGCAATCGCCCAGGTGGTCGCCGGTCAGGGCAAGCGCCTGATCATCGATGCCATGAGCTGTTCGGTGCACTACCGATCGATGCCACCCAGGTGCCCTTCGAAGCGCTGATCGCGGCCTCCGGAAAATGCCTGGAAGGCGTGCCCGGCATGGGTTTGGTGTTTGCCAAGAAGGCAGCCCTGGCGGGCGCCGAAGGCAACTCGCCATCGCTGGCCATGGACCTGCACGACCAGCATGCCTACATGAGCCGTACCGGCCAATGGCGCTTCACCCCACCCACGTGGTGGCGGCCCTGCATGAAGCCCTGCGGCAATACCACGAGGAGGGCGGCCTACCGGCACGCCAGCAGCGTTACGCCAGCAACTGCCAGACCCTGCTCGACGGCATGGCATGCGAGCGGCCGTGGCAGCCATGGCCGAGGCCCTGTGTGAAATGCAGGTGCTGGACCTCTGACAGTCTTTTTCACCCTCTCTCAACGACATGAGCACACAAGGAAACCGGCAATGAACTACCTCCAACCAACACAGCTGCAAGCCGCAATCCTGGACTGGGCCGGCACCGTGGTCGACTTCGGCTCCTTTGCCCCCACGCAGATTTTCGTCCAAGCGTTTGCCGAGTTCGGCGTGCGTCAAGGTCGACGATACCGTGCCGGGCATTCTCGAAGGCCGCCGCGCCGGCATGTGGACCGTGGCCCTGGTGTGCTCGGGCAACGCCCTGGGCCTGACCTACGAGGCCTACCGGGCAATGGGCTCAGAGCAACTGGCAGCAGAGCGCGTGCGCATTCAGGCGCTGTTCGAAGGCGCGCGCCCGCACTACCTGATCGACACCATCAACGCACTGCCCGAGGTGGTGGCCGACATCAACCGGCGCCTGGCGCTGGGCGAAATGCCGCAGTCGGCATAGGCCTCACGGGCGCTTTCGCGGGGTGTGGGGCGGGCTTGCCAGCGAAGGCCACGGCGCAATCTCAACCCAGGTGCCGCGCCACCCACGCCGCATAACTGTCGATAAAACTCTGCAGAAACGGCCGGGTCTTCTCCGACAGCTTGTCATGCTCATCGAACAGCGTTGCCGCGCCGCCGACATAGGCTTCCGGTTGCTGCATGCAGGGTACATCGAGGAACACCAGCGACTGGCGCAAATGATGGTTGGCGCCAAAGCCCCCCACCGCGCCGGGCGACACGCTGATCACCGCGCCCGGCTTGCCGGCGAACGAACTCTGCCCATAAGGCCGCGAGCCGACATCAATGGCGTTCTTCAAGACGCCCGGCACCGAACGGTTGTATTCGGGCGTGACGAACAGCACTGCGTCACTGGCGCGCAACTGGTCACGGAACGCCTTGTAGGCCGCTGGCGGGTCAACGTCGATGTCCTCGTTGTACAGCGCCAATTCGCCGATTTCGACAATTTCCAGCGTGAGACTGGCGGGCGCCAGCTCGGCCAGCGCGTTGGCGACCTTGCGGTTGATCGACGCCTTGCGCAGGCTGCCCACCAATACCGCAACCGTATAGACCTGGCCCATGGCACACTCCCGACTGATCGACATAGAGAAGTGGTAGTTATAGACGCTACACCGCCGGCCACAGGTTTTTTTCCGCCAGGACAAAACTTCCCAGGCAAAACAGTGGTCTATGCCCCATAGAGAACACTTCAGAGGTCACACGCTAAATGACAGCAGTACTGGTCGGACAATTTCATGCTCGGGATGCTGACGGACGCATCTACCCCGTCCATGAATTTCAGGAAGCCACCCTGCAGGCCGATGGAAGTGCCGCCACCCTGCCGATTACCAGCTATCGACTGGCCATCGGCGACCGGGTCAACCACTTGGGCGAGGATCGCTTCGAGCTGGTGCAGAGCGGCGTAGAGATCATCCGCATCCCCTGATGCATACCGTGCGGCTTGAACATTCGAGCCGCGCTCTGCGCTTGTGCGCAGGCAAACAAAAAGGGCGACCCTTGCGGATCGCCCTTTTTGTGTTACCGCCAACAGGAGCGGTGATGTTTGGTTGAGGCACAATTGGATTCGAACCAACGACCCCCACCATGTCAAGGTGGTGCTCTAACCAACTGAGCTATGTGCCTGC
>NZ_JAAHBU010000369.1 GCF_010671725.1 Pseudomonas brassicae | reverse complement strand
GGCTTGCCAGCGAAGGGCTCCACCGCCGATCCAGGGTGCTAGCGCCGCAAGCGGCGCCAGCCCATCACCACGCCACTCACACTGAGCACCAGCCCACCCAGGCTGAACACGATCATCCACGCGTCCCACAACGGCCGTCGCACCAGCAGCGGCAGCCAGTCCCAGCTGTGCAGCAACGCAAACAGCCAGCGCGAGGCACGCCGTGGCTGGTCCAGTTGCCCGAGTATCTCGCCGGTGTACAGGTCCAGGTGCAGCCAGGTCTGCGCCGGGTCATCGAAGCGCACCCGCAGTACGGGCAGGCGTTTCTCCAGATGCCCGAGCATGCTCTGCTCGGCCCGCGCGTAGTAGTAGAAGTCGTAGGCCTCCAGTTGCTCCACCTGCAGCGTCGGTTCGATTGCGCGCGCCGCCTGCTCCAGTAGCGCTCGCGGCAGGCGTTCCAGCACCTGTCCGTCACGCATCGACAACACGCGTGTTCGCCCGGCGCCGTCCTGGCCCACCAGGTAACCCACACCGCCAATCAGCCGCCACTCCAGCTCACGTGCGTTGAACCCCTGCGCCTCGAAGCGCGCCAACGCCTGTGCCGGCGTGACTGCAAATGCCGAGGCCTCCAGCGGCCCACCCTGATACGCCGCGGTGTCCAGCGCAGCCGCGCTGCTGAACACCCGCCACGGGTTCATCGACATCAGCCCACTGAAGATCCAGGTGATCGCCAGCGCACCGAACAGCAAGCCGCCCAGGTGGTGCCAGCGCGCCCAGCCCTTGTACGGTGAGCGCGAGCCGCTGCGATAAGGCCGGCTGAAGCGCCAGCGCATCACGCCAACGGCCGTCCCGAGTACGGCCATCACGCACGCCGCCAGCGACCCGTAGATCACCAGGTTGCTCCACAGCCCGTCCAGGCCGATACCGCGCAGCGGGTACAGCCAATGCAGCCAGGCGCCTATCAGGTTCCAGCCACGCTCGCTGGCGCTGGCATCGCGCACCACCGCACCGGTCTGCCCGCAGAGGTACAGCAGCGTGCCATCGGCATCGTCCAACTGAACGCGGTGCAAGGGGCGCTGCGCATCGAGTGCACGTGAATGGGTCCACAGGTCTTCCTGCACCTCGCCCTGGTACTGCGCCTCGGCCTGTGGGGCGTACTGCCGTGCACTGGCCAGGGCGCGTTCGCGCTCGGTGGGGGCGATGCGCTCGCCGGTACGGGCATCGAGCGCAATGTCGCCGCGCCCGGCATAGGTGAACAGGTAGGTCGGCTGCCCGGCCACCGTGCTCAGGCGCACCCGCAGGGGCTGCGGTTCGCCTGCCTTGAAGGCCTCCTGCAGAGGGATGCAGCAGCCCTGCGCTGACAGAGCCGGCAGGTGGGCCAGGTGCTCGCGAGGCGTCAGCTTGGGATAGCCGACATACAACATGACCATGCCCGAGACGAACCACAGCGCCATGACCACGCAGGTGCCGATGCCCAGCCAGCGGTGCCACAGGTACAGATATCGCTTCATCGTGATGCTCCTTCAGGGCCGAGGCCTGTGACCTCGGCCCGGCCGGTCAGAAGCGGGTCTGCACCGCCAGTTCGAAGGTGCGTGGCGCACCCAGGTAGAGCATGCTCGCCGAGGTCCAGCGTGCGTACACTTCGTCGGTCAGGTTGCGCACCCGCGCAGTGATGCGCGTATCGGCATCCACCTTGTAGCCGACGAAGGCGCCGAACAGGGTGTAGGACGGCGCATACCGGGTGTTCGCCGCATCGGCGTACACCGACGACACGTAGCGGCTGTCACCGCCGATCTGCCAGCTGGGGTCCAGGTCGTAGGTCAGCCACAGGTTGGCGACGCGGTCGGGGGTGTTGGTAGGGGTGTTGCCCTTGCGCGAGAACGTACGGCCGCCCACGGTTTCGTTGAACGTGTCGTACTGCGCATCGACATAGGCGATGTTGCCCTCGGCCAGCAACGGCGGGGTCACGCGCAGCGAGGCCGCCACCTCGACACCCCGCGACGATTGCTTGCCCACCGGCTGGGTGAAGCCGGGGTTGGCCGGGTCGGCCGTGGCCAGGTTGTCGCGCTCGATGCGGTAGGCCGCCACGGTGGCTGCGCCACGCCCGTCGAGAAAGTCGAACTTGCTGCCCACCTCGATCTGCTTGCCGGTGCTCAGGTCGAAATCGCGCACCTGGCCGAAGCTGGCAGTGGTCAGGATGCCGGCCGGCGGGTCGGCCGCGGTGCTGTATTGCACGTACACGTTGGCCGCCGGGGTCAGTTCGTAGACCAGGCCGACACGGCCGGTGGTCGGCCGGTAGCGGCGCTTGAACCGGGCCGGGTTGGCCTCGCTGACGACGCGGTAGTTGCGCACCTGCAGGTCGATGTTGTCGTGGCGAAGCCCGCTCAGCAGTGACAGTCGGTCGGTCAGCGCCAGGCGGTTTTCGACAAAGCCGGCCCAGGTATCGACGCTGTTCTGCCGGTTCTTCTCGTAACCGGGGAACATGCCCGGCAGGTCGTAGAAGTGCCCCGGTGCAAAATGCTCGGGGTCGACGCTGCCGGCGGCGGTGCCCGAGCGCGGGTAGGTCAGCTGCACGTTATGGCTGTAGTCCAGGCCCGCCGACCACTGGCTGCGCAGGCCCAGCCACGGGCTGTCATGCAACAGCTCCAGGCGGTTGCCGTTCAGCTCCTGGTCGTGGCGCTGCAGCAGGCTGCCGGAGCGTTGCACGCGGCGGTTGTCGGCGCTGTAGGTGTAGGTTTCGAGGTTGCGGAAATTACGCTCGGTGTTGTAGTGGTACAGCGTATTGCGCAGCGACGTGGCGTCGTCGAAACGGTACTCGGTGATCGAGCGCAGCCAGCGCACGCGCTGCTCGTAGCGGCCATCTTCGACGTTGTAGTTGTCGAAGCGACGGTGTTCGTCGACCTTCATCTCGCCGCCCAGCGGGTTGAGCACCGGGCTGCCCCAGTAGGGGCTGTCGACGCTTTCGTTCTGGTATTCCAGCGCCAGGGTGTGCGACAGCTGGTCGTTGATGTCGGTCAGCAGCGAGAACGCCACGCTCCAGGCATCGCGCTCCTCGCGGTCGACGTAGCCGTTGCTGCGGGTGTGGCTGAAGTCCAGGCGCGCATGGTTGTTGGGGTTCAGCGCATGGTTGAAACCGAACGAGGTTTCACTGCTGTCGTACGAGCCATAGCTGATGCGGCCTTCGTTGAAGTCTTCGGTGCGGCTGGCGAGCTTGGTGATGTAGTTGATCGAACCGCCCACTGCGCTGGCGCCGAACAGGAAGCTCGACGGCCCGCCGACCGCTTCGACCCGGTCGTAGATCAGCTGTCGACCGGGCGTGCGGCAATCGAGTCGTACTGCACGCTGATGCCGTTGAACAGCTGGGTGATCTGCGCGCCGGAAAAGCCGCGGTACGACACCGAGCCGGCCGAGCCCGGCGGCGAGGCGGCGTTCAGGCCGGGCACACCGGCGAGCATGTCCTGGGTGGTCCTGGCGCCGCGCTGTTCGATTTGCTGGCGGTTGACGAGGCTGATCGAGGCCGGCGTTTCACGCGGCGTCAGGCCCAGGCGCGAGCCGGTGTGCGCGGGGGTGTCCAGTTGCATGCCATCCGGGGTGCGCGCACGTTCGCTGATGTGCAGTTCGGGCAGGGTGAGCGCGTCGTCGGCGAGGGCGCTGAACGACAGGGCGCAGAGCAGGGCCGTGCAGCCCTGCAAATGGGGTGAGCGGGTCATCATGGTGAACACTCTGGGATTGAGCCAGCGGCATGCCGCCCCATGCGCCACGCGGGCGCCAGGGCACATGCCGGTTACAGGCAGCCGCGAGGCTGCCAGGTCGGATCAAGCCAGCAGGGGAGAGGCGCGTGGGTTGGCTGACGGCCAGCAGTAACGTGGCGGTGCCTTGCTGTGCAGCTCGCGGTGGTAGCGCCGGGTGCGGGTAAAGGCCAGCAGCCAGCCCAGCACCAGGCTCAGGACCAGGCACACCACGGCGGCGGCGCAGACCGGGCAGGTCTGCAGGCTGTCCCAGCCGGCCACGCCCTGATCGCTGTAATCGCTGTTCAGGGTCGGGCCGGGGTTGCCCATGGCCGAGCAGAACGCACCGCCGATGCCGTTGAGCTGCAGCCCCATCATCTGCCCGTGGCCGATACCGCAGGCGAACAGATTGAACAGCACGCTGAAGTACAGCGTCCAGGCAATCAGCGAGCGGTCGGCACGGGGAAAAGTCATGGCGGCGACTTTAGCACTACCTTCCCATGCCGGGAAGGTTGCGTGCCCGCGTGTTTATTTCGCTACGTCGCGCCCCTGTGCCGGTTGCGGGTAGTACTGCGCGAAGCTCACGTCGGCGGCCTGGTCGACGCGTTTCTTGAGGCGTTCGTTGAACGCCCGGTTGACGGCGTACTGGCCGCCGGAGCTGGTGCGGAACTGGGCGGTGAGGGTGATGCCGTTGAGGTTCATGCTGTCGACCCCGAACACCTGCAGCGGCCCTTGCAGGCTGTGGCGCAGGATCGGGTCTTCGCTGATCGACTGGCCCACTTCGCGGATCAGTTGCAGGGCGCTGTCGACGTCGGTCTGGTAGCTGAACTGCACCGAGAAGAACGCATAGGCGAACTGGCGCGACTGGTTGGTGACGGCCTTGATCTGGCCGAACGGCACCGAGTGCACGAAGCCCTTGCCGTCGCGCAGGCGCAGGGTGCGGATGGTCAGGCTCTCGACGGTGCCGGCATGGCCGGAGTCGAGCACCACCCAGTCGCCGATGGCGATGGTGTCCTCGATCAGGATGAACAGCCCGGTGATCACGTCCTGCACCAGTTGCTGCGAGCCGAAACCGATGGCCAGGCCCACCACCCGGCGCGGCCAGCAGCGGCGCGACGTTGATGCCCAGGTTGGCCATGGTGGTGATGGTGCAGATCACCACCAGCACGATCTTGATGGCGTTGCGCAGCATCGGCAGGATGGTGCGCACCCGTGTGCTGGGCTGGCGTGACTGGCGTCGGCCCGCGGTCGGCTTGAGTGCTTCCTGGATCGCGGTGTCGATCACCACCCACAACAGCCAGGTCACCAGCAGGATCAGGCCGATGCTGCTCAGCGAGTCGCTGATGGCGCGGCCCAGGGTGTTGCGCAGGGCGAAGTCGAGCACCGAGAAACCCCAGATACGCCCCAGCAGTTCGATGAACCCGATGGCCGTGGCAATGCGCAGCAACGCGTGGACGAGGTTGCGCAGCAGCTCCTTGTAGGGGCGCAGGCGTTGGCCGGGGTCGATGTCGTGGGTCTTGAACAGGTGCTGCAGCACCGTGCTGAGAAACACCGTGCCGATCAGCAGGATGGTGGTCAACAGGGCTTTCTGCAGGGCTTTCTGGCTTTCTTCGCCGGCACCGATCAGGTTGATTGCCGACACCAGGATCATCATCAGGATCGGCAGGTACCACAGCCACGAGAAAATCCGCAGGGTCTCCTGCAGGGCGCGATGCTGCAGGCGATCCTGCAGCGCGCGGTTGCGGATCAGGTGGGCCACCGGACGGCGCAGGCGGATCACCAGCACGGCGAACGACAGGGTGGCCAGCAGGCCGGTGATCACCGCCACGCTGCTGGTGATATTGCCGCCCAGCTGGCGGGCGATCTGCGGGCTGGTGAGGGCATCGGCCCAGGCGGCCAGAAAGCCGATCATGAACAACGCGCGCGGGGCGAGCTGGCGAATGATACGCACCGCGGTGCGCTTGTGGCCGGTGTCGAACACGGTGATCAGGCACAGGATGATCGAGGTCGAGAACAGGCCGCTGCTGGTGGCGTAGGCCAGGCTCAGGCCCAGCGCACGCCCCACCGAGGGGTCGAGCAGGCGGGTGCTGACGTACAGCGTGGCGGGCAGGCTGGCCAGCGCGGGCACGGTGTAGGGCAGCAGGTAGCCAAGCAGCTTCTGTGCCCGCGGCCGCTCGCGCAGCAGGCGGCTGCGGTTGCTGCGGTGGGTCAGTACGCGGCCCAGGCTGCTGAGCACGACGAAGACCACCAGCCAGGTCAGGGTGAGCAGGGCGAAGTCGCCGAGCAGGTCGAGGGAGTCCTCGGCATGGCGGTCTACCAGCTGGTTGACTTCGTTGCTGGCGCGGTTGGCGCGCAGGCGCCAGGCGTCGATCAGGTGGCCGTCGACATCCAGCTCCTGGCTGACATCGTCGAAGCTGTTGGCCAGCGCCCCGAGCAGGCCGCCCTGGACAACGGGTTCGGGTTCCTTCTCGCTGGCTTCGGTGGTGGGGATCAGGCTGGCGGCGAGCAGTTGCGTGCTGAGCAGGCAACCGAGCAGCAGGGTGAGCAATCGAGTCACTGGGCACTCCTTGAGCCGTGAATGACGGGAAGGGTAGTCCAAGGAACTGATCGGCAATTGGTGTGCAAGTTCGAAACGGTGTCGCATTCTTCGCTGGCAAGCCAGCTCCCACAGGGTTTTGTGTGCACCGCCAGACCCTGAATGCCGGGCAGAAAAAATCCGGGGCCCATCACGGGCCCCGGAGTGTTCACCCAGCCTTACTGCCCGGTATAGATCTGGTCGAAGATCCCGCCATCGTTGAAGTGGGTCTTCTGCACGGTGCGCCAGTCACCGAAGGTCTTCTCTACCGACAGGAAGTCGACTTTCGGGAAGCGGTCGGTGTACTTGGCCAGCACCGTCGCATCACGCGGGCGCAGGTAGTTGTTGGCGGCAATCTCCTGGGCCTCGGGCGACCACAGGTACTTCAGGTATTGTTCGGCGGCCGCCCTGGTGCCTTTCTTTTCCACCACCTTGTCCACTACGCTCACCGGTGGCTCGGCCTCGGCCGACACGCTCGGGTAGATCACTTCGAACTGGTCACGGCCGAACTCGCGGGCAATCATCTCGGCTTCGTTCTCGAAGGTCACCAGCACGTCGCCGATCTGGTTGGTCATGAACGTGGTGGTGGCGGCACGGCCACCGGTGTCGAGTACCGGTGCCTGCTTGAACAGTTTGCCGACGAAGTCCTTGGCCTTGGTCTCGTCGCCGCCGTTCTTGAGCACATAGCCCCAGGCCGACAGGTAGGTGTAGCGGCCATTACCCGAGGTCTTGGGGTTGGGCACGATCACCTGTACGCCGTCCTTGAGCAGGTCAGGCCAGTCTTTCAATGCCTTGGGGTTGCCCTTGCGCACGATGAACACGGTGGCCGAGGTGAACGGCGCGCTGTGGTTGGGCAGGCGCGTGACCCAGTTGTCCGGCACCAGCTTGCCGTTGTCGGCCAGCGCATTGATGTCGGTGGCCATGTTCATGGTGATGACGTCGGCCGGCAGGCCGTCGATCACCGAGCGCGCCTGCTTGCTCGAACCGCCGAAGGACATCTGCACGGTGATCTTCTCTTTGTGCTCGGCTTCCCAGTGCTTCTGGAACGCGGCGTTGTAGTCCTTGTAGAAGTCGCGCATCACGTCGTACGAGACGTTGAGCAGGGTAGTCGGGGCGGCCTGGGCGAGGTTGCTCAGGGCCAGGCCCGCCGCCAGAAGCGAGGCACCAAAGAGTTTTTTCACTGCGCGTTCCTTGTTCGAGTTGGGGTAAAAGGCATTATGCCAGCGACTATAGCGGCTCGGCCTTAGGCGCTTAAAGATTAAAAAGTGCTGTGGTTATTCCATCTTCTTGAACAGCGCATTGCCGCAGCGCGAGCAGAACGCGGCGCCGTGCTCATGGCTGTGCTTGCGGCACACCGGGCAGTCGTGCTGCAGCTGTTCGCCGCGCATCGCGTTGGCCAGTTCGGCGGTGAAAATACCGGTGGGCACGGCAATGATCGAGTAACCGGTGATCATCACCATCGAGGAGATCACCTGGCCCAGCGGGGTCTTGGGCACGATGTCGCCAAAGCCCACGGTGGTCAGGGTGACGATGGCCCAGTAGATGCCCTTGGGGATGCTGGTGAAGCCGTGCTGCGGGCCTTCGACCACGTACATCAGGGTGCCGAACACGGTGACCAGGGTGGACACGCTGACCAGGAACACGATGATCTTCTGCTTGCTGCCGCGCAGCGCCGCCAGCAGATAGTGCGCCTGCTTGAGGTAGGGGCTGAGCTTGAGTACGCGAAAGATGCGCAGCATGCGGATCACACGGATGATCAGCAGGTACTGCGCATCGCTGTAGTACAGCGCGATGATCCCCGGCACGATCGCCAGCAGGTCGACCAGCCCGTAGAAGCTGAAGGCATAGCGCAGCGGCTTGGGCGAGCAGTACAGGCGGGTGATGTACTCGGCCAGGAAGATCGCGGTGAAGCCCCATTCGATCCACGCCAGCAGCCCCGCGTAGCCCTGGTGGACCTCGTCGATGCTGTCGAGGATGACCGTGATCAGGCTGGCCAGGATGATCAGCAGCAGGATGCTGTCAAAGCGCCGGCCGGCAACGGTGTCGGTTTGAAAGACGATGACGTAGAGCCGCTCGCGCCAGCTCGAAGGGGTGTTCATGGGCGCTTTCCATTACAAGATGGAGCAGAGCCTAGGGGCTGGCCCGCAGCTGTGCAAGCGGCCGACGCCGGGCGTGGGTGCCCAGTTGCAGCAGCCAGCAGGCGAGGATGAACGGCGCTGTCAGCCCCGGCACCGGCAGCAGGCTCACCAGCGGTTGCAGCACGATCGCCAGCACGATT
>NZ_JAAHBU010000368.1 GCF_010671725.1 Pseudomonas brassicae | reverse complement strand
ACGCCCGGGTTGGCGGCCACCATCTCCAGGTAGCCAAGGTCGTTGGCAGTGCCGATATCGGCAAAGGTGTCCTCGTACTTGGCCTTGATCACCTGGACCTGGCCAATGACGTCGTCGCCAGGCGGCGGCAGGGGGAACTCCAGTGCAGCAACAGGGCCCGCCGCGAGCAAGGCGGCCAGGGACAGGCAACGGGTGACGGCGGGAAAGCGCGGCAACATCCGGGAAATCCTTCGCTAATTCAGTAGGGTCAAGAGGGCAATTGTACACCGCCCCCCGCACAACCGGGAGGCATCCCGGCGGGAGAACCCTTGCCAAAGGTAAAAAGGCGGATAGGCGGGCTTACAGCTGTGGCCAGACGGGCCGGGTACCACGGCGCTGGGCGTCGAGAATCGCCCGGCACAGCGAGCACAGACGCCGGTCACGGTAGATTGTGCGCTCTACCCCCGACCAGCGCGGCTGCGCCGGCAGCAAGGTACCGCACAGCGTGCGATCGGCCGAGCCGCCGAGCTCGAGTTGGCGGGCGATCAGGTGGACGCGACTCTCCTGGCAGGCGAACAGGTCAAGCTGTTCGTCAGGCTCGATCAATTGATAGGCATACAGGGACCAGGCGGGACGCGGCATCGGGGGCTCCAAATCGGGGGCGCAACATTAGCCCAAAGCCGGTCACTATAAAAGCGTCAAAGCAGCGGTTTTATTGATGGCCAGGCATTTTCCAGCAACTTTTGCTGGGCGCCCTGCGCCGGATGGATGCCATCGGCTTGCATCAGCTCGGGCACGCCGCCCACGCCCTCAAGGAAAAACGGCACCAACGGGACCTTTTTTTCGCTTTGCAGGTTGGCGTACACCTGAGCGAATGCCTCGTTGTAGCGCTTGCCATAGTTGGGCGGCAGGCGCATGCCCAGCAGCAGCACCCTGGCACCGGCGGCGCGTGAGCGATCAATCATCGAGGCAAGATTTTGTTGCAATTGCGTAGGCAACTGCCCACGCAGGCCATCATTGCCCCCCAGCTCCACCACCACCAGGCTCGGTGCATGCTCTGCAAGCAGCGCCGGCAGCCGCGCCCGGCCCCCGGCACTGGTGTCGCCACTGATCGATGCATTGACCACCTTGTCGTCGAAACCCTCGTCCCTGAGCCGCTGCTCCAGCAGGGCAACCCACCCCTGACGGGTATCCAGGCCAAAAGCGGCACTGATACTATCCCCGACGATCAGCACCGTTCCTGCCGATGCGCCCTGGGCCATGCACAACAAGGCCAGGCCAGCACTCAATAACCATTTCTGCATCGGATTCTCCATGGGCCCCAGCATATTAACTGCGCGCAACCTTAGCAAAGTGGTCCCCAGCGCGGAAGGCGACCTGACCATCCTGCACCCGCTGGACCTGGATTTGAACACCGGCGACAGCCTGGCCATCGTCGCGCCTCGGGGTCGGGCAAGTCGACCCTGCTCGGCCTGCTCGCCGGGCTCGACCTGCCCAGCGCCGGCGCCGTGACCCTGGCCGGCCACGACCTGAGCACGCTCGACGAAGACCAGCGGGCCAAGGTGCGCGCCGAGCATGTGGGCTTCGTGTTCCAGTCCTTCCAGTTGCTCGACAGCCTCAATGCCCTGGAGAACGTGATGTTGCCGCTGGAGCTGGACGGGCGGCGCGATGCCCGCGAGCAGGCCCGCAGCCTGCTCGAACGCGTCGGCCTGGGCCAGCGCCTGAGCCATTCGCCACGCCAGCTGTCGGGCGGTGAACAGCAGCGGGTGGCGATTGCACGAGCCTTTGCCGCGCACCCGGCAGTGCTGTTCGCCGACGAACCCACCGGCAACCTCGACAGCCATACCGGCGAGCGCATCACCGATCTGCTGTTCGAACTGAACCAAGAACGCGGTACCACGCTTGTGCTGGTTACCCACGACGAACGCCTGGCCCATCGTTGCGGGCGTCTGATCCGCCTGGACGCCGGCCACCTGGTCACCCCGCTGGAGCCCTAGATGGCACACCTGTCGTTTCTGCGCCTGCTGAGCCTGGCGTTGCGTCAACTGATGCGCGATGCCCGTGCCGGCGAACTGCGCGTGCTGTTCTTCGCCTTGCTGGTGGCGGTGGCCGCCAGTACTGCCATCGGCTATTTCGGCGCCCGCCTCAACGGCGCCATGCTGCTGCGCGCCACCGAGTTCCTGGGGGCCGACCTGGTGCTGCAGGGCAGTGCTCCGGCCGCCCCGCAACAGATCAGCAGCGGCGCGGCGCTGGGCCTCAAGCATGCGCAGATCGTCGAGTTCTCCAGCGTCATCGCCACCGACAATGGCATCCAGCTGTCCAGCGTCAAGGCGGCCGACGGCAACTACCCCCTGCGCGGCGAACTGCGCAGTGCGGCCGAGGCCTACGGCCAGGAGGTCGCCGGCGGTGGCCCGGCGCCGGGCGAGGCATGGGTCGAGTCACGCCTGCTGGCCGCGCTGAACCTGAAGATCGGCGACAGCGTCGAGGTCGGCATGAAGACCCTGCGCCTGAGCCGCGTGCTGACCTATGAGCCGGACCGCGCCGGCAACTTCTACAGTTTGACCCCGCGCGTGCTGATGAACCTCGCCGATCTCAGCGCGACCGGCGTGGTGCAGCCTGGCAGCCGGGTGACTTACCGTGAGCTGTGGCGCGGCGAGCCTGAAGCACTGGCCCAGTACAACCAGGCCACCAAAGCCGGCCTGGCCGCCCACCAGCGCCTGCGCGACTCGCGTGACGGCAACCAGCAGATCGGCGGCGCGCTGGGCAAGGCCGAGCGCTACCTGAACATGGCCAGCCTGGTGGCAGTGCTGCTGGCAGGCGTGGCCGTGGCACTCTCGGCCAGCCGTTTCGCCATCCGCCGCTTCGACGCCAGCGCCCTGCTACGCTGCCTGGGCCTGTCACGGCGCCAGGCATTGACGTTGTTCTGCCTGCAGCTGGCACTACTGGGCAGCGTGGCGGCGGTGAGCGGCGCCTTGCTGGGATGGCTCGCACAACTGGGGTTGTTCGCCCTGCTGCAGGGCCTGCGCCGGCAGTCGTGCCCCCCGGTGGCGTCGGCCCGGCACTGGCCGGGATTGCTACCGGGCTGGTGGCACTGGCAGGGTTCGCCTTGCCGCCCCTCGCCGCATTGGGCCGGGTGCCACCGCTGCGCGTGCTGCGCCGCGACCTGCTGCCGGTACCGGCCAGCAGTTGGCTGGTGTATGGCGCGGCACTGTTCGCGCTGGGTCGTGATCATGTGGCGCCTGAGCCTGGACCTGTTGCTGACGTTCGCCCTGCTCGGTGGCGGCCTGCTGGCTGCACTGCTGCTCGGTGGCGTGTTGCTGCTGGGCTTGCGCAGCCTGCGGCGCCTGCTGGCCGGCGCCCCGCTGGCCTGGCGGCTGGGCCTGGGGCAACTGCTCAAGCACCCGCTGGCGGCAGCCGGGCAGTCGCTGGCCTTCGGCCTGATTCTGCTGGCCATGGCACTGATCGCCCTGTTGCGTACCGAACTGCTCGACACCTGGCAGAACCAGTTGCCCAAGGATGCCCCCAACTACTTCGTGCTCAATATCCT
>NZ_JAAHBU010000367.1 GCF_010671725.1 Pseudomonas brassicae | reverse complement strand
CACCGCCTGGCCAGGCTGCACGTCGTCAACTGGGTTTCCTCGGAAATTGCCGATCACATAGGCCTGCGCCAGCGGTACCACCGACAGCAGCCGTGCCCCCCGGCTGCACATAGGCGCCCACGCGCAACGCACGCTCACCGACGATGCCGTCGACCGGCGCGACAATGCGCGTGTACGACAGCGCCAGGCGTGCCCGCTGAGGTGCGGCCTCGGCCTGGCGCGCACCGCCGTGGGCAGCCACGACTTGCGCCTGCAGCACGTCGATCTGCTTGCGCGCGGCCGCCAGGGCGGCGGTGGCATTGGCCAGTTGCGCCTACCCGGCTACGCGCCTGCTGGGCGTTCTGCACGGTGCCGGCGCCCTGTTCGGCCAGGCGGCTGTGGCGCTTCAGTGCTGGTTGTCCTCTACCAGCACTTGCTGGATAAAGCCGGCCACCTTGGGGGCGACCACGGTGTAGTCGGCCAAGACATACGCGTCATTGGTCGACTGCACAGCGCTGGAACGCATCGTTGCGCCAGCCAGGGCACCGAGCATTAGCACCGTGAGGGCGCTCAAGACGAGTGTGCGGGGGGGTGTTCAGGGTCATGGGGTTTCTCTCGACAAGGACACTAGGCCACCGCACGCGGCGGGTAGATCCGGGTAGGCACGAAGGCAATCAACAAGGTCAGGGCCGCCGCCAGCAGTGCCATGCACAGGTAGAGGTCGGCCGCGGCCAGCACCAGCGCCTGCTCGTGGATGCGCCGGGCCAGTTGCGGCACACCGGCATCCGTCAGCGGCGCGTTGCCGAGGCTGTCGACCAGGTGATTGGAATGGAAATGCCGGCGCACCGTGGCCAGCACCGAGGCCAGCCCTTTGACGGTGTTGAACCAGGCAGACGCGAACGGACCGTCCTGCGCGGTCATGCCGCCGGTGGCGAGCATCAGCAGCGGGATCACCGCCATCGGTTGGCCAAAGATCTGCAGCAGGTTGATCAGTGGCGAGTCGAACCAGCCCATGCGCTCGCCCAGGCTCAGGCCGATCACCAGCGCACTGATCGCCGGCAACCCGAGCAGCAGGCCGCGCCAGTCGAACTGCGCGAAGCGCTCCAGGCGCAGCGGGTCTTGCGGCAGGCCCCAGGCGACACAGGCCATGGCCAGCAGCGACGGCAGGATGATCTGCCAGAACGCCCACTGCCACCCCACGTACTCGCTCCACAGGCCCGCCAGCGGCAGGCCCATGCTGGGGCCGAAGGTGGCGGGCGCCGCCGCGTTGAGGGTCACACTCATGGCCTTGCGGCTCCGGGCAAATGAATCACCCGGTCAGTCTATGCAGGCCTAATGCTGACGAAAACTGACATGCTTGCAGCTTATTACTGCATGAAACGCACGCCTCAATTCAACCGATAGGTGCTGCAGCACGCCTTCAGGGTCTGGCGCAGCCAGGCGTGTGCGGGGTCGTTGTCGAAACGCGGGTGCCAGGCTTGCATGATCGCCACCGGCTCCAGGGCCAGCGGCAGTTCGAACGCACGCAAGGGCAGGCCCAGCCGCGCCACACTCGACAGCACGTGCTCGGGCAGCGGCAGCAGCAGGTTGGTGTCAGGCAGCGAGAACATCGCCGAGTGAAAGCTGGGGGTGATCAACGCCACGCGGCGCTGCAGCCCCATGGCCGCCAGCGCGCTGTCGATCGGCCCCTGGGCACGACCGCGACGCGACACGCTGATCTGCTCGTAGGCGGCGTAGCGACACGCCGTTATCGGCCGCTCGAACAGCGGATGGTCAGCGCGCGCCAGCCCCACCATGCGGGTACTGAACAGGCCTTGCACCTTGATCTCCGGGCCCAGGTCGCGGGTGGCGCTGATGTACAGGTCCAGGCGCCCTTCGCGCAAGGCGCCATCCTCGTCGCCGCCCTCGCCTTCGGGCACGAAGCGCAGCACGCTGCGCGGCGCCTGTTCGCGCAGGGTTTCCAGCAGGATGGCGGCAAACGGGGCAATGAATACGTCGTTGGCGCGCAGGTTGAAATCACGCTCCAGGGTGGCCAGGTCGACCTCCTGCGGTGCGCTGAACACCTGCTGCGCCTGCTCGACCACACTGCGTACCTGGCTGCGCAGGGCCAGCGCTCTGGGGGTCGGCACCAGGCCACGGCCGGCACGCACCAGGATCGGATCACCGACGGCCTCGCGGATTCGGCTGAGGGTGCGGCTCATGGCTGCGGGGCTGAGGTGCATGCGGCGCGCGGCGCCAACGACGCTGCCCTCGTCGAGCAGCGCATCCAGCGCCACCAACAAGTTCATATCCGGTAAGTGCATGGTGAGGTCCATTCGATGCAGTCAGGGGAATGCACCGGAGCTTAACAAAGACTTGTCACCGGCTGGTACATTTTGCCCGGTGTCGGGGCCCCGTCAGTCCCGCGGCTTGACCACCACCGTGCACGTGGTACCCGCTGCCAGCAGGAAGCCCTGCGGCACTTCGTCGATATGAATGCGCACCGGTACTCGCTGCGCCAGGCGCACCCAGTTGAAGGTCGGGTTGACGTCGGCGATCAGCTCGCGGCTCGCCGGGTTGTCGCGGTCATAGATACCCCGCGAAATGCTCTCTACATGCCCCTTGAGCACCGCGCCACTCATCATCTGCAGCTCGGCCTGGTCACCCACGTTGACCCGCGGCAGCTTGGTCTCCTCGAAGAAGCCGTAGACCCAGAACGAGTCTTTGTCGACCACGGCCATTTTCGCCTCGCCGGTGCGCGCATAGTCGCCACGGTGCACGTTGAGGTTGGTCACGTAGCCGTCGACCGTAGCCAGGATGCGCGTGCGCTTGAGGTCCAGCTCGGCCGCCGCCAATTGCGCCTGGGCCTGCTGGTAATCGGCCTGGGCCGAGATGGCGATGTTGCTCGCGTCGTCGCGGTTCTCACGCGAAATCACCAGGTTGTCCATGTCGGCGCGCCGGTGCGCGTTGACCTTGCGCATCTCCCAGGTGGCCTTGCGCGAGGCCACCAGCGCCTGCGCCTGCTGCACCGCCACCGCATAGTGCGCCGGGTCGATCTGGATCAGCAGGTCGCCCTTCTTCACCAACTGGTTGTCGCGCACCGGTACATCCACCACATAGCCGGGCACATCGGCCGCCACGTTGATGATGTCGGCACGTACCCGCCCGTCACGGGTCCAGGGCGTGTTCATGTACTGCACCCACAACTGCCGACCGATCACCACGGCAGCCGCCAGTACCAGCAGGGTGGCGATCAGGCTGAAAAACTTTTTCATCGACTAGGGTCTCAACGGTAAACGGTCAGCGCCATGGCGCCGAAGAGGCAAATGAACAGGCACAGACGCAGCAGCGCCGGGTGCCAGAAAAAGCGGTAGCCGTCATGCGCGGCGATGAACCGGTCCAGCCCCCAGGCCAGCCCTGCGGCAAACAGGAACATCAAGGTCATGGTCGGCATGTACAGGCCATGGAAGGCGATTTCACGGGGCATCGGGCAGTCCTTGCGCAGGCGGCAACTGGGCCAGCGGCGATTGTGGGTCGAGCAACGAGGTACGGATGAAGTGCAGGTAGCTCTGCACCCGGCGCAGCGCCGAGGTGTCGAAGTGCCGGGCGAACGGTTCGTCGGTGGCCTGCACCCGGCTGATCGCATGGTCCACCGCCACCAGCGCACGCTCGTGGTTGGCCACGCTCGGCTGCAGAAACAGGCGCGCCAGCGCGCGGCCCATCACGCGGATGGCCTGGCGCCATGGCTGCGACTCGGCGTAGCACGGGTGCACCGGCAGTATCGCCTGCTCCTTGCGCAGCTCGATGATCGCGTGGCCCACCTCCAGCACCACGAACATCCAGCGCAGCAGGGTGCTTTGCACCTTGGGCTGCCCCACCGCCAGGCCGTAGGCCTGGTGCAGCAGGTCGCGGGTACGGCTTTCGAACGCCGAGCCCAGCCCGCGCAGACGCCCGCTGATGGCGAACAGCACCTGGCCGCGCAGGTCCTGCTCCAGGCGGCTCCACAGCCAGCGGCTGTTGGGCGGCAGGATGATCGCCCCGGCCGCCGCGCACACCAGCATGCCGATGACCATGGCGATGTAGTCATTGATGAACACGTAAGGGTTGTAGACGGTCAGGTTGTCGGGCACCGAGCCTGTCGAAAAAAAAGATCAGCAGGCCCAGCCCATACCCGGCGTAGGCCGGCCGCGAGGCGAGGAACGCACCCACCACGAACACCGGCGCCAGCACCAGGCACAGCAGCGCGAAGCCGTCGATCCAGGGGAACACGAAGAAGGTTTCGAAGAACCCCACCAGCGCGCCGAACAGGTGCCGCAGGCCATCTGGAACGACATGCGCCTGGGGTTGGGCGTGGCCGCCGACAGGCCCACCGTGGCCGCGGCGATCAGGGTCATCATGGCCCCGCTCGGCCACGCGGTGGCCAGCCAGAAGCTGCCCAGCACCAGCAGGATGAACGCGGCGCGCACCCCGGCCGCCAGCGACACCAGCCAGTTGGTCTGGGCCACGTAGGGCTCGTCCCACTGCTCGCGCGCATGGTGGTGGTCGGCCAGCGAGGCGTGGGTCTGGGCATAGCTGTGCAGGTCGTCGACGAAGCGGTAGAGCAGCTCGTAGGCGGTGTGAAAATCGAGCAGGTCGGCGTCGCTCGGCGCGGTGTCGAGATAGGCTGCCCGCAGGCTGCGCACGCGCTCGGGCAGGTCGTCCTTGTAGGCGGCCAACTGCCCGGCCAGGCGCGCCGCATCGGCGTGGGTCAGCGAACGCTCGGCATAGCCGTCGAGCAGCTCGGCGAGTGCGCGCAGGCCCGGTTCGATGGCTGGAACGAGTTGCAGCGGGCCACGCTGGCGCAGGCGTTCGAGCAACTGGTGCAAGGCGTTGAAGCGTGTGGTGATGGCCATGAATTCGCTGTTCATGCGCCCCAGACGACCATTGCGCCGACGCATGTGCGGGTCTTCGAAGGCGGTCACGCTGCGCAGGCTTTCCAGGCCCACCGCCTCGGCGATAAAGCGCACGTTGCTGCTTTCGAAGCGATCGCGCTGGCTGTCGCCGCGCAGGCCCTCGGCGACGAACCCGGCGAATACCCCAAAGCGCTGGTACAACGCGTTGCGCATCGAGGCACTGGCCGACTGCGGCAGGATCGCGGCGCTGACCAGGGTCGACACCAGGATCCCCAGGGAGATCTCCAGCACCCGCCAGACTGCGGCCATGAACGCACCGTCCGGGTGTTGCAGGGCCGGCAGGCCGACCATTGCCGCGGTGTAGCCGGCCAGCACGAAACCATAGGCGCGAAAGTTGCGATAGCGCATGGCACCGGCCGAGCAGATACCCACCCAGAGCGCCAGGCTGGGCAGGAACAGCTCGGTGTTCTGCGGGAAGATCGCGATCAGCGCCACCATCATCGACGAACCGGCCAGGGTGCCGAGCAGGCGGTAGAAGCTCTTGGCGAACACGTGCCCGCTTTGCAACTGCATCACGATGAACACGGTGATCATCGCGGTGCGCGGCTGCGGCAGTTCCAGGCGCATGGCCAACCATAACGTCAGGAACGCGGCGCTCAGCACCTTGAAGATGTACACCCAGGTGACGCCGTCGCTGCGCGCCCATTCAAAAAAACCGCGACGCCATTCAAGTGATGCCAGCCAGCGAAACGGCAGGGTCATGGCGCTCATTTGTCGAACACCGCCAGGGT
>NZ_JAAHBU010000366.1 GCF_010671725.1 Pseudomonas brassicae | reverse complement strand
AAGCGCCCGGCAAATGCAGGCCCATCACTTCCATCAGCAGCTGGTTGGTGTTGGCCGTGCCGTAGAAGGTGCAGGTGCCGGGGCTGTGGTAGGACTTCATCTCCGACTCCAGCAACTCCTCGCGGCTGGCCTTGCCCTCGGCATAGCGCTGGCGCACGTCGGCCTTCTGCTTGTTGGAAATACCCGAAGGCATCGGCCCGCCCGGCACGAACAGCATCGGCAGGTGGCCGAAGCGCAGCGCGCCCATCATCAGGCCGGGCACGATCTTGTCGCAGATGCCCAGCATCAATGCTGCGTCGAACATGTTGTGCGACAGTGCGATGGCTGTGGACATGGCGATCACTTCGCGGCTGGCGATGCCCAACTCCATGCCCGGCTCGCCCTGGGTGACGCCGTCGCACATGGCCGGCACGCCGCCGGCGAACTGGCCGACCGAGCCGATGTCGCGCAATGCCTGCTTGATCTGCTCGGGGTAGTGCTCGTAGGGCTGATGGGCCGACAGCATGTCGTTGTAGGCCGAGACGATGGCCACGTTGGCCGCATTCATCATGCGCAGGCTCTGCTTGTCTTCAGTGCCGCAGCCGGCCACGCCATGGGCGAAGTTGGCGCATTGCAGCTTGGCGCGCATCGGCCCGTCGCTGGCCGCGCCGCGAATCAGTTGCAGATAGCGTTCACGGGTAGGACGGCTACGGGCGATCAACCGTTCGGTGACCTCAAGAATGCGCGGATGCATGTACTGGACTCCAGGCTAAGGGGCAGCAACCTCTGCGGCGGTTTCCCTTACAAACGATTGCGGCCTAGGCTCAAGGCAAGGGGGCGATCGTCGAAGAAGAACGGCTTGGCCGGTCACTCGTTGTAGATTGAACAAAATACTGCCAGCAAAAAGGCTTGTTTTCTATTTTTTTACGAATAATCTTGTAATTCCAACAACAAAATCAGATTTTGTGATGCTCAAGCTCCGTTCAAGGGCATCACCCGGTCTGCCAGAGGTAGCTCCATGACGCTTCGTATCGCAATCAATGGCTTTGGCCGCATCGGCCGCAACATTCTTCGTGCACTGTATACCCAAGGCTACCGTCAGGACCTGCAGATCGTCGCCATCAACGACCTGGGCGACAGCGCGATCAATGCCCACCTGCTCAAGTACGACAGCGTCCATGGGCTGTTCGATGGCAGTGTCGAGTCCGATGGCGAGAGCCTGACCGTCAACGGTGACCGTATTGCGGTGAGCGCCATCCGCAACCCCGCCGAACTGCCGTGGAAGGCCCTGGCGATCGACGTGGTGTTCGAATGCACCGGCCTGTTCACCGAGCGCGCCAAGGCGGCAGCCCATCTTACTGCCGGGGCACGCAAAGTCATCATCTCGGCGCCGGGCAAAGGCGTGGACGCCACCGTGGTGTACGGGGTCAACCACGACATCCTGCGCCCGTCGCACCAGATCATCTCCAGTGCCTCGTGCACCACCAACTGCCTGGCACCCGTGGCCCAGGTACTGCACCGCGAGCTGGGCATCGAGCAGGGCCTGATGACCACCATCCATGCCTACACCAACGACCAGAGCCTGACCGATGTGTACCACAGCGACCCGTACCGCGCGCGCGCCGCGACCCAATCGATGATCCCGAGCAAGACCGGTGCTGCCGAGGCGGTGGGCCTGGTGCTGCCGGAGCTGGCCGGCAAGCTGACCGGCATGGCGGTGCGGGTGCCGGTGATCAACGTGTCGTTGGTGGACCTGACCGTGAACCTGGCGCGCGAGGCCAGCGTCGAGGAGGTCAATGCACTGATGAAAGAGGCCAGCCGGCATTCGAAGATTCTGGGCTACAACACCTTGCCGCTGGTGTCGTGCGACTTCAACCACAATCCGCTTTCGTCGATTTTCGATGCCAATCACACCAAGGTCGCCGGCAAGATGCTCAAGGTCATGGCCTGGTACGACAATGAGTGGGGGTTCTCCAACCGGATGCTGGATAACTGCCTGGCGCTGTGTAACGCACAGTAATAGATCAGTTGCCTGATCTGACGCCTTCGCTGGCAACAGCTCCCACAGG
>NZ_JAAHBU010000365.1 GCF_010671725.1 Pseudomonas brassicae | reverse complement strand
CCGGCGGCGGCCTTCTCGCGCGCCAGGCGCTCGACATAGGCAACGGCCGGCTCGTCGGCCTGTGGGGTTTCATCGATGGCGGCGCTCACGGCGGTGAACGGCACCCCGATCTGGGTCAGCAGCTCACGTCGGCGCGGCGAACCAGAGGCCAGGTACAGCGCGGTCATGTGACGTCTCCGTGTCAGCGTCGGTGAGCAAAGCGGGTCAGTTGATACTCAGGCGTCGGCGCAGGCCACGCAAGGCAAAGCTGATCCAGGGCCACAGCAAGGCGCTGATGACGGCCGGCCAGACCAGCGCCAGGGTCGGCTGGCGATTGCCGGTCAGGGCACTGAGCCACAGCTGCACCAACTGCGCGAGGCCGAAGATCACCAGGATCACCAGGCTCTGCTGCCACATCGGGAACATGCGCAGGCGCTGCTGCAACGACAGCACCAGGAAGGTGATGAGGGTCAGCACCAGCGCATTCTGCCCCAGCAGCGTGCCATACAGCACGTCCTCGGCCAGGCCCAGCACGAACGCGGTGGTCATGCCGACCTTGTGCGGCAGGTTCAGGGTCCAGAAGGCCAGCAGCAAGGCCAGCCACAATGGACGGAAAATTTCCATGAACGGCAGCGTTGGCCACACGCTCAGCAACAGGCCGATCAGGAAGGTCAGCCAGACCACCCAACCGTTGCGGCTACGGGTACTGCTCATCAGTGTCTCTCCCGAGAAGTGGCCGGGGCCGTTGCCGGGGCAGCGGGTGCGGCGGCAGGAGCAGGTACGGGGGCAGCGCCAGGGGCAACCGGTGTGACCGGCGTGACCGCCGCAGGCGCGGCAGGCAGCGAGCCATCAATCGGGCTCTGGGCCTGGCGATCAGCCGCTTCCTGGGCCTGTGCGGCATCCGCGGCACGCTGCTCGGGAGTGCGGCTGTCGGAGAATACCAGCAGCATGTAGCGGCTGCGGTTGAGCGCAGCAGTCGGCACCGCGCGCACGATGGCGAACGGCTGGCCGGAGTCGTGAATCACTTCACGCACGTGGCCACGGGGTAACCGGCCGGGAAACGCTGGCCCAGGCCCGAGCTCACCAGCAGGTCGCCCTCCTTGATATCCGCGGTGTCCGCCACGTGGCGCAGTTCCAGGCGTTCGGGGTTGCCGGTGCCGCTGGCAATCGCGCGCAGGCCGTTGCGGTTGACCTGCACCGGAATGCTGTGGGTGGTATCGGTCAGCAGCAGTACCCGCGAGGTATACGGCATCAGCTCGACCACCTGGCCCATCAGGCCGCGGGCGTCGAGCACCGGCTGACCGAGCACCACGCCATCGCGCTCGCCCTTGTTGATCAGGATCCGGTGGGTAAAGGGGTTGGGGTCGACGCCGATCAGCTCGGCCACCTCGACCTTCTCATTGACCAGCGCCGAAGAGTTGAGCAACTCGCGCAGCCGCACGTTCTGCTCGGTCAGGGCCGCCAGCTTTTGCAGGCGCCCTTGCAGCAGCAAGGCTTCGGTCTTGAGTTTTTCGTTCTCGGCCACCAGTTCCGTGCGGCTGCCAAACTGGCTGGCCACGCCCTGCCACAGACGTTGCGGCAGATCGCTGATGGTGTAGGAAGGCATCAGTACCAGCGCCATCTGGCTGCGCAGCGGCTTGAGCAGGGTGAAGCGGGCATCGACCACCATCAGGGCGATCGACAGCACAACCAGCACGAGCAGGTGCACGCCCAGCGAAGGGCCTTTGGCGAAAAGCGGTTTAATAGGCCGCTCCTCGAAGAATCAGGGGGTCATTCATACGGCAACGCACCGGCCTGCTGGAGGTTGGATGGAAACGACGCCCACACGCGCGTCGCCAGCGCATACAGGTAGCACTCCGGGCGCTACCTGTAAACCGGGCGACGGCAAGGGGCTGCCAGCAAATCACTCGCTGGAGAGCAGGTCCATGGTGTGTTTGTCCATCATTTCCAGCGCGCGACCACCGCCACGGGCCACGCAGGTCAGCGGGTCCTCGGCAACGATCACCGGCAGGCCGGTTTCCTGGGCCAGCAGCTTGTCGAGGTCACGCAGCAGCGCACCACCACCGGTCAGCACCAGGCCGCGCTCGGCGATGTCGGAGGCCAACTCCGGCGGCGACTGTTCCAGGGCGCTCTTGACCGCTTGCACGATGGTCGCCAGCGACTCTTGCAGCGCTTCGAGCACTTCATTGGAGTTGAGGGTGAAGGCACGTGGCACGCCCTCGGCCAGGTTACGGCCGCGCACGTCGACTTCACGCACTTCGCCGCCTGGGTAGGCGGTACCGATTTCCTGCTTGATGCGCTCGGCAGTGGACTCGCCGATCAGGCTGCCGTAGTTGCGGCGCACGTAGGTGACGATGGCTTCGTCGAAACGGTCGCCACCGACCCGCACGGATTCGGCGTAGACCACACCGTTGAGCGAGATCAGCGCGATTTCGGTGGTACCGCCACCGATATCGACGACCATCGAGCCACGGGCTTCTTCGACCGGCAGGCCGGCACCAATCGCCGCAGCCATTGGTTCTTCGATCAGGAACACTTCACGCGCACCGGCACCAAGGGCCGATTCACGGATGGCACGACGCTCGACCTGGGTCGATTTGCACGGCACGCAGATCAGCACACGCGGGCTGGGCTGCAGGAAGCTGTTTTCGTGAACCTTGTTGATGAAGTACTGCAGCATTTTTTCGCAAACGCTGAAATCGGCGATCACACCGTCCTTCATCGGACGAATGGCAGCAATATTGCCAGGCGTACGGCCGAGCATGCGCTTGGCCTCGGTGCCGACAGCGACGACACTTTTCTGGTTGCCGTGAGTACGAATGGCCACAACCGAAGGCTCATTCAGGACGATACCGCGCTCACGCACGTAAATAAGGGTGTTGGCAGTGCCCAGGTCGATGGAAAGATCGCTGGAAAACATGCCACGCAGTTTCTTGAACATGGGAAAGTGACCCTAGGCAACGCGTGGGTAAAAAAGTGCGGCAAACTCTAACAACGGCGGGGATTTTGGGCAAGGCGCCAATATGTTAAATTGGCAGTTTTTCCGAGCAAGCCAGCACACAATCGCGGCCTTATGACCGTAAATCTGCCAGCATGTTCCTCATTCGCGGAGCAAATCCGTTTTTTGTTTTCCCTTGGAGATCCCCATGGCGCTTGAACGCTGCGACGTGGAAAAGATCGCTCATCTGGCCCGTCTGGGCCTCAATGAAGCCGATCTTCCGCGCACTACCGATGCCTTGAACAGTATTCTGGGTTTGGTCGACCAGATGCAAGCGGTCGATACCACTGGCATCGAGCCATTGGCCCACCCCCTGGAAGCCCGTCAGCGCTGCGTGCCGACGTGGTAACAGAAAGTAACCAGAGAGACAGCTACCAGGCCATCGCCCCGGCGACCGAAAGCGGCCTGTACCTGGTTCCTAAAGTCATCGAGTAAGGGAATAGAGCCTGCCATGCATCAACTGACCCTGGCCGAGATCGCCCGCGGACTCGCCGACAAAGCCTTTTCTGCCGAAGAGCTGACCCGCACGCTGCTGGCGCGCATCCAGCAACTCGACCCGCAAATCAACAGCTTCATCAGCGTCACCGACGAACTGGCGCTGAGCCAGGCGCGTGCCGCCGACGCCCGCCGCGCCGCTGGCGAAAGCGGTGCCCTGCTGGGCGCGCCGATCGCGCACAAGGACCTGTTCTGCACCCAGGGCATTCGTACCAGTTGCGGTTCGAAGATGCTCGACAACTTCGTCTCGCCGTACGATGCCACCGTGGTGAGCAAGCTGGCCGACGCCGGCATGGTCACCCTGGGCAAGACCAACATGGATGAGTTCGCCATGGGTTCGGCCAACGAATCCAGCCACTACGGCCCGGTGAAGAACCCCTGGAACCTTGAGCACGTGCCAGGCGGCTCCT
>NZ_JAAHBU010000364.1 GCF_010671725.1 Pseudomonas brassicae | reverse complement strand
CCAAGGGCACACAGATGCGCTACAAGCTCGGCAAGAGCGCCGGCAGTTGGCTGCACTACATCACTTACGGCTTCTACCGCGGCACCGAGTTGCGCCAGGATGAATCGAGCTGGTGGACGACATCGCTCTACTCGCAACTGGGCTTTCTGTACGAAGACAACTCGGCGAGCTACACCTTGCGCGAGGTCGACGCACGCGGCAAGCCAAATGAAATACTGGCCGAAGGCAGGGGGCGCCTGCGCCGCGAACAGGTATTCCTGAGCAATGAATTGCGCTTGGGTCGCAGCTTTCGACTGCCTGCAGCATCGCCCAACCTGGTGGTATTCCCGCATGTGGTGGGTGCCGCCGACTGGAGCTGGCAAAAGGACCGGGCGGTATTGCCAGGTGGCGACGTGTCACTGACCCGCGACCCGCACACCTGGTCGCTCGGCGCAGGCCCCGGTGTCGCGCTGCGCTACTGGTTGCGTGAAGACCACTACAATACGCCGCGCTCCTACCTGGACGCTTCCGTGCAATACCGCTTCCCGATTGGCGGCGGCAACACCGAACAGGCCAAAGGGCTGTTCATGAACCTTACGCTGTCCTACTGAGCCGATATTTCAAAGGATCCCTTCACCATGACGCTCTCGCTGCTGTTAGCTCCCACCTTCAAGCGCCTCGGCGCCGGCCTGCTTGGCGCCTCGCTGTGCCTGGCCATGAACGCTGCGCAGGCGCAGGACGCCTCCATCGTGATTCGCGGCGAGGGCGGCTGGTTGCTGCCCGGCTGGGGCAGCCTGAGCGAAGTCGACACTGCCGGCATCGACGCCAACACCGCCTTGATCAAGCAAGCCCGCAGCGCCCTGGCCGCGCGCAACATTCAGCTGGAAGTGCTGCTGCTGCCGGACAAGAGCCTGTTCTATCAGGACAAGCTGCCGGCCGGCAAAACCATCAGCCCGCAGGTCCAGCAGCGTTACCAGACCATCCTGGGCAAACTCGGCCAGGCCGGTATCCCGGCCTTCGATGCCGCCGCTGTGCTGCGCCCGCTCAAGCAGGCCGGTACCGATGTGTTCTACCGCACCGACCAGCACTGGACCCAGGCCGCCGCCGACGCTACCGCCGAGGCCACTGCCGCACGGATCAAGCGTGACGTGCCGACGCTCAAAGGCAATGCCGGTAGCGGCCTGGCACTGGGCAAGGAGTTCAAGGAGCGCCGTTACGGCGATCTTGCCGAGCTGTTCCTGACCCCCGACGAGCGCAAGGCCATCGGCCGTGACACCTTCACCGTGCGCCGCGAGGCGGCTGCCGGCGGCCTGCTCGATGAGGCGCCGGCACCGGTGCACGTGACCGGCCACAGCATGGTGCAGCCGTACTTCGGCTACCCGCAGAAACTCTCCAACGCCCTCGACCGCCCGGTGTCGGTGAACTGGAAGCCGGGCAACGTGGGCCCGTGGATCGTGCTGCTGGAGTACCTGGAGTCTGCCGAGTTCAAGCAGAACCCGCCGCAGGTGCTGGTGTGGCAGCTGTTCGAGTCCACCTACAACCAGGGGCCCAAGGCTGAAGGCTTCTGGGACAACGCCTCGATCATGAGCGCCGATACCTGGCGCAAGCGGCTGCATGCCGCCGTGGGAGACTGAGCCATGGCCAACCTCGACCGGCAGAGCGCCGGGCTGGCACTGTGCGCGGCGCTACTGCTGCCTGCTGGCGCCCAGGCCGAAGGGGTGTTCGCCCAGTTGTACGCCCCTCGCCCGCCTGCCGGGCTGGCCTTCGTGCGGCTGATCAACCCGTCGACCGAAACGCTGACGGTGCAGATCGACAAGAGCAGCCGCCAATCGATCGGTGCCGACAACGTTGCCAGCACCTATGCCATCGTCAGCGGCGACACGCCATTCAGCGTGAGCATCAATGGCAAGCCGGCAGGCCAGTGGACAGTGCTGCCGGGCAGCTTCAGCACGCTGGTGGCACAGGGGGAGCGCTACAGCCTGCAGGCTGACCTCACCGGCAGTGAAAACGCACTCAAGGCCGAGCTGCGGTTCTACAACCTGGCGAGCGATTGCGCGAAGGGCCAGCTGGTGGTTGCCGACAACGGCCCGACGTTGTTTGCCGAGGTGCCGGGGCAGAGCAACGTGGCGCGTGCGATCAACCCGGTGCGCGCGACCTTGAGTGCCGGTTGCGGCGCCACGCTGGCCAAGGCGTGGGCGCTGCCACCGCTGAAGGCGGGTGACCACTACTCGCTGTTCCTCACCGGCAGTGCCGAGCAGCCAGTGCTGCGCGGCGAACTGAGCAAGACTGACGTCTACACGAAATAGATCTGTTTGACCGAGTGCACGCTGGGCAGGACGCGGATCATCCGCACCTGCCCTCCCCTCTGGGGCCCTGCACAGCACACCCGGCACTCCGTTGATCGGACAACCGGACCCTCGCCCGACCACCCGCCGCCTCACCGCACACGCCCAGCACAAAGCTTGCTAACCTAGGCGTAATCGCGAAACAAGCTGACATACCTCACGATGACCGGTCAGTCATTTCCTACAATTAGACTAAGCTTTTAGCGTTTTATGCCGATCAGGATGAAATACGCTGACCATTCACGCACGACTCGGGCACAGGTAAGTCAATTTTATGGCGATATTTTTCCAATATCACCACATGGCTAAATTTAAGCCAAAAACCAAACAAAATATTGACACCATTACTTTGATATCACACATTAGCGCCATCACAGCAGTGTGACAGACCTTATCTGCCCCAACAGTCGTTCAGATAGCCGTAGGCCGGGATTACACACATGAGTCATGCAGACGATATTGGAAATCTGTTCCACCGATTTGGGGCAAGTGCGGACAGTTACAAGGAAATCGACACAGAGTTCGAGTTTATCGAGCCACTGCTGACCACTGCTGAACCTGAAGTCCCGGCCATTGCGGTGGCTGGCGCACCGGTCGCGGCGACCCTGGCAGCGCTCAAGCTGCCACCCACCGTCGCCGCCGTGCCGGTCGCGGCACCTGCGCTGGTAGCTGTACCCACGCAGGCAAGCCCGGCCCCGCACACGCTGCCCAACCGTCGCCCCCCCTGTCGTTGCGCGAGCAACTCGAGGCGGCTGCGCGCCTGCGCCGCGCAAGCCCAGGGCT
>NZ_JAAHBU010000363.1 GCF_010671725.1 Pseudomonas brassicae | reverse complement strand
TGAAGCCTTCGCTGGCAAGCCAGCACCCACAGCTATCGTGAACCCTGTGCAAGCGGGTTTGCCAGCGAAGCGGCGCTGAAGGGCACACAAATTGCTCGCCTATCCGCCAGCCCCTCAGCCGGATGCCGAGCATGCTCCATTCCCACCTCACCACCCTGAACGCCGTTTCGCTGGTGCTGCAGGCCTTCAAAGACGAAGACCTGCCCGCCGCCGCCCTGCTCGAAGGTACCGGCATCACCCCGGCAGACCTGGGCCGTGCCGATTCGCGCATCACCACTCACCAGGAACTTCGCGTGTGCGCCAACGCGGTCGCGCAGCGCCGTGAAATCGGCCTGGAGCTGGGCCAGCGCATGCATGTGTCGTCCTATGGCATGCTCGGTTACGCCCTGCTCTCCAGTGCCACCTTAGGTGACGCTTTGCGCCTGGCCATGCAGTACCCGGCGCTACTGGGAACACTTTTCCAACTGCGCCTGATCGAGGACGGCGAGCGCGTCTGGTTCAGCGCCAGCGATTATCGCGAAGCGCCGGCACTCGCGGCCTTCAACGCCGAATTCTGCCTGACCTCGCTCAAGGTCATCTGCCACGACCTGCTCGGCCACCCGCTGCCGCTGCTGGCGGCCCGTTTCGCCCACCCGGCCCCGGACTACCAAGCGCTCTACATCAAGCATTTCAGCTGCCCCCTGGGGTTCGCCAGCGGCGACAATGCATTTGCCTTCGAGCGCCGCTGGCTCGACCAACCGCTGCCGCTGGCCGACCCCATCACCCACCAGGCCATGCAGGAGCGCTGTCGTCGCCAGAACCTGGAGTTCACCGGGCGCCAGGCCTGGCTCGGGCGCATCCGCCACCTGCTGCAGCAGCAACTGGATGCCGCGCCCGGGCTGGAAGGCCTGGCACGACAGATGAACTGCTCTTCGCGCACCCTGCGTCGTCACCTGCAGGAGCTGGGCAGCAGCTACCAGCAGTTGCTCGACGAACTGCGCTTCGAACGCGCCAAGCAACTGCTGGCCGAAGACCAGTTGCCGATCTACCGCATTGCCGAGGTGCTCGGCTTCAGCGAGCCGGCCAGCTTCCGCCATGCCTTTCTGCGCTGGAGTGGCGTGGCGCCGAGCCATTTCCGCAACTGACACGCCGCAGTGCACCGTCGGGGGGCGAAATGCGGACAGCCACATTGGCCATATCGATCCCCTTTTGGCCGTTTGCGTCGTTCTGCCCACGGGCGTGCCCCTCAACAATGGGGTAACGCCAGTGACCCGGAGCACAATAAATGCTGACGATCTATTCCGATGACCACCGCCTGCACCACGGCCGCTGCGAGCTGATCGACGGGCAACTGATGCCGTGCTTCGAAATGCCCTCGCGCGCCGACCATGTACTGCAGCGGGTCAAGGCCCAGGCCCTGGGCCCGATCAGCGGCCCTCGCGACTTTGGCCGGGCGCCGCTGCTGCGCGTACACAGCGCCGACTACCTGGATTTTTTCCAGGGCGCCTGGCAGCGCTGGAGCGCCCTGGGGCATGAGGGTGACCTGTTGCCCTTCACCTGGCCGGCACGCACGTTGCGCAGCGTGAAACCCAGCGGCCTGCATGGCGAACTGGGCTATTACAGCTTCGATGCCGGTGCGCCGATTACCGCCGGCACCTGGCAGGCAGCCTACAGTGCGGCGCAGGTGGCGCTGACCGCCCAGGCCGCGATCCAGGCCGGCGCCCACAGCGCCTTCGCCCTGTGTCGCCCACCGGGGCATCATGCCGCCAGCGACGTGATGGGCGGCTACTGCTACCTGAACAACGCTGCCATCGCGGCCCAGGCCTTTCTCGACCAGGGCCGCCAGCGCGTTGCGATCCTCGATGTGGACTACCACCACGGCAACGGCACCCAGGCGATCTTCTATGGGCGGGGCGACGTACTGTTCGCCTCGATCCACGGTGACCCGCAGGCCGAGTTCCCGTTCTTCCTCGGCTATGCTGACGAGCACGGCGAAGGCGACGGCCTGGGCTGCAACTTCAACTACCCGTTGCCTGCGGGCAGCGACTGGCCGACCTGGCGCAGCGCACTGGACGAGGCCTGCGAGCGCATTGCCGGCTATGACCCCGACGTGCTGGTGATCTCGCTCGGCGTGGACACCTTCAAGGACGACCCGATTTCCCAGTTCAAGCTCGACAGCCCCGACTACCTCGACATGGGCGCGCGTATCGCGCAGTTGGGCAAACCGACCCTGTTCGTGATGGAAGGCGGCTACGCCGTGGCAGAAATCGGCATCAATGCCGTCAACGTGCTCGAAGGGTTCGAGCACGCCCAACAGGAGCTTCACCCATGACCCGGCTCACGCACCTGCTTGCCCCGCTGCTGTGCGGCGCCCTCCTCGCCGGCACCGTGCAGGCGGCCGAACAACGTACCCTGCGCGTGTACAACTGGTTCGACTACATCACCCCGCAAACCCTGGTGGACTTCCAGCAGGACAGCCAGGTCAAGCTGATCTACGACATCTTCGACACCAACGAAGCACTGGAGGCCAAGCTGCTCACCGGCAACTCCGGCTACGACGTGGTGGTGCCGTCCAACGTGTTCCTGGCCAAGCAGATCGAGGCCGGGGTGTTCCAGCCGCTGGACCGCAGCAAGCTGCCGAACTGGCAGCACCTGGACCCCAAGCTGATGAAGCTGATCGAGGCCAACGACCCTGGCAACCGCTTCGCCGTGCCCTACATGTATGGCACCGTCCTGATCGGCTTCAACCCGGCCAAGGTCAAGGCCGCCCTGGGTGACGACGCGCCGGTGGACAGCTGGGACCTGATCTTCAAGCCCGACAACCTGGCCAAGCTCAAGCAGTGCGGCGTAGCGCTGCTGGACTCGCCTTCGGAGATCCTGCCGCTGGCCCTGCACTACCTCGGCTTGCCGCCCAACAGCGACCAGCCCGCCGACTACAAGCAGGCCGAAGCACTGATGCTCACGCTGCGCCCGCACATCACCTACTTCCACTCGTCCAAGTACATGGCCGACATCGCCAATGGCGATATCTGCGTGGCAGTCGGTTACTCGGGCAGTTTCTCGCAGGCCGCCAACCGCGCCCACGAGGCGAAGAACGGCGTGGTGGTGGACATGCGCTTGCCCAGGGAAGGCGCGCCGATCTGGTTCGACATGCTGGCGATCCCCAAGGGCGCGGCCAACCCCGAGGACGCCTACACCTTTATCAACTACCTGCTGCAGCCCCAGGTGATCGCACCGATCAGCGATTTCGTCGGCTACCCCAACCCCAACAAGGACGCCACCCAGCTCGTCGCGCCAGCGATCCGCACCAACCCCAACCTGTACCCGACCGACGCCGCCATGACCAAGCTGTATACCCTGCGGCCCTTGCCACGCGATGCCGAGCGTGCGCGCACCCGCGCCTGGACCCGCATCAAGGCCGGTACCTGACGTTCAATCGGCCCAGGCCCGCGCCAGGCGGGCCAAGGCATCGGCAATCGCCGCCTCGTTCACGGCGGCGAAGCCCAGTACCAAGCCGGCACGCGCGTCCTCGGCGGTCGCTGTATCAGGCAGCCAGTAATCGCTCAGGGCGTTGATTTCGACGCCCACGGCTTGGGCACGGGCAATCAGCGCCTGTTCCCGCACCCGGCTGTGCACATCGAGTTTGAGGTGCAGCCCGGCAGCCACCTGCGGCATGCACCCCACCCCGGCGACCCCCAGCGGCCAGCCGGCGATCAGCGCATTGCGCCGGCTCAGTGCGGCGCGGCGCATGCGGCGGATATGACGCTGAAAATGCCCCTTGGCCATGAACTGCGCCATCACTGCCTGGGTGCCCACCTCGGAGTGGCGCACCGCCAGCGCCCGCAAGCGCGCAAATGCCTGTACCAGCCGCACGGGCAATACCAGGTAACCCAGGCGCAGCGCCGGGAACGCGATCTTGCCAAAGGTGCCGACATACAGCACCCGCCCGCTGCGGTCCAACGCCGCCAGCGGTGCCAGCGGCGCGCCGCTGTAGCGATATTCGCCGTCGTAATCATCCTCGATGACCCAGCTGTCGTTGCGCTCGGCCCACGCCAGCAATGCCAGGCGCCGCGCCAGGCTCAGGGTGACGCCCGTGGGGTACTGGTGCGCCGGTGTCACATAGCACAGGCGACAGTTCGCCAGCGCATCCAGCGCAGCGCACTGCAGCCCGTCCTCATCCACCCCGACGCCGTGTACCTGCGCACCGGCCATGGCGAACGCTTTGCCGGCGGCGCGATAGCCAGGGTTTTCCACAGCCACCCCATCCCCAGGCGCCAGCAGCAGCTGTGCACAAAGGCTAATCGCCTGCTGCGCACCACTGGTGATCACAATTTGCTCAGCCGTGCAGGAAAGCCCGCGTGATCGGCGCAGATAGGTGGCAATCAGCTCGCGCAGCAACGGGTCACCCGCCGGGTCGCCATAACCGAGCGACGCCGGGTCTGGATTTCGCCAGAAACCCGCCTGCAGCTTGGCCCAGACCTCGAACGGGAACAGGTCGAAAGCCGGCAGGCCCACCTGAAAAGCCCGTGGAGGGCCGGGCACATAAGCCGACAGATGGTTGTTCTGCAGACGATCAAGGACCTCGCTGTGGATAACTTTACTGGATGAATCATCAGTATGATCCGCCGATTTTGTGGATAACCCTGTTGATAAACCCAGGGATAACCCTGTGGACAGTTTTGTGGATAGTTTTGGCAGCTGGCTGATGTAGGTGCCGTCGCCGACCCGGCTTTCGATATAGCCTTCGGCGTACAACTGATCGTAGGCACGTACTACGCTGTTACGTGAAATGGCCAGCGCCGTCGCCAGGTCGCGGGTAGCCGGCAACCGCGTGCCGCTGCCCAGGCGTCCATCCAGCACGCGCAGACGCAAGGCCTGGTACAACTGGCGGCTGAGCCCCTGGCGGCGATCAAGGACGATGCCGGTGGGGTCGAAGGGCAATGCCAGGGAACGTTCATTCATGGGTATTGGACCTGTCAAATAAGCCTTGAATGGCTCTTACCATAAGCCAATAGCCTGCCTAGGATGGCGCCATACGCCAACCCCCGATCACCCGCGAAGGATCCTGTGATGCCGACCGTTACCCTGCGTCCCGTAAGCACCGATGAACATGCTGCCTGGTTGCCCCTTTGGCAGGCGTACCAGCGGTTCTATGAAACCCGCATCGACGATGCCGTCAGCGCCGTCACCTGGCAGCGCCTGCTGGATCCGAGCGAACCGACCAATGCCGCGCTGGCCTGGGTCGACGGCAAGGCGGTGGGCATGGTCCATTGGATCTACACCGCTCCAATTGGACGGTGGAAAACAGCTGTTATCTGCAGGACCTGTACGTGGACGCCAGCCAGCGCCGCAGCGGCGTGGGCCGCCAGTTGATCGAGTTCGTGTACGAAGCGGCGCGTCGGGACGGCTGCGCAAAAGTCCACTGGCTGACCCACGAAACCAATGCCACCGGTATCTCGCTGTACGAGCAGGTGGCCGAACGCCCAGGCTTCATCCAGTTCCGCAAAACCTTGTAATCGGAGCCATCACCCATGAGCACAGCGTTGAACTGGCGGCCGGCCAAGGCCCCGCAACCCACGCCACTGAACGGACGTTTCATCCGCCTGGAAAAACTCGACCCGCGGCGCGATCGCGACGCGCTGTGGGAGGTGTTCCAGGGCCCCGCCGCAGACCCGGCGCTTTGGAAGTACCTGGCCTATGGGCCATTTACCGAGCGCGAAGACTTCGACCACTGGCTGGACAGCAACGCGGCCAGCAGCGACCCGTTGTTCTACAGCGTGATCGACCTGCACAGCGGGCAGGCACAGGGCATCCTGAGCCTGATGTCGATCGTGCCGGAGCAGGGCCGCATCGAGATCGGCCACATTGCCTTCGGCGCCGCGATGCAGCGCACGCCCAAAGGCACCGAGGCGGTCTACCTGCTGGGCCAGCAGCGTTCGCCCTGGGCAATCGGCGCCTGGAATGGAAGTGCAACAACGACAATGCCCGCTCCAAGCGTGCGGCCGAGCGCTTCGGGTTCCAGTTCGAGGGGGTGTTTCGCCAGCACATGGTGATTAAGGACCGCAACCGCGACACGGCCTGGTACTCCATCCTGGATGAGGAGTGGCCGGCGATTGCCGCCGGCTTCGAACGCTGGCTGAGTGCCGACAACCAACGCCCCGAGGGTCAGCTCAGGACGCTGCAAGCCTGCCGCAACAGCGCCTGATGCCTCAGCGCAGCTGCTGCGCCAGCACCGCGATGTGCTCGGGGCCGATGCCACAGCAGCCGCCCAGCAGGCTGGCGCCGCGTTGGCGCCAGTCGGCCGCCCACGTCAGGTAGCCGGGCGGATCGAGGTCTTCGCGCAGCTCGTCGAGGCCGTCGTTGGCCGTGGCGTCCTTGGGCTGCGGCGGGAAGGCATTGGCATAGGCGCCGATCGCGATGTCCGCGCCCAGGCGCTCGAAGGTGGCCTTGGCCGCATCGATTGCCGCGCCGATCACTTCCGGCTGGCTGCAGTTGAACAGCAGCGCCTGCACACCCAATGCGACCACAGCCTCGGCGGCTTCGGCCACCGGCTCGCCGGAGCGCAGGCGTGGCACGTCATCCACGTCTTCGTCCTGCAGCGTGAACGACACCCAGAACGGCTTGCCATCCTGGGGCAGGCCGGCATGGATGGCCTGCACTTCGATGATCGCGCTCTGGGTTTCGGCCAGCCACAGGTCGACGTGCTCGGCCAGACCTTCCACCAGTGGCTTGAGCACTTCGCCGGCACGCGCGGCATCGTAGAGGTCGGGACGGTAGGAGCCGAACAGCGGCGGCAGCGAACCCGCGACGCGCACCGGCGCTGCGCTGGCATCGGCGGCGGTGCGGGCCAACTGCCCGGCAGTGCTGGCCAGCGCACGGCCTTCGTCGGCAAAGCGCTGCTCACCGATATGGAAGGGAACGACCGCATAGCTGTTGCTGGTGATGACCCGGGCGCCGCTGGCAATATACGCAGCATGCACCGCAACCACGGCTTCTGGCGCCTCGCTCAGGGCCAGTGCAGACCATTCCGGTTGACGGAACGGCGCGCCTCGGCGCTGCAGCTCCCGCCCCATACCGCCATCGAGAATCACCAACGACTTATTGGCCATATAACTTCCGCTTCTATATATATGAATAAAACTTACTAGTAGGTTAATTATTATAACTATTTAATGCAGGACCCGATTTATTTAACAACTCTTTTTTCTGGTGAACTTCATGCGACTTTCCACTTTGCTGGGTGCCGGCCTGCTGGCCCTGAGCGCCTCAACCCAGGTTTTTGCCGGTGCCACCCTGGACCGCGTGGAGTCGCGCAAGGAAGTGGTCGGCGTGTTGATGGAAAGCTACCCGCCGTTTTCCTTCCTGAACGACCAGAACCAGCTCGATGGCTTCGACGTTGACGTGGCCAAGGCGGTAGCGCAGAAGCTGGGCGTCAAGCTGCGCCTGGAAACGCCGTCCTGGGATGTGATCGCGGCCGGTCGCTGGAGCGGTCGCTACGACATCTGCATCTGCTCGATGACCCCGAGCAAGGCGCGCGCCGAAGTCTTCGACTTCCCGGTGGAGTACTACGCCTCGCCTGCGGTGATCGTGGTCAACGCCAAGGATGAGCGCATCCATTCGGCCAAGGACCTGAGCGGCCTGAAGGTCGGCCTGACCAGCGCCTCCAGCTACGAGAGCTACCTGAACAAGAACCTGGTGATCGAGGGGGCTGAAGACCAGCAGTTGCAGTACCCGTTCGAGAACGTGCAGATTGCCCCGTACGACACCGACAACGTCGCCTTCCAGGACCTGGGCCTGGGCGCGGGTGTGCGCCTGGATGCCATCCTCACCAACCTGGTTACCGCGCAACCGCGCCTGAACCAGGACAAACGCTTCAAGCTGGCCGGCGCGCCGCTGTACGAAGAGCCGAACTCGGTGGCCATCGAGAAAGGCGACGCACAGTGGGATGCCAAGGTTCGCCAGGTGTTTGCCGAACTCAAGCAGGACGGCACCCTGACCAAGCTGTCGCAGAAGTGGATCGGCGCCGATATCAGTAAATGAGTGCTTACGAACGTTTAATGGTCACCCTCGCGTGGGTCAGGCGCCTGTTCGGCTTTCGCACACGCCTGTACCTGACCTGGCTGGCACTGTTTCTGCTGTTTGTCGCTTTTTTCCTGAGCTTTGACCTAAAGTTCTCGATCATTGCCGACAAGTTCCCCAACCTGGCCGGTTTCAGGCTGGGGCCCAACGGCTTTCTGCAGGGTGCGGCGCTGACCTTGTTCGTGTGCCTGTGCTCGATCGTCGTATCGGTGCTGCTGGGGTTTGCCGCGGCACTGGCGCGCTTGTCGAGCAGCGCGGTGCTGTTTGGCGTGGCCAGCTTCTATACCTCGTTCTTTCGCGGCACACCGCTGCTGATCCAGATCATGCTGATCTACCTGGGCCTGCCGCAGTTGCAGATAGTGCCAGGGGCAATTACCGCCGGGGTCGTGGCGCTGTCGCTGAACTACGGGGCGTACCTGAGCGAGATCTTCCGCGCCGGCATCATCGGCGTGGCGCAGGGCCAGCGGCAGGCAGCACTGGCGCTGGGCATGCGCCCGGCAACGATCTTCTGGAGCGTGACCCTGCCCCAGGCGATGCGCACGATCATTCCGCCGACCGCCAACCAGTTCATCTCGATGCTCAAGGATTCATCACTTATTTCGGTGATGGGGGTGTGGGAAGTGATGTTCCTGGCGCAATCCTATGGCCGTTCCAGCTATCGCTACCTGGAGATGCTGACCACAGCGGCGGTGATCTACTGGCTGCTGTCGTTCGGGCTGGAGCTGGTGCAGGCGCGGCTGGAGCGGTATTACGGCAGGGGATACCAGCGCTAGGTGCGCTGCCCCCTTCGCTGGCAAGGGGGCGCGCCTCTACAGCGCACGGGGCCGCTTGACCACGCCCATCTGCAAGCCGAAAGGCCGGAATACGGCGTTCAATGATTTGAGCGTCGGGTTGCCCTCGCCCTGCTCGATCTGGATCAGGGTGCGCACCGAGATCTTGCACATCCGCGCAAACTGGGTCTGGTGCAGCTTCGCCACCTCTGTGCGCAGACGCCGTACCGCTGCCCCCAGTTCCAGCGTGCCATCGGCAATGCCTTCACGGACACTTTCGATCAACAGACCGCGAACTTCGATCGAAACTGTCATATCAATGTCCATTCCTTCATGCGTTGCTCGAGATTTTTCAGGGCAATGGCCGGGTGGTTCATGACGCTCGCGGGCAAGCCGCCCTCGCCAAGCAGGTCAGGCAGCCCCATCAACGCTCGGGCATCACTGCGCAAAGTCACTACTTCCTCACGGGTAAACCCCATGGGCGCCGGGGTGCTGCGCGCCAGCAGGAACATGTCATCGCTCATGCCCTCAGGCTTCTCGCGGCCGATATGCGTGAGCAGAAAGCGCTTGGCCGCACCGGAAGGTGCAATGTCATGAATGAAGGCAGGCGCGTGTGTGATCAGATGCATAAGGGCGCCTGCAATCTACTGCACGTTCAGTAAGGAGACGTGCACTGTTTCTGCAATATAGTGCAATTTCAATCGATTAAGCGGCTCAAATCTGCATTAAATTACACGCGCGACCAAAAAACGCACACCTATATGCATTAAAGTGCAGAATTGAATACAAAAAAAGGGGAGCATTACGCTCCCCAGAGGTTAACCGCTTGCAGATGAAGGCTTAGCTCAACCTTCGATCTCGATCAGGATCTCGCCCGGGTTGACCCGGTCGCCCTTGGCCACATGGATGGCGGTGACCTTGCCGGCGATGGCGACTGCACTTCGGTCTCCATCTTCATGGCCTCGGTAATCAGTACCGCCTGGCCAGCCTTGACGGTGTCGCCCTCCTTGACCAGCACATCGACGATATTGCCCGGCATGGTGGTGCTCACATGGCCCGGCGCGCTGGCCTGCTTGCGCTTGCTGCTGCCACCGCCGACGAACTCGTTGAGCGGCTCGAACACCACTTCTTCCGGCATGCCGTCGATGGACAGGTAGAAGTGACGCTTGCCTTCGGCCTTCACGCCCACACCGGTGATGTCGACGCGGTAGGTCTCGCCGTGTACGTCGATGACGAACTCGGTCGGTACGCCCTCGCCCCCGGCCGAAGCCACAGCACCCGCTTCCGGGATCGGCAGCAGCACTTCCGGGGTCAGGGTGCCGGCCTCGCGCTCTTCGAGGAACTTGCGCCCGATGTCAGGGAACATGGCAAAGGTCAGCACGTCCTCTTCGGACTTGGCCAGGTTGCCGATGTCGGCACGCAGCTTGGTCATTTCCGGCTTGAGCAGGTCGGCCGGACGCACGTCGATCACCTCTTCGCTGCCGATGGCCTGGCGGCGCAGCTTCTCGTCGACCACACCCGGCGCCTTGCCGTAACCGCCTTGCAGGTACAGCTTCACTTCGTTGGTGATGGTCTTGTAACGCTCACCGGCCAGCACGTTGAAGAACGCCTGGGTGCCGACGATCTGCGAGGTCGGGGTGACCAGCGGCGGGAAGCCGAGGTCTTCACGCACCCGCGGGATTTCGGCCAGCACTTCGTTCATGCGGTTGAGCGCGCCCTGCTCCTTGAGCTGGTTGGCCAGGTTGGAAATCATGCCGCCCGGTACCTGGTTGACCTGCACACGGGTGTCGACGGCGGTGAACTCGCTTTCGAACTGGTGGTACTTCTTGCGCACGGCGTAGAAGTACAGGCCGATTTCCTGCAGCAATTGCAGGTCCAGGCCCGTGTCGAACTCGCTGCCCTTGAGCGCTGCGACCATCGACTCGGTGCCCGGGTGGCTGGTGCCCCAGGCAAAGCTGGAGATCGCGGTGTCGATATGATCGGCGCCGTTCTCGATCGCCTTGAGCTGGCACATCGCGGCCAGCCCGGCGGTGTCGTGGCTGTGGATGAATACCGGCAGCGACTGCTCGGCCTTGAGCGCCTTGACCAGTTCGCCGGTAGCGAACGGGGTCAGCAGGCCGGCCATGTCCTTGATCGCGATGGAATCGCAGCCCATGGCTTCCATCTGCTTGGCCTGGGCCACGAACGCCTCGATGGTGTGCACCGGGCTGGTGGTGTAGGCGATGGTGCCCTGGGCATGCTTGCCGGCCGCCTTCACGGCTTCGATCGCCACACGCAGGTTACGCACGTCGTTCATGGCGTCGAAAATGCGGAACACGTCGATGCCGTTGACCGCCGCCTTGGCCACGAACGCCTTGACCACGTCATCGCTGTAGTGACGGTAGCCGAGCAGGTTCTGACCGCGCAGCAGCATTTGCAGGCGGGTGTTGGGCAGTGCCGCGCGCAGCTTGCGCAGGCGCTCCCACGGGTCTTCCTTGAGGAAGCGCACACAGGCGTCGAAGGTGGCGCCGCCCCAGACTTCCAGCGACCAGTAGCCGACCTTGTCGAGCTTGTCGCAGATCGGCAGCATGTCGTCGGTGCGCATGCGGGTAGCCAGCAGGGACTGGTGGGCGTCGCGCAGGATCGTGTCGGTTACGAAAATTTTCTTGGACATTGTAGGGTTCCTCACAGGCCTGCGTGGGCGGCGATGGCGGCGGCGATGGCCAGGGCCAGCTCTTCGGGTTTGCGCTTGATCGAGTAGTTGGTCAGTTCGGGGTGGCTTTCGACGAAGCTGGTGTTGAACTGGCCGCTACGGAATTCCGGGTTGCGCAGGATTTCCTGGTAATACGCCGCGGTGGTCTTGACCCCCTGCAGGCGCATGTCGTCCAGAGCCCGCAGGCCGCGGTCCATGGCTTCTTCCCAGGTCAGTGCCCAGACCACCAGCTTCAGGCACATCGAATCGTAGAACGGTGGGATGGTGTAACCGGTGTAGATCGCCGTGTCGGTGCGTACGCCCGGGCCGCCGGGGGCGTAGTAGCGGGTGATCTTGCCGAAGCTGGGCAGGAAGTTGTTCTTCGGGTCTTCGGCGTTGATCCGGAACTGCAGGGCGAAGCCGCGGTGCTGGATGTCTTCCTGCTTGACCGACAGCGGCAGGCCCGAGGCGATGCGGATCTGCTCGCGAACGATATCGATGCCGGTGATTTCCTCGGTGATGGTGTGTTCCACCTGCACGCGGGTGTTCATCTCCATGAAGTACACCTCGCCATCGGCGAGCAGGAACTCCACGGTACCGGCGTTCTCGTAGCCCACCGCCTTGGCCGCGCGCACCGACAGGTCGCCGATGTAGGCACGCTGTTCGGGGGTCAGCTGAGGGCTGGGGGCAATCTCGATGAGCTTCTGGTTGCGCCGCTGGATCGAGCAGTCACGCTCGAACAGGTGCACCACGTTGCCAAAACTGTCACCCAGGATCTGCGCCTCGATATGCTTGGGATTGACGATGCATTTTTCCAGGAACACTTCGGCCGAGCCGAATGCCTTGGTGGCCTCGGAGATCACCCGCGGGAAGGCCTGTTCGAGCTCTTCGCGGCTGTTGCAACGACGAATGCCACGACCGCCACCGCCCGAGGTGGCCTTGAGCATGACCGGGTAACCGATGCGGTCGCCCTCTTCCAGCGCTTCGTGGATATCGGCCACGTTGCCTTCAGTGCCCGGCGTGACCGGCACACCGGCCTTGATCATGCTGCGCCGCGCTTCGGTCTTGTCGCCCATGCGGCGGATGACTTCCGCAGACGGGCCGATGAACTTGATCCCGCGTTCGGCACAGATATCCGCCAGCTCCGCGTTTTCCGAGAGGAAACCATAACCAGGGTGCAGCGCATCACAGCCGGTTTCCACCGCCAGGTTCACCAGCTTGCGCGGGTTCAGGTAACCGGCCAGGGGCTCGGCACCGATGCTGTGCGCTTCGTCGGCACGCTTGACGTGCAAGGCGTGACGGTCGGCATCGGAGTAGATCGCCACCGAGCGAATACCCATCTCGGCGCAGGCACGTACGATCCGTACGGCAATTTCACCCCGGTTGGCGATCAGGATTTTTTTTATCACTGGAGTCTTCCCAAAGCCGTTGGTAACAAACGAACCGGCAACACCGGTCGGCGCGTGACCAGACGTTGCTGGCCAGTCGTATAATCACCCTAGCGCCGAACGTGAATAAACAAAAATCAATATTTGTTAGGGGCAGCATTAGCAATTGCTTATAGTGCCGTAACAAGGTTTTGCCGAGGCAACGGGAAAGATGCGTAAGTCATTGATGCGTATGACATTGCGTCAATTGCAGATCTTCAATGAGGTGTGTGATTTACGTTCGTACAGCCGGGCCGCCGAGGAGATGTCGCTGACGCAACCCGCCGTTAGTCTACAGATCCGCCAGCTCGAAGAACTGGTGGGCCAACCGCTGTTCGAGTATGTCGGCAAGAAGCTCTACCTCACCGAAGCTGCCGAAGCGCTGCAACGCGCCAGCCGCGACATTTTCGGACGCCTCGAAAGCCTCGACATGCAGCTGTCGGACATGCAGGGCTCGCTGCAGGGCCAGCTCAAGCTGGCGGTGGAATCGAGCGCCAAATACTTCGTGCCGCACCTGTTCGCCGCGTTCAAGCGCCTGCACCCGGAGGTCAATCTGACCCTGACGGTGGTCAACCGGGCCCAGGCGATTCGACGTCTGTCGGACAACCGTGACGACCTGATCATCATGTCCATGGTGCCGCAGGACATGGGCCTGGAGTTCCTGCCGTTCCTGAACAACCCGATCGTCGCGGTGGCCCCGCCCGAGCACCCGCTGTGCAAACTCGATAGCCTGCGCCTGCAGGACCTGGAGCCGCATACGCTGCTGGTGCGCGAGCAGGGTTCGGGCACGCGCAAGGCCTGCGAAGAGTACTTCAAGGAAAAGCGCGTGCACTTCACCCAGACGCTGGAGGTGGCCTCGGGGGAGGCGCAGCGCGAGTGCGTGATTGCCGGCCTGGGCATTGCCCTGCTGACCCGCCATGCGCTGAACATGGAACTGGCCGCCGGGGTGCTGCGCGAGTTGCCGGTGGAGGAGTTGCCGCTGTACCGCAGTTGGTGCGTGGTACAGGCCAAGGCCAAGCGGCAGTCGCCGGTGGCCCTGGCCTTTGCTGCGTTCATCCGCAGCGAACGTGTGCAGATCAGCGCGCTGGTTGAGCGTTTCTCGGGGAAGTTGCCGCCGATACCTGCCATACCGTGACCGCTCGCAGTTCGGGGTAGTCGGCAATCTCCTGCAGCAGTTGGCGCTGCTCGGAGTAGCTTTCGATCGCGCGGCGGAACTCCATGCGGCGCTGATCCTTTTCCTGCTGCTTGCGGGACTTGGCGTTGGGTTGATGCGAGCCATCGAATTCACGGGGCATGTACGTGTCTCCCTGGTCGAGTACGGGGAGTTTCAGCGTGCCCGGGAGGCGTTACGTTTTAGCGGCGTCACGGTGACAGAATCGTGAACAATCGCAATCGGCGGTGCCGCCACTCGCAGGCAAGCCAGCTCCCACGGGAACAGTCCATGCCGTGAGCGCTGAGTACTTTGTGGGAGCTG
>NZ_JAAHBU010000362.1 GCF_010671725.1 Pseudomonas brassicae | reverse complement strand
AGATCAAGATCAAGATCAACGGCAACGGCAAGATCTACAGCCACAGCCGGCGCGGCGAAGGTTACGGCAGGACTTGCTTGAACGGCTTGACCACAACCTCAGCGTAAACACCCGCCGCAACGAACGGATCCAACTGCGCCCAAGCCTTCGCGGCCTCCAGCGACTCAAACTCGGCAACGATCAGGCTGCCGCTGAAACCCGCCGCGCCCGGATCATTGCTGTCGATAGCCGGGTGCGGGCCGGCCAATACGAGGCGGCCTTCAGCCTTGAGCTGGTGCAGGCGTTCCAGGTGCGCCGGGCGCACAGCCAGGCGTTTTTCCAGCGAGTCGGCAACGTCTGTGGCAATGATGGCGTAGAGCATGTCAATCCTCGGTTTTTGGAGTGGTCGGGTCGCTGTCATGCAGGTGACGGGACAGATAGACGCCCTGGCCCACCAGGAACAGTACGGTCATGCCCAGGCTGCCGAACACCTTGAAGTCGACCCAGATGTCCTGGAAGGTAAAGGCAACGAACAGGTTGGCCGCGCCGCAGAACAGGAAAAATGCGATCCACGCCAGGTTCAGGCGGGTCCATACCGGCTCCGGCAAGGTCAACGCGTGGCCCATGATGCGCTTGATGAGCACCCGGTCACCCACGAAGTGGCTGCCGGCAAAGGCCATCGCAAACAGCCAGTTGACCACCGGCGCCTTCCACTTCAGGAAGGTCTCGCTGTGGAAGGCCAGGGTCAGGCCGCCAAACACCAGGCACGCCCCCAGGGTCAGCCATTGACCTTTTTCCAGGCGGCGCTGGCGGATCAGCAGGGCACCATAGACCACCAATGAGCTGATGATCAGCACGCCCGTGGCACTGTAGATGCCGCCCAGCTCGAACGACTGGCCTGCCAGCTCGACCGTGCGCGGGTCGAGCTTGTAGACGATGAAGAACAGCAACAACGGGATGAAATCGATGAATTGTTTCACAGTGGCAGCCAGAAGCAGGATGTGACGGCATAATAACAAACATCAATGAGAGCGAAAGCGCCACCTATGAATGTTGATCTGCACTGCCACAGCACCGCGTCCGATGGCGCCCTGTCGCCTACGGCGCTGGTTGCGCGTGCCCACGAACACGGCGTGCGGATGCTGTCGTTGACCGACCACGATACCCTTGAAGGCCAACGCGAGGCCTATGCCGCCACGCAGGCACTGGGCATGCAGTGGGTCAGCGGGGTGGAGTTGTCCTGCACCTGGGGCGGCGCCACGATCCATGTGCTGGGCTACAACTTCCCCCTCGATGCCGAACCGTTGTGCCAGGCGGTCGAGTCGTTGCACCACGGGCGCTGGTTGCGTGCCGAAGAGATCGACCGACGCCTGGCCCTCAAGGGCATGCCCGGTGCCCTCGATGGCTCGCGTGCCATCCAGCAGGAACTGGGCGACAGTGGCAATGCGCCGGCGCGGCCCCACTTTGCCGAATACCTGGTGCGCGCCGGCTACGTCAAGGACCGCGGCGAAGCCTTCCGCAAATGGCTGGGCGCCGGCAAGCTGGGCGACGTCAAGTTGCACTGGCCGAGCCTGGACGACACCGTGCAGACCTTGCGTCAGTCGCATGCCTGGGTGAGCCTGGCCCATCCGATGCACTACGAATTAACCCGCAGCAAGCGCCGCCGGCTGATTGCCGACTATATTCAAGCAGGTGGCCAGGCGCTGGAAGTGGTAAACGGGATGATGCCCGCCGAACAGGTGGGCACAATGTCGATCCTGGCCCGCGAGTTCGGTCTGCTGGCCAGCGCCGGCAGCGACTTTCATGGCCCGGGCGCCTGGTCTGAGATCGGTGTCTACCGGCCATTGCCGGAGGACCTGCCACCCCTGTGGCGTCGATTCAAACATGAGCAGCCCACTGCCGCCGTCTGAACAGGTAGACAATGTGAGTCAATTTTTCCAGATTCATCCGGAGAACCCGCAAGCGCGTCTGATCAAACAGGCTGTCGAAATCATCCGCAAGGGTGGCGTGGTGGTATACCCGACCGATTCGGCCTATGCCCTGGGCTGCCAGATCGGTGACAAGGCAGCCGTGGAGCGTGTGCGTCGCCTGCGCCAGTTGGACAAGACCCACAACTTCACGCTGATGTGCTGCGACATGTCGCAACTGGGGGTATTCGCCAAGATCGACACGGGCATTTTCCGCCTTCTCAAGGCCCATGTGCCAGGCCCGTACACCTTCATCCTCAACGGTACCCGCGAAGTACCGCGCCTGCTGCTGCACGAGAAGCGCCGCACCATGGCCTGCGCGTGCCGCAGAACCCGATCCTGCTGGCGTTGCTGGCCGAGCTTGGCGAGCCATTGATGAGTGTCAGCCTGATCCTGCCGGGCGACGAAGACCCGATGACCGACCCCTACGAAATCCGTCAGCGCCTGGAGCACCACGTCGACCTGATCATCGATGGCGGCTTTGGCGACCTCAAGGCCTCCACCGTGATCGACCTGACTGGCGACGAGCCGGTGTTGATCCGTGAAGGCTGTGGCGACCCGACCCCGTTTCTGGTCGAAGCGTGAATCAGGTCGCCCGCGCCGCGCCGGCCCTCGACCCGCAGGCCGGGGCTCAGCAGGAACTGCCGCTGGTGATGGTGTATGGCGAAGCCATGACCGAAATGCCGGTGGACCTGTATATCCCGCCCGACGCGCTGGAGGTGTTCCTCGAAGCGTTCGAAGGGCCGCTCGACCTGTTGCTGTACCTGATCCGCAAGCAGAACGTGGATATCCTCGACATTCCGGTGGCGGAAATCACCCGCCAGTACATGGGCTACGTCGAATTGATGAAGACCGTACGCCTGGAGCTGGCGGCCGAGTACCTGGTGATGGCCGCCATGCTGGCCGAGATCAAGTCGCGCATGCTGTTGCCGCGTTCGGCCGAAATCGAACAGGAAGAAGACGACCCGCGAGCGGAACTGATCCGCCGGCTGCAGGAGTACGAACGGTTCAAGGCCGCTGCCGAGGGCATTGACGGGCTCAGCCGGGTCGGCCGCGAGGTGATCGTGCCGCGCCTGGAGGCGCCGCAGGCCAAGGCTCGCAAGTTGCTGCCGGACGTCGCCCTGGAAGAGGTGCTGATGTCGATGGCCGAGGTGCTGCGCCGCGGCGACATGTTCGAAAGCCATCAGGTCAGCCGCGAGGCGCTGTCGACCCGCGAGCGCATGAGCGATGTGCTCGAACGCCTCAAGGGCGGCGGCTTTGTGCCTTTCGTCGAGTTGTTCAGCGCCGAGGAGGGCAAGCTGGGCGTGGTGGTGACGTTCATGGCAGTGCTCGAACTGGTCAAGGAATCTCTCGTCGAACTGGTGCAGAATGAGCCCTTTGCTCCCATCCATGTCCGCGCCCGGGCCGAATAACCGTACACGAGCACCCCAATGAACCTGACTGAACCCCGTGACCTGGCGCCGTTGCTGGAAGCCTTTCTGTTGGCCTCCGGCAAGGCGCAATCGCTGGAGCGCCTGTACGAGCTGTTCGAGGAGGCCGAGCGCCCCGAACCTGCGGTGTTCAGAAAGGCCCTCGAGGTGCTGCGCAAATCCTGTGCCGGGCGTGCCTTCGAACTCAAGGAAGTGGCCTCGGGGTATCGCCTGCAGATTCGCGAGGACTACGCGCCCTGGGTAGGGCGCCTGTGGGAAGAACGCCCGCAGCGCTACTCGCGTGCCCTGCTGGAGACCATTGCGCTGATCGCCTACCGCCAGCCGATCACCCGTGGCGAGATCGAGGATGTGCGCGGCGTTGCGGTCAACACCAACATCATCAAGACCCTGCTCGAACGTGAGTGGGTGCGTATCGTGGGTTACCGCGAAGTGCCCGGCAAGCCGGCGATGTTCGCCACCACCAAGGCTTTCCTCGATCACTTCAACCTGAAGAACCTAGATGAGCTGCCCTCGCTGGCCGAGCTGCGCGAGATGGAGCCCGATCCACTGCTGGAGGTGGACGATGCGCCGGTACCGGCGCACCTGCAGGCACTGGCCGACGAAAGTGCCGAGCCCGAGCCAGCGGTCGAGCAAACCAGCTTCCACAGCCTGCTGCTGGAGCTGGACTCCATGGAGCAGGGGCTCAAGACCGATTTTGATGACCTGCTGCAGGCGCCTGACGAGCCCGAGGATGAAGCACACGTCCAGGACGTGCCGCGCGACTGACAGCCCTTCGAGCGGAAAACGCCGTTGCGTGCGGCAATATCGACTAGTCTGTGGTGCGTTCGACGCCGGTTCAGCGTATGATTCGCGACCTTTTTGGCGCTTGTTTCGCCAATTCAATGATTTCCAGAAGCATTACACCGGGAGGTGCCCAGATGAGTGACCAGGATCTGCAAGACAGCCCGCCGCGTCCAGCCGGCGAAAAACTGCAAAAAGTACTCGCGCGCATTGGCGTGGGTTCACGCCGTGACGTCGAGGCCTGGATCAGCCAGGGCCGCATCAAGGTCAATGGCGTGGATGCCAGCCTTGGCCAGCGTGTCGACATGCACGATGCGATTTCCGTCGACGGTCGCCTGATCAAGCGTGAAGAAGCCGCCGAGACCGTGCGCCGCGTCATCATGTACAACAAGCCCGACGGCGAGATCTGCACCCGCGACGACCCGGAAGGCCGCCCGACCGTGTTCGATCGCCTGCCGCGTCCGAAAGAAGGCCGCTGGATCAACGTGGGCCGTCTGGACATCAACACCACCGGCCTGCTGATGTTCACCACCGACGGTGAGCTGGCCAACCGCCTGATGCACCCCTCGTCCGAAATGGACCGTGAGTATGCGGTGCGTGTGCGCGGTGAAGTCGACGAAGACATGATTGCGCGCCTGAAGGCCGGCGTGGTACTCGAAGACGGCCCGGCGCGCTTTACCGATATCCAGGAAGCGCCTGGCGGTGAAGGCTTCAACCACTGGTACCACTGCGTGGTGATGGAAGGCCGCAACCGTGAAGTGCGCCGCCTGTGGGAATCCCAGGGGCTGGTGGTCAGCCGTCTGAAGCGCGTGCGTTTTGGTCCGGTGTTCCTCAACTCTGACCTGCCGATGGGGCGCTGGCGCGAAATGAGCCAGGGCGAGGTGGATATCCTGGCGGCTGAAGTGGGCCTCAAGCCGGTGGCGATGCCGGCGATGAAAGCCAAGGTCAAGGACAAGCTCGAGCGTATGCAGCGCAAATCCTCCAAACCGGTTGGCCGTGGTGAGCGTGTACGTACCCTGCGTCCGT
>NZ_JAAHBU010000361.1 GCF_010671725.1 Pseudomonas brassicae | reverse complement strand
CTTGCCAGCGAAAGGCTGCACAGCAGCCCAGACTTAACGTTCGCTCAGCTCGATCAGGCAGACCTGCCCACTGACCTGCAGCTCCACCAGGCCCTGATTGGCGTCCAGACGCAGGCAGTCATAACGCCCCAGCACCTGCTCCGGCTGCCCGGCGAGCGCGACCTGCACCGGTTCAGCGGCGGCGAACACCAGCAACGTCTGCGCCGAGCTGTAGACCCGACTGCCTGCGCTACACCACTGCAAGCGCGCGGCAAACCGCTGCGGTGCATAGATCAGGTTGAAGTCGCGAATCGGCCCGCCCAGCAGGTTGCAGCTCACCGTGCTCTGGCCGCTGAAGGCGAACGGGTCGAACGCCAGCAGCTCGCGGCTGGCCTGGCCGTCCACCACCAGGCGCATGCCATCGCCCTGCAGCACGCTGATGATGCGCTGATAACCGGCAAAGCTGGAAAACCCGCCCGACTCCTCGATATCGGCAATCGACAGGCGCCAGCCAAAACCGTCCAGGCCGGCACCGCCATCGCGGGTGATCTCTTCGGTGCTGCCGCCACCGTTCTTCCACGGCATGCGCGGGTAGTCGGCGGCGCGTAACAGGGTCAACGAACTCATTTGCTGAAGCGTCCTTCCAAACGATGACGGGAACCGGGGTGGATCAGGCGCGCTGCGGTGACCGGCTGGCGTCCCGACCAGGTACGCCGGCGGATCAACAGGCACGGCTCGCCTGGCTCGATCTGCAACAGGCGGCATTCGTCAGGCTCGGCCAGGATCGCCTCGACCACGTGCTCGCCTTCGGTCAGCGGCGCTACCTGCGACAGGTAGGCGTAGGGCGTCTGGCGGGTGAAATCCTGCTTGAGGTAGTCCGGCGCCACCTGCGCGTTGACGAAGCGGTCTTCGATCTGCACCGCGATGCCATTCTCGTAATGCACGATCAGCGAGTGGAACACCCGCTGGCCTTCGCGCATGTCCAGCGCCAGCGCGCGCTCGGAACCGGCCGCCTCTTCGGTCAGGGTGATCACCTGGCAGCTGTGCTGATGACCGCGCGCGGCAATCTCGTCGGCAATGTTGTTGACCTCGAACAGTGCCGAGCGGCTCTTGGGTTCGGCGACGAAGGTGCCCACGCCCTGCATGCGCACCAACAGCCCTTCGGCCGTCAGCTCGCGCAACGCACGGTTGATGGTCATGCGGCTGAAGCCCAGCTCGGTGACCAGCTCGCTCTCGGAAGGCACGCGGTGATGCGGCGGCCAGCTGCCGTTCTGGATCTGCTGGGCGATCATCTGCTTGACCCGCGCATACAGCGGCGCCGGGCCCTCGCCCATGTGGGCAACCAGCGCGGAGACAGGAGGTGTCGACACGGCAAAAATCCTTGGTGATGGGTATGAACGGTAGAGTGCCGCAGTTTACCGAGCAGGCAAACGTCTGTATATGTATATACAAATAACCAGAAAGGGGTGACGTGTCGATGTCCGTGTTCTTTGCCGAACGTGCTTTGCTGCCCACAGGCTGGGCCGAAAACGTGCGAATCGAGGTGGGGGCCGATGGCCTGCTGGCCCGCGTGCAGGCCGATGCTTCGGCAGAGGGCGCCGAGCGGTTGGCCGGGCCGCTGCTGCCGGGCATGCCCAACCTGCATTCGCATGCCTTCCAGCGCGCGATGGCGGGCCTGGCGGAAGTGGCCGGCAACCCCAATGACAGCTTCTGGACCTGGCGCGAACTGATGTACCGGCTGGTGGGCAGGATCAGCCCCGAGCAACTGGGGGTGATCGCGCGCCAGTTGTACATCGAGATGCTCAAGGCCGGCTACACCTCGGTGGCCGAGTTCCATTACGTGCACCATGACACCCAGGGCAAGGCGTATGCCGACCCCGCCGAGCTGTCGCTGCGCATCAGCCAGGCCGCCGCTGCCAGCGGCATCGGCCTGACCTTGCTGCCGGTGCTCTACAGCCATTCGGGCTTTGGCGGGCAGGCGCCCAGTGAAGGGCAGCGCCGTTTCATCAACAGCACCGAGCAGTACCTGAAGCTGCAGGCGCAACTGGCACCGCTGCTCGCGCAGCAGCCCGCGCAGCAGCTGGGCCTGTGCTTCCACTCGTTGCGTGCGGTCACGCCGCAGCAGATCACCGACGTACTGGCCGCCAGCGACAGCGCCTGCCCGGTGCATATCCACATTGCCGAACAACAGAAGGAAGTCGACGACTGCCTGGCCTGGAGCGGCCGCCGGCCGCTGCAATGGCTGTACGAGCAGGCCGACGTGAACGCACGCTGGTGCCTGGTGCACGCGACCCATGCCGAGCCCGATGAGGTCACCGCGATGGCGCGCAGCGGCGCAGTGGCCGGGCTGTGCCTGACCACCGAAGCCAATCTGGGTGACGGCATCTTCCCCGCCGTCGACTACCTGGCCCAGGGCGGGCGCCTGGGCATCGGTTCGGACAGTCACGTGTCGTTGAGCGTGGTGGAAGAACTGCGCTGGCTGGAGTATGGCCAGCGCCTGCGTGATCAACGGCGCAATCGCCTGTACGGCGCCGAGCAGCCGATGGTGGGGGCGCACCCTGTTCGATGCCGCGCTGGCGGGTGGTGCGCAGGCGCTGGGTCAGCCGGTTGGCGAACTGGCGGTGGGCAAGCGCGCTGACTGGATCGTGCTGGATGGGCTGGACCCTTACATCGCCACGGCGAGTGCCGACGGCATTCTCAATCGCTGGCTGTTTGCCGGTGGTGACCGGCAGGTGCGCGATGTGATGGTCAATGGTGCGTGGGTGGTGCGCCAGGGTCGGCATGCGGATGAAGAAGCGAGTGCGCGGGCGTTTGCCGGGGTGCTGCGCGAAGTGTTGGGCTGATCCCTACCCGCGGTGCGGCCTTCGCTGGCAAGCCAG
>NZ_JAAHBU010000360.1 GCF_010671725.1 Pseudomonas brassicae | reverse complement strand
CCCTGTGCTGCCTTGGCAGTCTCAGCCCATACCACGCAGTGCGCTCAGCGATTCTTCCTACTTCCGGACATAGCTTGACGCATATCAAGATTCCGAGCTGAATTGTCGGACAAAATGATGGCACCTTGCCAACATTGTTTCCGCTCAATCAGAGAAGACCTACCCATGGGTGCCTGGCTCAGCAATATCTCACTGAAATACAAGTTCTGGGCGGTCAACGCGGTCGCCTTTGTCACCACCTTGTTCGTGGTGCTGTACGCGGTGCACCTGGAGCAGCGGGCCCGGGTCGACGCGGCCCAGGCGCAGGCATACGCCCAAGCGCGACTGCTGGCCGCCTGGCCGGCCGGCCAGGCCTTGCCGCAATCGGCCAACTGGCTGCACCTGGACCCGGGGCAAACGCCTTCGTTCAAGGGCCAGGCGCTGGACGCGCTGGCATCGGCCAAGGGCTGGGTCGCGCTCGACAGCCTGCCACTGCTGGGCACCGACCCACTGATTGGCGCCGAGGTGATCAGCCGCGACGGCCAGCAGATCGCGGTACTGGCCCAGGGCGCCAGCCTGGCGCAGGTGTTCGCGGACCGTTTCGTCAACTATGCGGTGTGCGTACTGATCCTGATGCTGGCCATGCTGTGCGCTTCACAGTTGCTGATCCGTTTTTTGCTCAGCCAGCTCAATACCCTCAAGGACGTGATGCTGCACGTGGAAAAGACCGGTGACCTGTCGGCGCGGGTACCGCTGGCCTGCGGCGACGAGGTTGGCCAGATGGCCAGCGCCTTCAACGCCATGCAGACCACCTACCACCGGGTCGTCAACACCGTGGCGCGCACCGCGGCGCAACTGGACGCGGGCGCCGCGCGCCTGGCCGCCAGCATGAACGAGGTGCGTCACGGCATGCTCGGCCAGCAAAGTGAAACCGACCAGGCGGCCACCGCCATCAACGAAATGACTGCCACCGTCTACCACATCGCCCAGCATGCCGGCGCGACCCGTGACCTGTCGCAGAGCGCCGACACCCTGGCCGGCAGTGGCAAAGAGGTGGTCAGCCGCGTGCAGTCGTCGATCTCGGGCTTGTCCAGCGGCGTGCAGCAGACTGCCGAAATGATCCGCCAACTGGCCGAAGACAGCCAAAAGATCAACAGCGTGGTCAGCGTCATCCACAGCATTGCCGAGCAGACCAACCTGCTGGCGTTGAACGCGGCCATCGAGGCCGCACGTGCCGGCGACCTGGGCCGTGGCTTCGCGGTGGTGGCCGATGAAGTGCGTAACCTGGCCAAGCGCGTGCAAAGCTCGACCGACGAAATCACCACCATGGTATCGGCCCTGCAAGCCGGCACCCGCGATGCGGTGGAGTTCATGACAGAAAGCTCGTTCAAGGCCGACGATTGCGTCAGGCAGGCCCAGGAGGCCGGCGAGGCCCTGGCGCAGATCACCGGCGCCGTAGCGCAGATGCGCGAGAGCAATACGCAGATTGCGGTGGCTGCCGAGCAGCAGAGCCAGGTTGCAGAAGAAATGAACCGCGCCGTGGTCGGCATCCGCGACGTCACCGAAGAGACTGTCCAGCAGACTGTCGACTCGGCCACCACCAGCAACGAACTGGCCACCCTGGCCGGCGAGCTGAACAAGGCCATCGGTCAGCTCAAGCTCTAGCTATGGCGCCGATAGCCTGACGCGATTGGCCCCCCGCAGGGGGCCACACTATGCTTCAGTTATCCGCTTCTGCGTTGCTGAGGACGCCTGTAATGAACAAGCCTGTGTTCCACCTGCCCCACTGGCAGCATGCCCCGCGCACGCCCACCAACCAGGCGCTGCAACTGATTGCCCTGCCGCTGCTGGTCATCGGCGCGCTGCTGGTGCTGGTGGGCCTGTTCGATACCGACCTGGGTACATTGGCCGTCGGGGTAATCGGCGTGCTCGCCGGCCTGGCCGTGCACCACCAGCGCCACTGAACCTCAACCAAATACAGTGACGGTCTGGCGGCTGATCGCCAGCAAATCGCCGGCAGCCGTCCACAGCGCCGCCGATACATGCCCGTAACCGTCACGGGCATAGTCGATCTGCGCACAGTACTGGCACCAGTCCAGGGTGGTCAGGCTGGCCACCGGCTGCACGAACTCGATGGTCCAGGTCAGCGTGCTGCCAGGTGCCGGGGTGCGCAGGTGCGGCAGCAAGGCCGGCGGCCAGGCATCGACCAGCGCCAACAGGTGCGCCTCGCTCACCCGTTCCTCGACCACGTCATCGCCGCGCAGGCGCACCCAGCCGCCCATCTGGCGCGCCTGGGTGTTGCTGTAGGGCAAGCCGCCAATCCCCCAGCGCAAGGCCAGGTGGCGAATGAACTCGGGGGTGACGCCCTTGATGTAAGGCATTTCGGGCGTGGCCTCGGCCAGAGGCTTGAGCGCGACGGGCGCCAACGCCGGCACGTGCACCACCGAGCTGCGCCCGGCGCCGAAACTGCCCTGGATCAGCGTTACCACCTGGCCGTTCTGCAGCGCGCGGCCGAGCAATGAGCTGACGGCCTTGCCGTCACGCAGCGACTCCACCTCGAAGCTGATCGGCACACCCGGTTCAGCCGGGCCGACAAAGGTGATCGCCAGCGAGCGCACCGGGCGGTCCGGCGCGACCTTGGCATGCATGGCTTCATACAGCAGGGCTGCCATGAGCCCGCCGAAGCAGGCACGCCCCTGGGCCCACTCGGCAGGGATGACCACGGCCTGAGGCTGCAGGCGCACCGCCGTGAGCAATCGGGAAAAGTTCATGGGTACCTCGACCTGTGCGCAAAAGACTCGATGTTACCCAGGCGGCGTGCGCCTAACAGGCCGCATATGCGCCAAACACGCGGCCTATCGGCGCTTGATCTTGCCTTGCAAGGCCTCAAGCGTGCGGTCTGCGCACTGTTCGGCAGCCTCCAGCT
>NZ_JAAHBU010000036.1 GCF_010671725.1 Pseudomonas brassicae | reverse complement strand
CGGGCCTGCTCATCCAGCCACAATTGCAGCCCCACCGCCGCCGGTGCCGGCACCTCGGTGTCAGCCGCGAGCGGGCGTGGGCGCCAACGTTCGAACAGGCCCTGGCCGCCGCTCACAGCTGCAGGCTCGCTTCGGCGCTGAGGTTGGCCGGCAGACGCGGTACCTCGCCCACCAGCGGCAGGTCGAGCACCGGCAGCACCGCGGTCAGGCGGGCCTTGGCATAGTCGATACGCACCGTCAGCAGGTTGGTATCGGTCAGGGTCACGCTGGCGTCCCGCGCCACCTGGAACCTGAGCGCCCCCGGCATCCAGGTCAACTGCTGGGTCAGTACCTGCTTGGCCAGCGCCGGCACGTCGACACGGTAGGTGGCACTGCTCGGGTCCAGCGCCACGCAACGGCGCACTGCCTCGCTGCTGGCCTGGTTGAACGACTGCAGCATCAGCAGCGGCAGCGCGTAGCTCACCACGCCGTAGAACACCGCAAAGAAAATCACGAACACCGCAGCGAATTCGATGGCTGCCGCACCTTTTTGCCGTCTTGCAAGGCCTGCTTTCATGTTCGCGTCTACCCTGACAGTGACACCCGAAATCAAGCATAGAATCAATCACGACCAAGGGATGGCATTTCGCCTATGCAAAGCATCGTCCTGCTGCTGTGGCTCGCCTTGTGTGCCGAACAGGATGCCCGTGAAAGGCATATCTCCAACACCCTCACCCTCGGCGCAGCTGCCTGCGCACTGACCTACCTGTTCATCACCGGGCACACCTGGATCGGTGCCGAGGCCAGCGAAGGCGGCTGGGCACTACTGATCGTGATGCTGCTGACCCTGCCCGGCTACATGCTCGGACGCCTTGGCGCGGGCGATGTGAAATTGCTCGGTGCCCTGGCCCTGGCCACCGATCGCCTGTACCTGCTGGGCACGTTTATCGGTGCCGGGGTGACCGTGGTGATCTGGCTGCTCAGCCGTCGCTGGCTGTGGTCCCTTCTGAGCCAGAAGGTTAAGAACCGCTTCAAGCAGGTGATCGAGGAAACGTCAAAAAAACAGCCCTTCGCCCCGTTCGTGCTGGCGGGTTTCCTGCTCGCGGCGGTCTGGATCCATTAGTCGCACAAGCCGACTACATGCCCGTACGAACCTTGTACATAACCGCAAAGTACGACTACTTTTTAGCTAATGCCCACCGAGTCGGGATCCATTTCAGACCCTCAGGAAGGTGGAGTCAGCAGGGAGTTGCGTGTGAACAAGCCAGTGAGTCCAGTGAAGGTCTTGGTTGTCGACGACCAACCGTTGATCGTTGAAGAATTGTGCGAGTTTATCGAGAGCAGCGGTTACCGCTGCGTTCCTTGCCATTCCAGCAACGAGGCCATCGCGCGTTTCGCCGATGACCCGCACATCGGCCTGGTGCTGTGCGACCTGCACATGCCCGAGCGCGATGGCATCGAACTGGTCAGGGCGCTAAAGACCGTGGCCGGCCCGCAACGGGCGTTCGAGGCGATCATGCTCACCGGGCGCGCCGACAAACAGGACGTGATCAAGGCCCTGCGCGAAGGCTTTGCCGACTATTATCAGAAACCGGTCAACCTCGACGAGTTGCTCGAAGGTCTGCAGCGCCAAGAGGCGGCGCTGCTGGAGCGGCAGAAGAACTACAGCCACCTGGGCCACCTCAACCAGAAGCTGCAGTACCTGGCCGAGTCCATCGACGACCTCTACCAGGACCTTGGCAAGGCGCGCGAACAGGCCGCAGGGCAGCTCGACGGCAGCGACGAGCGCGCGGTGGCGGCCGAGAGCATGCCGGCGATCTTCGACCAGCTGTCACCGCGCCAGCTGGACGTGGCGCGGCTGGTGGGCAAGGGCCAGACCAACTACCAGATTGCCTGCGAGCTGGGGATTACCGAGAACACGGTGAAGTTGTATGTGTCGCAGGTGCTGCGCCTGACGCACATGCACAACCGTACGCAACTGGCGCTGGCGTTGGCGCCCAGCCCGTCGACACTGCGTCAGCGGGTGACCGCGCACTGACCAATATGCCGATACAGCACGCATAAGAGGCAAAGGGTAAAGCGCCTGGAGCCTCACGCCACGCGCCCTTGAATTGACCCGGTGTCGCATTCGATGCCCATTTCCAGGTAGAGAGCCGGTCGGGGCTATGAGAAAATCTGCTGACCACTCATCGTTGAAGCGCAGCCTGGTCAGGTATGACACTCTTTTTGAAACGTATTTTTGCGCCGGGCGGCGCACTCTTCAGCTCACTGGCGATTCTACTGACCGTTATCGTGGGTGCGTATATATCGTTGCACAGCACCACCATCACGGGTGAACTCGACAGCATCTGCCTATGGCGCTGCGATGCACAAGCATTCAATAAAGCTTCCTTTGCACTCGTGTTGCTTATCCTTCTGGGTGCTGTATTGCTGGCGCGTGAAATAGCCGTGACTGTTGAAAACAATTCGGCACGCAACGCACTGCACAACCATATCAAGAGCACACCTTCAAAATCGTTCCTGGGAAACTACACCGCGTTCATGCGTATTCTTGGCGGGCACCGGAAGAAGTTCAAAGAAGAGCTGACGGTACCCCGCCCCAACCCTGCGACACTGCACCAACTCATCCGCGAATGCCTGCATGGCGTATTGTCCCTGGCAAAGGACTGGGACGGTAATGCAGGTAAGTCTTCAGTGTACCGAGCCAATATCATGATGATGCTGCCGTCCGATCTGTTCAATCCGGTATCACTCAGCGATGACAGCCTGGGTAACATCGTCGATATCCTCGATAGCAGCACGCTTTTCCTGTACAACGCCTCCGTGCTGGGCAAGGTGGCCAAATGCAGTGGCATTCTGGTGCTTGAGGACACGACGCTGACCGTATCGACCAAGGTTGAATTCGGCGAGCAAGATGACTTCATGAAAGGCCCTGTCTGTTTTGCGTATGCCGAGCAGGGAAATTCCGGCACCATCACGCAGCCCATCCTTCCCGGCGCACCCACCTGCGCCAGCTTCGGTACCGCCCAGTATCTGCACGACACAAAATACGAAATCGAAAAATTCCTTGAAAATCTCGAATATAAAAACAAGGAATATTGCAATCGATTCAAACAGGATGTTCTCGAGTACTACAACGGCATCGAAGAGGCACAATCCATACTTTCCATACCGATTCAATATCGACGTGACACCGCGACGGAACAATTGCCGTCTTACCAGACCATTGCAGTATTGAATATCTACAGAAACAAAAAAGATATCTTTCGGGATGAGGACAGCGCCATGAACTTCGCACAACTCATGGAGCCCATTTGCTATCATTTCGGAAAAATGCTAGTCTCCTTGACGCAGCTTGGGCCGGACGCCCCCTCGGCGACATGATTTCATACAACTTTCAGGAGTAATCATGACCTCCCTAAAAGTGTTAAAAAACAAGTACAAAGAAGAAAAGAATACCCATAAAGCGTTTGAGCAGACGCGAGAAGAGCTCAAGAATATGGTGCTCAAGAACGCATCCGCCAAACAGAAATAACAAAAAGCCCAGCGCATGCTGGGCTTTTTGTTACTTGTCCGAGCTGCTGGTCTTCTCCCACCTGAAGAAGTCCGGAATCACATATTTGTAGCTGTCCAGCCAACGCTGCATGCTCTGCTCACGCTCCTTGGGCGTGGCCGTCTGCGGCGTCTTCGAGGCCTGCTGCCCACTGGCCTGCACCTGCAACCAGGCTTCAGTAGCCCCCTGCGCCCTCGACGAGGGCCCAGGTTCGACGGCCTGAACCCACCCTGGCAGCACCACCATCAGCATCATCACTGCAGTCTTCATGACGACCTCTGCACGGCAGCCGCGCTGCCAGGTTTGAGTTGCTCGGCACGCGCCTGCGCCTCACTGAACTGCGCCGCGCTCAAGCCCAGACGGCTGACCAGGTCGGCCGCCTGCTGCCACTTGTCCTGGTACAGCAACAAAGTCACCAGGTTGACAGCCGCCAACCGATCGGAATCCTTCAGCTCGATCGCCGTCAAAAACTCGAAACGCGCCTGGTCCAACTTGCCCAGGTTGAGGTAGACCACCCCCAGGTCGTTGCGGATCTTCTCGTCTGTCGGGCTCAGGCGCATGGCCCGCTGCAAGTGCTGCTGCGCCTGCACGTTGTCACCCCGCGCCGCCGCCATCTGCCCCAGGCCATGCTCGCCCTCCGCCGCCAGGCAGCCACCCAGCAGACTGCGGTACAACGGTTCGGCCTCGCTGCGCCCAAGCAGGCGTAGCACCTTGGCCTTGCGCACACGCACCTGGGCCAGCGTATCGGGCAGTTGCTCCAGGTGCGCAAGGCTCGCATGTGGGCGCCCATCGGCCAGCATTTCGTCGGCCATGTTCAAGGCCAGCTCCTGGGTCGAATCGGGGGCCGCGCAACTGACCGTTGCCCCCGGCAACGCCAGCCACGGCGCCGCCCCGTCCGTGGCACAGCCCCCCAGCAACAACAGCCCCAGCCCTGCGATGCATGCCTTCATCCCGCCTCTCCTTTCAAGCCCCGAATGCCCGGACCAGGGCGGTGAACCCTGGGCCTGCGAGTACGATCAACAACGCCGGGAACAGAAACAGCATCATCACCGCCGACATCTTTCCCGACATTTTCGAAATCCGTTCCTGCATCGTGGTCAGGCGTCGATCATCCAGCAGTTGCTTGAGCGCCAGCAGCGACTTCATCGCCCCGCCGCCCTGGGTCAGCAACTGGCGCAGGATGATGCAGGTATCACTGAATTCATCCACGCCCAGCAACTGTGCAGCCTGTTCCAGCTCCGGTGCCAGCGACAGGCCCGAATCGACCCGTACCAGCACCAGGCGCAGTTCTTCGCTCAGCACCGGCAACAACTGGCGCCCTTCCAGGCTGAGCAGGCGCAGGCTCTGCTCCACCGCCAGGCCCGACTCGAACATGATGCGCAACAGCGGGATGAAGGTCGCCACCTCCTGCGCCACCTGCCGCTGGCGGCGCAGGGCCAGCCACGCCAGTGCACGCTTGGGCAGCAGGTAACCGAGCCCCACCCCCATCAGCGGGAACAGCCAGGGTGAGCGGATCTCGCGGAAAAACACCTCCTGCATCACCACCCCGGCCCCCATCAGACACACCGGCAGGCCCACCTGCACGGCGGCAAAGAGCGAGCGCTGACGCGAACGTCGCCAGCCCAGGCGGTCCAGCAACTGTCGGGTTTCGCCGTCCAGGTTCAAGGCGCGCTGACCGAGGCGGCTGCTGCCCAGGCGCTGCAACCAGTTGCCCAGCTGATTCTCGTCACGCGGGCGGCCCTGCAGGCGTTGCTCTACCAGACGCTGGCGACGACGCTGGCGTGCCCACTGGCTCAGCAGCAGGACAAACGCGGCAAAAAACAGCACGGCACTGAGCAACACGGCCATCTCAGATACTCCGCAACATGCGCCACAACACCACACACCCCAACGCCTGCAGCACAAAGGCACTCAACAGCAGGCGCTGGCCGACACTGTCGTGCCACATGGTCATCAGGTAGTTGGGGTTGCTCAGCAGAAAATAGCCGGCCACGCTCACCGGCAGCACCGCCAGCACCACGGCGGTGATGCGCGTCTCGCCGGTCATCGCGCGCAGTTGCCGAGCGCCCTGTTCGCGCTCGCGAATGACCTTGATCAGGTTCTCCAGCAACTCGCTGGCATTGCCGCCATAGCGGTGGTTGATGCGCAGGCCCAGGGCGAACATGCGCAACTCCTCACGCTCGTACAACTGCGCCAGGTCCGACATTGCATCATCCAGGCCCACGCCCATGTGCACATTGCGCTTGACCCGCTGCATGGCCCCCAGCAACGGCTCGCGTGCGACGTCGATGGCACCGATCACCGCGTCGTTCAACGTGCGCCCGGCCTTGAGGCTGCGCACGCACTGGTCCAGCAGTGTCGGCAACTGCGCGATGATCTGCTGGACCCGGCGCTGGTAGCACCAGCCCAGGTACAGACGCAGCAGCAACGGCCCCAGCAGCAGCGCCAGCAGTGCGCCAAGCCAGCCACCGTAAAGGCCCGCCACGCCGGCCAGCAACAGCCAGGGCACCAGCCCCATCAGCAGGTGTTCGCTACGCCGGTCGAACCCGGCTCGCAGCAACACCCGCTCCAGACCGTCCAGGCGGCTGGGGCGGCTTTGCCCCACGGGCGCCTGTGCTGCCCCAGGCGCTGCATGATGCGTTCGGTGCCAGACTTGCGCAGGCCACTGTAGAACAGCCGGATCGACACCCCCAGCATGATCAGGCAAAACAGCCCCAGTACCAGTGCGCCAATCATGCCCCAGGCTCCCCCGCGTCGCGGCGCAGCTTGTCGCTGGCCGGGTTGACCGCCTCGCGGGCGAACACGTCACCACCGCGCCGGTCCAGGCGAAACAGGGTATTGGTGACGTACACATCATCCCGTACGCCGACCACCTCCAGCACTTCACTCACGCAGCGCCGGCCATCGGGCAGGCGCGCCAGCTGGATCACCACATCGAGTGCCGCGCAGATCATCTGCCGCAAGGTTTTCTCGGCCACCTGCCGGCCCGTCAGGCCCACCAGGGTTTCCAGGCGCAACAGCGCATCCTGCGCGGTGTTGGCATGCACGGTACTCATCGAGCCGTCATGCCCGGTGTTCATGGCGGTCAGCACATCAAGCACCTCGACGCCGCGAATCTCGCCGAGGATGATGCGGTCGGGGCGCATGCGCAGGGCATTGCGGATCAACTCGCTGGCCTTGATCTCGCCAAGGCCCTCGGCATTGGGCGGGCGGGTTTCCAGGCGCACCACGTGCGGGTGATCGAGCTGCAGCTCGGCCACGTCCTCGATGGTCACCAGCCGCTCGCGGGGGCTGATCAGTTGGCTGAGGATATTGAGCAGGGTGGTCTTGCCGGTGCCAGTACCGCCGCTGACGAGGATATTGCAGCGCTTGCTCACCGCCCGCGCGAAGAAGTCGAAGATCGCCTGGTCGATGGCACGCGTGGCCAACAGGTCGGCGCTCTTGAGCATGTCCTTGCGAAACTTGCGGATCGACAGGCAAGGACCGTCCAGCGCCACCGGCGGGATGATCGCATTCACCCGGCTGCCGTCGGGCAGGCGTGCATCGACCATCGGCGACGACTCGTCCAGGCGCCGCCCCAGCGGCGCCAGGATGCGCTGCATGACCCGCTCGACATGGTGCGCATCGATAAAGCGCAGGTCGGTCTGCTGCAGTACGCCGCCACGTTCGATAAACACCCGGTGCGGGCCGTTGACCAGTATCTCGGTGACGCTGGCATCGCGCAACAGTACCTCCAGCGGGCCGAAACCGGTGAGTTCGTCGACGATCTCCTCGGCCAGCCGCTCCATCTCGTAGCGCGACAGCGCCAGGCGCTGATGCGCAATGTAGTCCCCCACCTGCTCGACCACGAACTGCGCCAGTGCCGGTCGCGAACCTTCGAGCAGGTTGAGCCCGGTGTCCTCGATGGCATCGATGATATGCCGGTGCAAGGCACGCTTGAGGCCCTGCGGGTCGCTGCCGGGGTTCTGCCGCAGGCCGCCGAACAGGTCGTCGCTACTCATTTGGTGTGCCCCCACAGCCGTTGCATCCAGTTGCTCACCTTCGGCTGCAGGCTTTCGGAACGCCGCGCCAGGCGCTCACCCAGCGCCTTGATGGCCTGGGTCAGGGCTTCACGCGGGGCCAGTTCGAACAACGACAGCCCCTGGTTCTTGGCATTGAGCCGCACCTCGGGGCTGTACGGCAGCACCACCAGCACCGGCAGGCCATAGCGCTTGCCCAGGGCATCGGAGTCAGGCACCACGCTGCGCAGGTAGCGGTCGACCAGCAGGCTGGCGTGCTCCAGCTTCATGCCCTTTTCGCGCCACAGGGTCAGCACCTCCAGGTTGCGCCGGCAGTCCAGCACGTTCTGGTCGGTGTACCAGATCAGCTTGTCGCAGTGGCTGACGAAGGTGCGCAGGGCATCACTGTCAGGCTGCCCGGCGAGGTTCACGACGATGTGCTGGAAGTGCTGACGCAAGGCGCTGAGCAACATGTACAGCTCCGCCGCGCTGGTGCGCTCCAGCGGCTCGTCGGCCTCGGCGTAGGCCAGCAGGCGCAGCCCCGAGGGGTCGAGGGCGAAGGCACTGCCGATCAGCGTGGCATCGAGCCGGCGCAGATGGCGCAACGCATCGCCGAAATGAAACGAAGCCTCCAGCCCGAGCAATGCCAGGCTGTCACCACGTGGCAGGCCCAGGTCCAGCAACAGGGTCTGCTGGCCGCTGCCCTGCACCACCCGCGCCAGGTGGCTGGTGAGCAACGCGCCATCGGCGGCGCACTGGGTACCGTACAGCACGGTCAGGCTGCCCAGGTGCGGGTTGCTGGTCACCGGTGGCAGGCGCTTGCTCAGCCGGCGCACCAGCCCGGCCACTTCGCTGGAGCGCGAACCGTAGGCGACGAAGTCACGCGCACCGGCGCGCATCGCATTGAGCACCAACTGGTTGTCCATGCCATCGCCCAGGGCGACGATCGCCAGCATCGGCTTGGCCTCCAGCACCCCTTCGATCAAGGTGCACTGGCTCACCACCTGCTCGCGGTCCAGGCCCACGAACACCAGGTTGGCGAAGGTCACGTCGACCAGCGCGAGCAGTTCGTCGAGGCTGCCACTGCCGGCGCCCACCACCTGCCCGAGCGGCGCCAGGGCCGTCTGCAGCCACTGCAGGTCACCCTCGTTGCGGGTGATGGCGAGAAAGGTCTGGCTCAGGCTCTGGCTCATTGGCTCAACCCGCTGCGCTGTTCGAAGTTGCCGTTTTCGAGGAAGAACAGTCGACCCCAGCTGGGGTCATAGTTACGCAGGCGCTCGCCGGGCAACTCCGGCAGCCGTGCGTTGGCCGCCAGCGGCTGGACCAGGTGCGGCGTGACAATCATCAGCAGTTCGGTTTCTTCGCGGCGTAACGATGACTGGCGAAAGAACGCGCCGAGGATCGGGATGTCGCCCAGGCCCGGGAACTTGTCCACCGCCGAGCGTGCACGGCTGCTGATCAGGCCGCTGATGATGAAGCTCTCGCCATCGGCCAGCGACACGCTGGTGTCGGTGCGCCGCACGGTCAGGCCCGGCACCGTCACCCCGGCGATGTTCACCGCGTTGTTGTAGTCCAGCTCGCTGACCTCCGGCGCCACCTTGAGGGTGATGCGGTCGCGGCTGATCACCGTCGGCGACAGCGCCAGGCGAATACCGAACTCCTTGTACTCGATGGTCACCGTGTCGCTGCCGGTGCTGGGTACCGGAATCGGGATCTGCCCGCCAGCCAGGAAACTGGCGGTCAGGCCACTGAGCACCACCAGGCTGGGACGCGCCAGGGTGTAGGCGAAACCGCTGCTTTCAAGGGCGTCGATGGCGGCCAGGAAGCGGCTGC
>NZ_JAAHBU010000359.1 GCF_010671725.1 Pseudomonas brassicae | reverse complement strand
GGCCGGCGCCACACGCAACTGCTCCACGCCGACATCCTCGGCGGTCAATGGCGTGTAGGCAGCGACATCGCGGCGCAGTACCAGCACCGGCTGGCGCAAGGCGCCGCTGTCAGGCTCGGGCGCAGCCTGGGCCGCGCCGGCACGGTGGCGACAGCGGCGGTGGCCGGTTCATCCTGCACTGCGGCTGAGCACCAGCCCCCCAGTAACCCGCCAGCAGGGCGCCGCACAGAAACAGCAATGCCAGGATCATGGTGATGCGACTGCTCATGTCGGCCTTCCTTCTGCCTGCCCGAACATCCCCCGGCCCTGTCTTGAGAACCGGCCCACCGCTGTGCAGTCGCAAGTAACTATTTCGCTATTGGACGGTAGCGCAGCTAGGACAAAATGCCATTACCCGTCAGATTTATTTGCGCCGAAAAGCCGACACCCCCTGAAAACAACGGCTTATTGGCGTCGGCTTTCGGCTATCACTTAAGTATTAATGCCTTCTTACATTTGCCGGTTGCGGCGCCCTTGACGATGCTGTGGTGGCAAAGGGGAATCACCGATTCCGGGCCCCCTACCCGCGCCCCTGGCGCAAGGAGCTGCACCATGGTCCTGTCCCGCATTCTCAATCAGTGCAAACGTTTCCTGCAGCGTACCGACGGCGCGTCCGGTATCGAATACGCCATTGTCGCGGCGATGGTGGCGGTGGTGATCATCGGTGTGTCGGGCGATGTAAGCGCGGGGATACAAGGTATCTTCGACAAGATCGTTGCGGCGATGCCGGCGTGATCACGCGTGGCCCTGACCTCTCCTTTGAGCACCGGTAACAGGAACGAAACATGCCGCCCTCCCACCCACGCGAACAATTGCTGCTAGTGGATGACGAAGAGGACGCCTTGCTGGAGCTGGCTGAATTGCTGGAGGGCGAGGGCTTTTGTTGCCATACGGCAACCTCGGTCGAGCGCGCTCTGCAGCAGTTGACACGTCACCCGGACATCGCGCTGGTAATCACCGACCTGAACATGCCGCAAGAGAGCGGCATTTCACTGATCAAGCGCTTGCGCGAACACACCGCACGCCAGCACTTGCCGGTCATCGTCACCTCCGGGCATGCCGACATGGATGCCGTCAGCGACCTGCTGCGCCTACAGGTGCTGGACCTGTTCCGCAAGCCGATCTACCACATGCGTCTGCTCGAAACCCTCGACAACCTGTTCCCCAAGCCGCGCCTGCAACTGGTTCACTGACGCCTTCGCTGACAAGCCAGCACCCACAGGGTTTTTGTGAGCCGCGCAAAGCCCTGGGGAGCTGGCTTGCCAGCGACGGGGCCGTCAGTTTCACAACTGATAACTGAAACTCAAGGTATAGCGTGGCCTGCGATTGAAGCTGTCCAGCGCCATGTCCGACATCGGCTTGGCCGCCTCCAGCGCGATGTTGTAGTAGCGCGCATCGCCAAAACGCACGCCCAGTGCCACCGACGACAGGTGCGAATCACGTACCTCCAGCTCGTTGAACCAGGTGCGCGCCGCGTCCAGTACCGCATAGGGCTGCAGCACCTTCAACCAGTCGCCCTCGCGCCGCAAACTGTAGTTGAGCTCATACGCCGCCCCCCAGCCCTTGTCACCCGAGGCCTGGTCACTGGGATAACCGCGGCCGAAGTTCTGCCCGCCAAACACCGCGCGCTCGCTGTCGGGCAGGCTGTCATCGGTCCAGTACAGCGCCGCCGACGCCACGCCCTGCCAATTGTCGAAGAAGCGGTCGCTCTGCACCCCGGAAACCCGCAGGCGCAGGAAGTCCAGGTCGTAGTCGCTGTCGGTGCTGGCCCCCAGCCGGTCCAGGCCCTGGTACACCCCGGCACTGAGGATGCGCAATTGACGGGCATCGGACAGGCTCCAGTCCGCCTCGAAGGCAAAGGCGCGTACATCGGTGCGGCTGTTGAGCTTGATCGGCGCGCCGACCACACGGTAGTCGGTGCTGTCGTTCACCGCATAGAAGCGCGCCGCCGCGCTCAGCCATTCATTCGGCGAGGCGATCAGTGCCTGGCTCAGGCCAATCGAATAACGGTCGTTTTCACGGTGCTGCCTGAGGTCGATACCGTTCTGCAGGCGCACCCGCGCGGCCGGGTCACTGCGGTAGCGCGAGGCCGACAGGTTGAGCTGGGTGCCTTCGGTGTCCACGTACTGCGCATAGTCGAGGCGGTAGTAGCGCTCGTCGTCCTGCCCCGGCGGAAACAGTGCGCTGAAGCTCAACTGCTCGGCCACACCGGTCTGCGCGTTGCTGTTCAGGCCCAGCAAGGCCTGGGTGTCTTCACGGTTGCCGTCGCTCAGGCTCAAGGTGCTGGTGAACGGCTTGCGCGAGGCCTGCGCAATCAGCCGCGTGGCGCCGTCGGTGGTGCCCGGTGGCGGCACCTGCGCCTGCAGGGTCAGGCCTGGCACGCGGCTCATCAGCGAGGTGTAGCGCTCGAAGGTCTTGCGCGTGAGCGGGCGCTCGGCCTTGAGCTTGTTCACCAGCTTGTCGAGGTAGCCCGATACCGGGCCCACCTCGCCCTGCAATTGGAAGTCGCGTATGTAGCCCTCCACCAGCACCACACGCAGGCGGCCTTCGGCAAAGTCCTGCGGCGGCAGGTAGGCATACGACAGCAGATAGCCGTCGGCCTGGTAGCGCTGGGTCAGGCGGCGGGTGGCTTCGATCAGTTCGCCCAGGGTCACGTCACGGTCGAGCAGGCCCTGGTAGTTGTCGCGCAGCTCGCTCAGCGGGTACACCGTGCCGCCCTCGATGCGCACCCGGCGCACCTGCACCCGGGTATTCATCAGCAGAGGCTCGCCTGACTGGCATCGGGAGCTGGTACGTTCAGGCGCGGGGTCGCGGGGCGAAAGGCGTCGGCGGGCAGGTTGGGGGTCGGCAGATTGCGTTCGGTCTCGTTGCTGTTGAGGAAACTCGGAAGGGGCTCGGCGTGCAGCGAGGTCACCCAGGACAGACCCAATAACGCGACGAGCATCGATCGCATAGGACACTCCATGATCCTGAAAAGTACGAGGGAACCAAGACGGTTCCCTCGTCAGACTCAAGCGTAGGTGTTGCCCGTAAAATCGTCTAACCGATGATGGCGTTTTACTTGTTTGGCCCCAGGCCACCTTTCAGGCCACCCACCAACCCGTTGACCAGAGCGCCTGCGCCACCGCCTGCAGCCGACGCGTTGCCCGGGGTCACCAGCGTGCCCACCTGGGCCACGGTGCCACCCACGGCCTTGACCGTGCGCCGAGCTGAGTGCTCACCGGATTGCCACCACTGGCGCCGATCTGGCTGCCAAGGCTGGCGACTGCACCACCGATGTTGTTCACCAGGCTGTTGACCGGGGCGCCGACACCGCTCGCCGCGCCGACCTGTTGGGTGATGCTGGCCACGCCGCTCACCACCGGGGTAATGCCCGCGCCAACGCTGTTGCCCAGGGCTGCGGTGGGGACCCCGCGCTTACGCTGGCCACGCCGTTGCCGCCCAGCAGTGGGCCGAGCGAAGCGACGGTCTGGCCCAGCGTGTTGACACTGTTGCCGGCGGCGCTGAGTACGCCGTTGCTGCTGCCCGCATTGAGCCCGCTACCGAGGCCGGCGACTGCACCACCGGCGGTCTCCAGCAGGCCGGCGCCGGGCGTGCTGCCGCCATTGCCGGTGCCCGTATTGACCAGCCCGCCCGCCGTGCCGACGCCGCTCCCGACCTTGCTCACCAGGCCACCGACGGCGCTGGTCAGCGGGTTGCCGTTACCGGCACTGGCGACCTTGTCACCCACCCCGTCGACCGTACTGCCGACCTTGTTCAGCAGCGCGTCGACCGGGCCACCGAGGCCTGTGGAGTCCCCCCACCTTGTCGGTGGCCGTCTCCACCAGCCACCACCTTCACCACCTGATCGCTCAGGTGCTGGTTGAGGTTGCCCAGCGGGCCGGTGGTGCTCTGCGTGCTCAAGGTGTCGCCGAGCATCACCACGACCTCACCGACCTTGTCCACTACGCCGTTGGCCACCGGAATCTGTTCGATCAGCGGGCTGTCGGCCAGCGCCTTGACCCCGCCGCCCAGGTCGGTACGCCCTTGCCAACGCCCTTGAGCGTTTCACCGAGGGCATTGCCGCCACTGCCAAGCTGGCCCACGCCGTTGCTCAGACCCGTACCGATGCTGGTCACCGCATTGCCGGTGGCCTTGACCAGGTCGCCAGCACCGGTACTGCCGACCAGCGGTGCCGCGCTGAGCGTCTCGCCCACGCCAGACACCCCGCCCCAGGCCCGATACGCCGCTGCCGACCTGAGTGACCACCTGGCCGACAACGGAGGTCGAGGTGTGCCGCCACCGGTGCCACCGCCAGTCCCGCCGCCGGTTCCACCCCCTGTACCGCCGCCAGTGCCGCCCGCCGGT
>NZ_JAAHBU010000358.1 GCF_010671725.1 Pseudomonas brassicae | reverse complement strand
GCAAGCCAGCTCCTACAGGAATGTTGCGGTGCATGCAAAACCCTGTGGGAGCTGGCTTGCCAGCGAAGGGAGCAACGCAGGGCTAGCGTCGTTCGGCCTCGTAGTTGTCCAGCGTATCGCGGGCAATCTCGCGGCCCAGCGCGATCAGTTCCGGCGCCTTGTAGAACTCGAAAAACCGGCACACCCGCTTGGGCACGTTGATCAAAATGTCGGGTGGGTAGCCGGCGATCTTGTACTGCGCCAACGAGGTCTGCATCACTTCGAAGCTCTGGTTGATCAGGTCCAGCAACGAGGCCGGCCCGACGTTGTCGATGATGAACGAGCCCGTCGCCGATTTCGGCGCTCCTTCTGCTTGCGGCGCTGCCGCAGGCTGCTGCGCCTCGGGCTCGGCCGCATCGCTGAGCCACGGGTTGGGCGCGGCCTGCTCGATGCGCATCAGCCCTTCGGCGGCCTTGCGCCGGAACGGCAGGTGCGAGCCCAGCGAACTGATCAGGTTGTCGAAGCGCAACTTGAACGCCGCCGGGCGCTCGATCACCGGCAACTGGTAATGCTTCTGGTTGGTGGAGTTGAGGTTGACCGCCACGATCAGGTCGCAGTGGCTGGACACCACCGGAATGATCGGCAACGGGTTGAGGATGCCGCCATCGACCAGCATGCGGTTGCCTTGCACCACCGGGGTGAACAGGCTCGGAATCGCCGCCGAGGCGCGCATCGCCTGGTGCAGGCAGCCTTCCTGAAACCAGATCTCCTGTTGGTTGGTCAGGTCGGCAGCCACGGCGGTGTAGGGGATGCGCAGGTCTTCGATGTTGATCTCGCCGACGATCTTGCGGATCTGCCCGAACACCTTCTCGCCACGGATCGCGCCCAGGCGGAAACTCACGTCCACCAGGCGCAGCACGTCGAGGTAGTCCAGGCTCTCGATCCAGCGCCGGTACTCGTCGAGCTTGCCGGCGGCATAGATCCCGCCGATTACCGCGCCCATCGAGCAACCGGCGATACAGGCGATGTCGTAGCCGCGTCGCTCCAGTTCTTCGATCACGCCGATATGCGCATACCCTCGGGCGCCGCCCGAGCCCAGCACCAGTGCTACGCGTTTGCTCATGATCATTCCCTGTGCGTGTGTGTCGCCAATGGGCTAACAATGCACCTATTGGTGGCTGTGCTTCAATCGTGACAAGCGCTGCGCTACCCTGAACAGGGCACTTTTCGCCTTGGGTGCCGTCGAAGTGCCATCTGAACATTCTTCTTGAGGTATCACCGATGAAAGCCTGGATCTGCCTGCCCCTGATTGCCCTGGTCCTTGGCGGTTGCGCCGGCAAGACGGCCTACCGTGACAGTTGCGGGAATCAGCTCGATGCCGCCTGGAAGGAACTCGACCTGGCCAAGGCCGAGGGCTTTGCCGGCACCGTCAGTTACTCCAAGGCCCTGTCGCTGTTGACCGGTGCCAAGACGCAGCAACAGTTCGAGGCATTCGAGGGCTGCACCAAGAAGGCCGAGAAGGCACGTTTCTACATTCGCGAATCGCGCGCGGGCCGTTGAGCCGGGAGTAGACCATGTCGGCGATGCTCGACCATGTGATAGCCCGGGTGCTGGCCCTGCACGTACGTCTGCTGGCCTGCCAGGCCCGTTTGGCCGCCGATACCGACAGTGAGGCATTGCATGACCTGCGCACCACGGTGCGGCGTCTGCGCAGCCTGCTGCGGCCCTTGCGCGGTCATCCCGGGGTCGATCAGTTGGAGGCTGCGGCAGCGGCCGTCGGCCAGTTGACCACGCCGCTGCGTGACCGTGAGGTGCTCGCGGCGCAACTGCTCGAGCGCGGGCAACTGGCGGCGGCGCAGCAACGCCTGGACGGGCGCGCGCGCACATTCGCCCAGGTGGCGGGTTGTGCGGAGCTGGCGCGGTTGCTGGCGGTCATCGATGCGTTCCCGATGTTCCTGCGTGCGGCCCAGCGCCAGAAGCTGCTGCGCAAGCTCGGCCCGCGCATCGACAAGCGCCTCGACAAGCAGTGGCGCCAGTTGCTGCGCGCCATGGACGACCCGGCGCACGACCGTCACCGCCTGCGCCTGTTGATAAAACGCGTGCGTACGGCGCCG
>NZ_JAAHBU010000357.1 GCF_010671725.1 Pseudomonas brassicae | reverse complement strand
ACTGCTGCAGCGCCTGCGCCGGCTGGTTCAGGTCGAGGGCGGCAAAGCGCGACAGCTCCCAGGTATCCACCGCCGCAGGCGGGCGCTCCCCGCCCAGCAACTGCGGGAACACCTCGCCCAGCAGGTAGGGCTGCACGGTGGGCAGCAGGCGCGCGCACCCGACCACCTCGCCCGAGGTGTCTTGGGCAAGCAGGTAGAGCGCATCCTCATGATCGAACTGATCGATTTCGGCGTCAGGCTCGCACGCCAGCTCCCACCCCAGTGCGCCAACAAACACGCGGTAGCGATAACGCCCCAACGCAGCCAGCTGTGCACGATCAAGGTCCTTCTTCTTGCCAACCACAATATCCATTTCACGCCCTCATGGCGGTGGAAAACAGATACCTATTCGACAAGAAGAACGCCCATTGAAAAACTGCACTATTTGGCAGGGGCCGGCGCCGGCCTCAATCGACCCAACTGAGCAGCCCCAGCAGGGCTGCCCGCGCGACCGCAGCGGTACGGTTGGCCGCGCCCAGTTTCACCGCGGCATTGCGTGTGTGGAATTTCACCGTCTCCATCGACAGCGTGAGAATGTCGGCCACCTGGGCCAGGGTCTTGCCATCGGCGGCCCACCGCAGCACTTCACGCTCGCGTCGCGACAACGGCGAACACAGTTGCGGCTGCCAGCTTGGCGACATCAGGCGCATGAACCCCTGATGGGCAAGGCTGGTCAACCAGCGCATCTTCACTTCGTGGCTGCGCAGCTCGCTCTCACCCAGCGCATCGGCAGAGCGCGCCAGGGTAAACATGCCACCGCCACCGCAGCCGTCCAGGCAGGACTGCGCCCAGCCCACGCGCAACCCGGCCTGGTGCGCATCGTCCCACAGCCCCGGCACCGCACTGAACACGCGTTCATTCCACAGCACAGGGGCCTGCGAACGCTGGCAATGCTGAACCGTGGGGTCAATTGCCAGGTAGCCCGATTGTCGATAGCGCTCGCGCCAGGCGAGCGGGTAGGTACTCTGGGTGTAGATACGCGGACGCGTCACCGGTAACAGGGTCTGCAGCCCGTAGGCACAGAATTCGAAGCCCAGTGAAACGGCGCCTGACTGCAGCTTTTGCAACAACTCTTCCACTTCGGTGGCCTCATTGACCGAGGCCAGCACGTCGCCCATCCATTGCATCGTGTATCTCCATTTACCTGCAAAAACTGCCAATCCAGCAGTGCACTTCGCGGCGAGGGAGCATAGTTCAGCACGCGAGGGTAGCCATTGAGGATGGTCAATTGTCCGACAATCAACCCGAGCAACCGATAGGCTGCTCATGAATTTTTCCTCACGGGCGTACTTGAGAACCTATATCGTTTATTATTGTTTCAAGATTTGTAGCCGCAAGCGAGGAAATACCCGCATGACGATCCGCTCTAACCCGATTCTGCGCGGCCTGGCCGTTTCCGTGTTCAGCATGGTCCTGGGCGTTCCGGCCGCCATGGCCGCCGACCCGGTGGCACTGACCTTGTACAACGGCCAGCACAAGGAAATCGGTGAAGCCATCGCCAAGGCCTACGAGGCCAAGACCGGCATCCACATCAATATCCGCAAGGGCAGCAGCAACCAGCTGGCCAGCCAGATCATCGAGGAAGGCGAGCGTTCGCCCGCCGATGTCATCTACACCGAAGAATCGCCGCCGCTGAACAACCTCGGTCAACTCGGCCTGCTGGCCAAGATCGACGACGCCACCCTGCAGGTGCTGCCCAAGGAGTACGTGGCCAGCAACGGTACCTGGATGGGCGTGACCGCGCGCACCCGTGTGGTGGCCTTCAACCCCAAGGTGATCGACGAGAAAGACCTGCCCGCCTCGGTAATGGACTTCGCCGACCCGCAGTGGGACGGCAAGGTCGGCTTCGTGCCCACCAGCGGCGCATTCCAGGAGCAGGCCGTGGCCATCCTCAAGCTGCACGGGCGTGAAGCGGCCGAGGAATGGCTGACCGGCCTCAAGGCCTTCGGCAAGACCTACACCAACAACATGGTCGCGCTCAAGGCGGTGGAGAACGGTGAAGTCGCGGCCGTGCTGGTGAACAACTACTACTGGTACGCCCTGAAAAAAGAGCGCGGCCAACTCGACTCCAAACTCTACTACCTGGCCGACGGCGACGTCGGTGGCCTGGTGACCATCTCCAGCGCCGCCGCGGTCAAGGCCAGCAAGCATCCCAAAGAAGCCCAGGCCCTGCTCGCCTGGATGGCCAGTGAAGAAGGCCAGCGCGTGATCACCCAGACCACCGCCGAATACCCGCTGCACAAAGGCATGGTCTCGGACCAGGGCCTGAAGCCGTTCGAAGACCTGCGTCCGCCGAAGATCAGCCCGGCCGACCTGGGCAACGCCGAAGAAGCGCTGGAACTTGAACGCGAGGTCGGCCTGCTCTGATGGACGCCGTGCTGCCTGCGCCGGCCCTGCCGCGCTTTGTACCCCGGCGCAAGCGCCCCTCTGTCTGGGTGCTGCTGCCGGTACTGTTACTGGTAGGCCTGAGCCTGCTGCCGCTGCTGTATGTCGGGCTCAAGGCCTGGCAGGCCGGCTGGCGCGAGGCGCTGTACCTGCTGTGGCGGCCCTTTGTCTGGGGCCTGATGAAGAACACCCTGCTGCTGATGGCCGGGGTTACCGTGGCCTGCGCCGTGGTCGGCCTGGCCCTGGCCTGGTTGCTGGAGCGCAGCGACCTGCGCGGGCGCCGTCTGTGGGGGGTGATCCTGTGCCTGCCATTTGCCGTGCCGGCGTTCGTCAGCGGGTTTACCTGGGTCTCGCTGAGCCCCCGTTTCGAAGGCCTGGGCGGGGCGATCCTGGTGATGGCGCTGTCCAAGTACCCGCTGGTATTCCTGCCGGTGGCCGCGACCCTGCGCAACCTCGACACCTCGCTGGAAGAGTCGGCGCGCACCCTGGGCTACAACCGCTGGGGCGTGTTCCGCCGGGTCACCCTGCCACTGCTGTGGCCGTCGATCCTGGGCGGCAGCCTGCTGATCGCGCTGCACATGCTGGTGGAGTTCGGCGCGCTGTCGATCCTGGGCCTGCAGACGTTCACCACCGCGATCTACCAGCAGTTCGAGCTGGAGTTCAGCAACGCCAACGCGGCCATGCTGTCGGCGGTGCTGCTGTTCATGTGCCTGCTGATGCTGTGGCTGGAGTTGCGCGTGCGCGGCAAGGCCCGGCATGTGCGCATCGGCCAGGGTGTGGCACGGCGTGCCAAGCCGATCCGCCTGGGCGGCTGGAGCCTGCTCGGGCAACTGAGCTGCCTGCTGCTGGCGGTGCTGGGCAGCGGCATCCCGCTGGGCATGCTGGCCTACTGGCTCAGCGTGGGCGCGTCGGCGGCGTTCCCGCTGGCCGCGATCAGCAAGGCGCTGTTCTCGTCGCTGTCGCTGGCGCTGGGCGGTGCCGGGGTGAGCCTGCTGCTGGCGTTGCCGGTGAGCTTCCTGGTGGTGCGCTACAAGGGGCGCCTGGCGATCTGGGCCGAACGCCTGCCCTACTTGCTGCATGCACTGCCGGGGTTGGTGATTGCGCTGACGCTGGTGTATTTCGCACTGCACTACGTGCCGGCCATGTACCAGACCACCGGTTTGCTGCTGCTGGCGTATGCGCTGCTGTTCCTGCCGCTGGCGCAGGCACCGGTGCGCACGGCGCTGACCAAGGCGGCGCCGCAGCTCGAAGAGGCGGCGCGAACCCTTGGGGCGACACCGTTCAAGGCGTTCTGCCGGGTGACCCTGCCGATCATCTTCCCGGCGCTGGCGGCGGCCTTTGCGCTGGTGTTCCTGGATGCGATGAAGGAGCTGACCGCGACGCTGCTGCTCAGCCCGACCGGCATGACCACGCTGGCGACCGAGGTGTGGGCGCACACCGCCAACGTCGAATTTGCGGCAGCGGCGCCGTATGCGGCGTTGCTGATTCTGGTGTCGGGGTTGCCGGTGTACCTGCTGACCACGCGGATGTACCTGAACCGCGCCTGAGCGCATCGCCCCTTTCGCTGGCAAGCCAGCTCCCACAGGTTCTCCACCGCTCTTGAAAGCGGTGGGGTGCCTGTGGGAGCTGGCTTGCCAGCGAAGAGGCCGGTACAGCTGGCCTTCAGGCCCTGAACTGGCCCAGGCTAGCCTTCAATTGCGCCGCCAGGTCATCCAGCACCTTGCTGCTGGCCGTGGTCTGCATCACCACCTGCGCCGCACGCTCGGCCTGTGCATGAATCGTCTCGACCCGCCCACGCACCGCCTGCGCACCCTGCGCCTGCTGCTCGGCAGCCCGCGTGGCCAGCCCGATCGCGGCATGCACCTGCTCGACCGACGCCTGTACCGACTGCTGCAGGCGCGCGTTGTCCTTGAGCACGCTCAACCCTTCGCTGGCCTGGCGCCCGGCCTGGCTGATCGCCGCCACCGCTTCACGCGCACCCTGCTGCAAGGCACCGATGTGCGCCTGGATATCGCCCGTCGAACTCTGGGTCTTGCTCGCCAGCGCGCGTACCTCATCCGCCACCACGGCAA
>NZ_JAAHBU010000356.1 GCF_010671725.1 Pseudomonas brassicae | reverse complement strand
AAAGGAAGTCGCCGGCCTGTTGCCGTGGGTCGACCTCGCCCGGTACGCCGGGCCACCGTGCGCATCGACCGCGCCGAGCCGGCGCAGTCGGGCCTGGTACGCCCCGACAACGCCTTCCTCGCCGAACAGCAGCGCCTGCTGGTGGGCTGGCCGACCAAGCTGGCGCTGGCGCCGGACTTTGCCGACCGCGTGCTGGCCAATCTCACCCGCGATGGCATCCAGCCAAGCCACCCGCCTGCCCTGCCCGACCTGCCCAAGCCACCGCTGGCGCAACCTGTATGGGAGCAACTGCTGCCATGAGCCTGCCCAGCCTGCACGACCATCATCGCCCGCTCGGCAGCACCGGCCTGAGTGTGTCGCCACTGGGCCTGGGCACGGTCAAGCTGGGCCGCGACCAGGGCGTCAAATACCCCAACGGCTTCACCATCCCGGATGACCGCGAGGCGCGCCTGCTGCTCGATCAGGCACGCGAACTGGGCATCAACCTGATCGATACTGCCCCGGCCTATGGCCGCAGCGAAGAACGCCTGGGCCCGTTGCTGCGTGGCCAGCGCGATGCATGGGTGATCGTCAGCAAGGTGGGCGAGGAATTCGACGACGGTGTGTCGCACTTCGACTTCAGCGCCGCGCATACGCGCGCTCGGTGGAGCGCAGCCTCACACGTCTTGAAACAGATTGCATCGACCTGGTGCTGGTGCATTCGGATGGCAACGACCTGCGCATTCTGGAGCAGGAAGGCGTCTACCAGACACTCGCCACGCTCAAGCAGGAAGGCAAGATTCGTGGCTTCGGGCTCTCCGGCAAGACCGTCGAAGGCGGCCTCAAGGCCCTGCAGCAGGGCGACTGCGCGATGGTCACCTACAACCTCAACGAGCAGGGCGAACGCCCGGTGCTGGACTATGCTGCCGAACACGGCAAGGCCATCCTGGTGAAAAAAGCGCTCGCCAGTGGCCATGTGTGCCTGAGCCCCGGGGTCGACCCGGTGCGTGCCAGCTTCGAGCTGCTGTTTGGCCACCCCGGGGTCAGCAGTGCTATTGTCGGCACCATCAACCCTGTGCACCTGGCCCACAACGTGGCCGTGGTCGCCAAGATCCTGAGCACGCGCTGAGCCGCCGTCGCGGCCGACCCCAACGCAAGAAGGAGCCGAGATGCCGCGCACGCTGATCCGCAAGAACCCGAGCAACTTCAAGACCCTGCCGCTGCATGTCGAGGCCGGCCCGGACGGGCTGAGCTACCAGGGCATCGGCATGCCGCTGAACTTCGCCCAGACCCTGCAACGGCGCAAGGCCATCCAGGTGGCCGACAGCGAACGTTTCGCGGTGGAGCTGGCCAACCTGGGCGTGTCGGTGCGCCTGACCCTGCACTGGCAGAACCGCGATTACTGGGTACTGGTGCGCCAGCGCCGGCAGGACCGCGGCGATGTGGTACTGAAGTTGATCTCTGGCTACGTGCCAGCGCAGGAGCTGAACCTGCCGTTGCACACGGCGGTGCAGGAAGTGGCCGAAGAGTGCCTGCTGGAAACGCCCGAAGGCTGGCTGGGCGGGCGCTTCAACGATACCTGGCTGCCGGCGCCGTATGCCGATGCGCTGCATTACCGTGAGGCATTGCCGTTCGTGCTGACCCCGGCGTCTGGCGCGGCGCGGCCGGTGCGCTGTGCCAACCTGCAACTGATCGAACGGCCGCGCGCGTATGTGCACCTGCCCACCGCCTCGCTGCAACTGATCTACGACCTGCGTCTGCAGGTGCCGCGCGAGGCCAAGTCGCTGAGCCTGTTCCATGTGGACGAGCGCCTGGAGGGCGATCAACTGGTGGCGCGGCTCAACCGCAGCCGGCCAGACCTGTACCTGATGCCATTGGAAGACGGCCAGCCCAAGGCCGAACTGTATACCTTGAAGAAAGACCGCCTGGTACCGGCGAGCACGCGCGGGCTGTACCTGGCCGAGAGCTTTGCGCAGCAGGATGGCTGGCTGGTGCGCGAGGAGCGCATTCGCTGGAAGGACTGGCTGAGGCAGCAGGGGCTGGTGGCGCCCAAGCCGGATTCGAAGCTCAAAAGGCTGACGGGCAAGGCGCGCCAGCTGTTGGGGATGGCGTTGCACAAGTAGGGCTTTGACGGGCCTCTTCGCTGGCAA
>NZ_JAAHBU010000355.1 GCF_010671725.1 Pseudomonas brassicae | reverse complement strand
AACGTGGTTGAAACATGATTGCCAAATAGTGGCAGAAAGCCTTGAACCCCTGGCGCATGCCACGGTCCCACCCCAAGCCTGTTACCCTTGGCGCTTCATTTTCTCGTTTTGCCATAGGAGCAGCGGGGCTATCAGACCATTGCACGTCGAGGCGTGCCAGCAATCAAAGGAGCATTTCGTGGGAAGAACCCCATCCAATGAAACACCCGGGCATTCTCAGCCAGTGACCATCGATGGCATTCCAGCTCCAAGCGGTGAAGTCAACCTGATCGACACCGACTATGTCGTCGGCCAGGACAATTTCAAGGGCGAGTTTTCCTTCTCGCTGGATATCCACGGCAAGGTGTTCCTCATCTCGGCCGCCACCATCTTCCTGTTCGTCATCCTCACCCTGGCGCTGCAGAACGAGGTCGAGCCGATCTTCAGCGCCATGCGCAGTTGGCTCACCGCCAACCTGGCCTGGTTCTTCATGAGTACCGCCAATATCTTCGTGTTGCTGTGCCTGGGGCTGATCGTGTCGCCCTTGGGCAAAGTGCGCCTGGGCGGTCGCGAAGCGGTGCCGGACCACTCCTATGTGGGCTGGTTCTCGATGTTGTTCGCCGCGGGCATGGGCATCGGCCTGATGTTCTACGGCGTCGCCGAACCCATGTCGCACTTTTCGGCGGCCATGGGCGGGGTGAACCTCGATGCGGCCGGTGTGCGCACCGACTGGGCGCCGCTGGGCGGTGCTGCGGGCAACCCGCAGGTGGCGGCAGACATGGCCATGGCCGCGACCATCTACCATTGGGGCCTGCACCCGTGGGCGATCTACGCCATCGTGGCGCTGTCGCTGGCCTTGTTCACCTACAACAAGGGCCTGCCGCTGTCGATCCGCTCGGTGTTCTACCCGCTGCTGGGTGAGCGGGTGTGGGGCTGGCCGGGGCATATCATCGATATCCTGGCCGTGTTCGCCACGCTGTTCGGCCTGGCCACCTCGCTGGGTATCGGCGCCGAGCAGGCAGCGGCGGGGCTGGAGTACCTGTTCGGGATCCCCTCCACCAATGTGAGCAAGGTGCTGTTGATCATCGGCATCAGCATCATTGCCTTGGGCTCGGTGCTGGCCGGCATGGACAAGGGTGTGAAGATGCTGTCCCAGGTGAACATGGGCCTGGCGCTGCTGCTGTTGGTGTTCATCATCGTGGTGGGGCCGACGCTGGCGATCTTCACTGGCTTCTTCCGCAACCTGACTTCGTACCTGCAGTACCTGCCGGCGCTGTCCAACCCGGTAGGGCGTGAAGACGCCGAATTTACCCAGGGCTGGACCGCCTTCTACTGGGCCTGGTGGATCAGTTGGTCGCCGTTCGTGGGCATGTTCATTGCCCGTGTCAGCCGCGGCCGTACGGTGCGCGAGTTCCTGATTGCGGTGCTGCTGGTGCCGTCCCTCGTGTCGGTACTGTGGATGACCACGTTCGGTGGCACCGCCATCGATCAGACCGTGACGCAGCAGTTCAGCGGTGTGACGGATGCGGTGCTGGAGCTCAAGTTGTTCGCGATGCTCAGTGGTCTGCCGCTCAAGGAAATCACCTCGTTTATCGGGATCGTGCTGGTGGCGGTGTTCTTCATCACCTCCTCCGACTCCGGTTCCCTGGTGATCGATACCATTACCGCGGGCGGCAAGGTCGATGCACCGGTGCCACAACGTGTGTTCTGGGCAGTGATGCAGGGGGTGATCGCGATTGCCCTGCTGCTGGGCGGCGGGTTGATCGCGTTGCAGGCCATGGCGGTGTCGACCGGCCTGCCGTTCGCCCTCGTGCTGCTGCTCGGTTGCGTGTCGCTGATCAAGGGGCTGATGTCCGAGCCGCGGGGGTGACGCGCTACATCACGTAGCGGTCAATCCCACAGTCGGCCCACTTCAACCCCCGCCGCGAGCCGATGCGCCACCTGTGCCTGCAACAGCTCTGCTGTCGCCAGCGCATCGGTGAGCGCGTGGTGGGCATGGTAGGGCGGCAGGTGATAGCGCGCGCGGCTGTCGGCCAGGCGAATCGACAGCGGCGCGCGGCGCAGCAGCCGGTCCATCCAGCTGCGACCACTGCGGTGCACCAGCGCCTCGAGCTGCATGGTGTCGATCACCGGAAACTGCAGGCCTTCACCCAGGTGGCGGCGCACCGCATGTTCGAGAAAACCACGCTCGATGTGGCGGTAGTGCACCACCATCACCTGCCCGGCCATGGCACTGAGCAAGGCCTTGAGCACATGGGGCAAGGCCGGTGCATGGCGGATGTCGCTGTGGGTGATGTGGTGGAAGGTGATCGACGTTTCGCTCAGTTCGGTGCGCGGCTTGACCACCCAGTAACGCGCCTCGCCGCAGCGGATACGCTGCAGGCTGAAGGGCATCAGGCCGATACTCACGATGCCGTCCTTTTCGGCATCCAGGCCGGTGGTCTCGACGTCCAGCGCCAGCAACGGCACGTCTTCCAGGGGCGTCTGTGCTGCCACCGCCCCGGCTGCGTAGAACCCTTGCAGCAACGGATGGCGCGCCGCCTGCGCCAATGCCTGGAAACGCGCGCTCCAGTCGATGCGTTGGCTGTCGCGCAGCATCATCGTGTGTGCCGCACGATGCCGGGGTAGCGAAAGCGCAGGAATTTCTGCGCATGGCTCAGCACCTGGACGCCTCCTTGAGGTTGTGCCGTTCACTGCTGGAGAAGCGTTCGGGTTCGATGTAGTTGTCCGGTTGCTGTCCCTGTTCAATCGCATCGGCCTGGTGGCGGATACGCACCATCGACAGGAACTCCAGCGCGTAGCGCAAATGTTCGATGCCGCCGGCTGCATCAGCTTGGTCGCGCTGATCGCCTCCAGCCGGTCAACCGAGTTCTGCGCCGTACTGGCGCAGGCCAGCGCATGCACGCGGATCAGGTCGGTGAGCGGCGCGGTGCCGCGGCCCTTGAGGTTGATGATCTGTTTCTGGCGCCCATCGGTCTCCATCACGAAGGTGCGGAAGAACCCCAGCGGCGGCGTACGGTTCAAGGCATTGCGCGCCATCGCGGTCAGGAACGCCGGGCTGGCACTGGACTTCTGCGCGCAGAGTGTCTGCAGCGCCTGCACCAGCTCCAGCTCGCCGTACACGCCGTCAAGGTCGAAAAAGATGCTGCTGTTCAGCAGCGTGGCCGCGTTGGGCTTGTCGATCCACTGGGTGAAATAGGCCTTCCATACCCGCAGCGGCTGGCGCCACTGGTCGTTGGTGGCCATGATCCCGCCCTTGCAGTAGCTGTAGCCGCAGGCGGCCAGCCCGTCGCTGACAAAGGTCGCGAGCTTGAGGAAGTAGCCGTCGTGCTGTACCGGGTCGAAGCTGTCGTCGAGCACCAGGGCGTTGTCCTGGTCGGTGACCAGCAACTGTTCATCCCGCGCCATCGACCCCAGTGCCATGAAACAGTAGGGCACCGGTGGCGGGCCCAGGTCGCGTTCGGCCAGCTCCAGCAGGCGCTGGGTGAAGGCGCGGCCGATACCGGAAATCGCGCTGCCGATCATGTGCGCGGTGGCGCCGTCGCGCACCATGCGGATGTAGGTGCCGCGCACGTCGCGCAGCAACGAGCGCAACCCGGCCACGCTGTGTTGGTTGGAAATGCTGTTGACCAGGTACAGGCTGCTCTGGGATTCGTGACGGATGATGTCCGACAGGTTGATCAGGCCCAGGGTGCGCCCCTTGTGCAGCACCGGCAGGTGGTGGATGTTGCGCCGCAGCATGCTCAGCATCGCTTCGAATACCGAGTCGTTGGCCTGGATCACCACCGGGTCGCTGGACATCACCGTGCTGATGGGCAGGCTGCTGCTGAGGTCGGCGGCCAGCACGCGGGTACGCAGGTCGCGGTCGGTGACCAGGCCCAGCAGTCTGTCTGGGGCGTCGGGCACCGGTTCCAGTACGGCCACGCACGACACGCTCTCGGCGGCCATCAGCCGCGCGGCGTCGAGGATCGACGTGTTCTGGCTTACCGACACCAGGCTGCGCGACAGCAGTGTACGTGCCTTGAGCTGGATCAGTTCACTGGCTCGGCCCTGGCCCTCGGCCGCGGACTTGAGGCGCGAATGCCCCTCGGCCTCGACGAACTCGGCAAAGCTGTCGTGCTGTTCGCACAGCTCGGCAAACAGGTCGGCGGGTATGAAGTAGATCAGGCTGTCTTCCAGCGCCTTGGCCGGGAAGCGCACCTTGTTGCTGCGCAGCAGCCCGGCCTGGCCGAAGATGTCGCCTTCGCCCAGGCGGTTGTAGAGCTCGCCGTTGCGCCGGTAGATCTCCACCGCACCGCTGCGCACGTAATGCAGGTCCTGGATACTGCTGCCTGCTTCCAGGATGGCGCTGCCGGCCTTGAAGTAGCTGACCTGGATACGCTGCGCAATGCCGTTCAGGGTGTCCTCGGGCAAGGCGTCGAAAGGGGCGAAACGGTGGAGGTGATCGCGAACCTCCAGAAGCTCGATCTGCATGCTGCCTCGTTGTTGGTGTGAACGTCAGGGTATGGAGCTCAGGGGCGCATCAACGGTTCGATGCCAATCCAGGATTTTTTCGGGTGGTGGCACAGTGTCAGCGGCGCCACAGTAACCGACTGGCCTTCGATTTCCAACGTGCCCAGGTTGATCGTCCAGCGGCTGTCGGCGTTGAAATCCGGCGTATTGAACGCCACGTAGACCGAGCCATAACGCTTGTTGTTGGTGATCTTGGGGATGCGCCGGTGGACCTCGTCGCTGTTGATGTCGAAGGGCGAAGGGCGCACGTACGCCGGGCCGGAGAGCGGGAAGTCATTGTTGAGGGCGCCCAGGTAGATATCCGGTCGAGCCGCCAGGCGCGTGCCGTTTTCGAAGGTGAGGTAGGCGCTGCGGCTGTCATACAGCATCGGCACCGGTGGTTCACCCGAACGCCCAGGCTTGAGCGGTTGCTGGCGGTCTTTGTTGAAGCCGATCAGCTGGACATAGAACTCGCGGTCTGGCGCGTCATGCGCGCTGAAATGGCCCTGCACATAGGGGCGCTCACCCCAGGTCAGCGCATGGTCGTACAGGTAGGTGTACAGGTAGAAGGTCTTGATGCCGTGTGCCGTCGGCACCTCCAGCACCTGGCGTGGCTGGCACAGGTCGGCGTAGGCCGGGCGTTCGCGCGGGTAGGGCACGCAGGCGCCGAGCAGGGCACACAGCGTCAGCGCAGTGGGCAGGCCGGTGAGGGGGCGGCGTAGTGGCAGCATGACGGGCATCCTTTCCTCCAATGTGTGCAATCGGTATCTAAGCACAGACCCGACCGAGACCGCACGTTTGTGCGTCGCGCTTGCTCGAGACGAAGCAATCCCCCTAAAATGATAATACTTCCCATTCATGTTGATGAGCTTACGTCATGTCGAGCCACGATCCTGTGCTGCACGAGCAGGTCAGCAGAATCTACCAGGAGCAGCACCGCTGGTTGCGCAGTTGGCTGCGCCCGCGGGTGGACTGCCAGCACCTGGCCGCCGACCTGGTGCAGGACGTGTTCGTGCGTATCCTCGGCACTCAGGACGCGTCGAGCAAGCTGCGCGCGGTGCGCGAGCCGCGTGGCTATCTGGCGACTATTGCGCGGCGCATGATGATCGATCACTTTCGGCGCAACGCCTGGAGCGTGCCTGGCTCAAGGCGCTGGCCGAGCGGCCCGAAGCCCTGGACATTTCACCCGAGACGCGCCTGCTGCTGCTCGACACCCTGTGCGAGCTGGATGCGATGCTGGGTGCACTGGGCGAGAACGTGCGCAAGGCGTTCCTGCTCTCGCAACTGGACGGCATGACGTACAAGGCGATTGCCCAGACACTCGGGATCTCGCTGATGAGCGTCAACCGCTACATCGCCAAGGCTGTGCAGCACTGCATGATCTACAGCCTGCAGCACGAGCTCTGAACATGGCCAGCCTGACTGTCGAGCAACTGGCCGCACTGGAGCAGGCGGCACACTGGTACACGCGGCTCAACGACGCAGACGCCACTGCCCATGACCGCGAGGCCTGGCAAGCCTGGCTCGGTGCGGCGCCCACGCATGCCTGGGCCTGGCAGCAGGCCGAACGCCTGCAGCAACGCCTGCACCGGTTGCCGGGCGCGTTGGCTGAACGCACCCTGGGCCTGGCCGGTGAGGAGCGCCGCGCCAAGCGGCGAGCGTGCTCAAGGGCCTGGCGCTGTTGTTGGGCGGCGGCACGCTGGGCTGGGGTGGTTACCGTGAGACGAAGCAGGGGCCGTGGTTTGCCGATTACCGCAGTGCAGTGGGCGAGCGTCTGCCGGTGACCCCTGGCCGATGGCAGTCAGTTGCTGCTTCAACACCGACACGGCCGTGGATGTGCACCTTCGATGCCGGG
>NZ_JAAHBU010000354.1 GCF_010671725.1 Pseudomonas brassicae | reverse complement strand
GGCAATAAAAAGCCCCGCCAGTTGGCGGGGCTTTTTTCACGCTAAGTCAGCTTAGGCTTGAACGACCGGGATATTGGCGTTCGCAGCGGCTTCACGGAACTCGGCGATCTGGTCGAAGCTCAGGTAACGGTAGATGTCGGCAGCCATGCTGTCGATATTCGCCGCGTACTCCATGTACTCCTCGACGGTTGGCAGCTTGCCCAAAATCGAGGCAACGGCAGCCAGTTCGGCGGAGGCCAGGAACACGTTGGCACCATCGCCCAGACGGTTCGGGAAGTTACGGGTCGAGGTCGACACCACGGTCGAGTTCGGCTCTACGCGTGCCTGGTTACCCATGCACAGCGAGCAGCCCGGCATTTCCATGCGTGCGCCAGCCTTGCCGTAGATGCCGTAGTAGCCTTCCTCGGTCAGCTGGTGAGCATCCATCTTGGTCGGCGGCGACAGCCACAGACGGGTTGGCAACTGACCCTTGACCTTGTCCAGCAGCTTGCCGGCAGCGCGGAAGTGACCAATGTTGGTCATGCACGAACCGATGAACACTTCGTCGATCTTCTGGCCCTGGACGCTGGACAGCAGGCGAGCGTCGTCCGGGTCGTTAGGGGCGCAAAGTACAGGCTCCTTGATGTCGGCCAGGTCGATCTCGATGATTTCGGCGTACTCGGCATCGGCGTCGGCCGACAGCAGTTGCGGGTTGGCCAGCCAGGCTTCCATCGCCTGTGCACGGCGTTCCATGGTACGCGCATCGCCGTAGCCTTCACTGATCATCCAGCGCAGCAGGGTGATGTTCGACTTCAGGTACTCGGCGACCGCTTTTTCCGGCAGCTTGATGGTGCAACCGGCAGCCGAACGTTCGGCCGAGGCGTCGGACAGCTCGAACGCCTGCTCGACGGTCAGCTCGTCCAGGCCTTCGATTTCAAGGATGCGGCCGGAGAAGGCGTTGATCTTGCCTTTCTTCTCGACGGTCAGCAGGCCTTTCTGGATGCCGTAGTAAGGGATGGCGTGGACCAGGTCACGCAGGGTGATGCCTGGGTTCAGCTTGCCCTTGAAGCGCACCAGCACCGACTCCGGCATGTCCAGCGGCATCACGCCAGTGGCTGCGGCGAAGGCAACCAGGCCGGAACGGCCGGGAACGAGATGCCGATCGGGAAGCGGGTGTGCGAGTCACCACCGGTGCCGACGGTGTCCGGCAGCAGCATGCGGTTCAGCCAGCTGTGGATGATGCCGTCGCCTGGACGCAGCGACACGCCGCCACGGGTGCGGATGAAATCCGGCAGGGTGTGGTGGGTGGTCACGTCGATCGGCTTCGGATAGGCCGCGGTGTGGCAGAACGACTGCATCACCAGGTCGGCGGAGAAGCCCAGGCACGCCAGGTCTTTCAGCTCGTCGCGGGTCATGGGACCGGTGGTGTCCTGGGAACCGACGGTGGTCATCTTCGGCTCGCAGTAGGTGCCAGGGCGCACGCCCTTGCCTACCGGCAGGCCGCAGGCCTTGCCGACCATCTTCTGCGCCAGGGTGTAGCCCTTGCCGGTGTCGACCGGTGCTTCAGGCAGCTTGAACAGGTCGGTTGGGCCCAGGCCCAGCTCGGCACGTGCCTTCTCGGTCAGGCCACGGCCGACGATCAGCGGGATACGGCCGCCAGCGCGCACTTCGTCGAGCAGCACCGGGGTTTTCATTTCGAAGGTGGTGATGACCTCGTCGGTACCGTGCTTGCAGACTTTGCCGGCATGCGGGTACAGGTCGATCACGTCGCCCATGTTGATGTTCGACACATCGAATTCGATCGGCAGGGCGCCGGCATCTTCCATGGTGTTGTAGAAGATCGGGGCGATCTTGGAGCCGAAGCAGAAGCCGCCAGCGCGCTTGTTCGGTACGTACGGGATGTCGTCGCCGAAGAACCACAGCACCGAGTTGGTGGCCGATTTACGCGAGGAGCCGGTGCCGACCACGTCACCGACATAGGCGATCGGGAAGCCTTCGCCGCGCATCTGCTCGATCTGCTTCATCGGGCCGATGGAGCCTTGCACGTCCGGTACGATACCGTCGCGGGCCATTTTCAGCATGGCCAGGGCGTGCAGCGGGATGTCAGGGCGCGACCAGGCGTCCGGGGCAGGGGACAGGTCGTCGGTGTTGGTTTCGCCAGTGACCTTGAAGACCCGCAGGCTGATCTTGTCGGCCAGGGTCGGGCGCTTCTTGAACCACTCGCCGTCAGCCCAGGATTGCAGCACGGCTTGGGCGTGGGCGTTGCCGTTCTTGGCTTTTTCGGCCACGTCATGGAACGCGTCGAACATCAGCAGGGTGTGCTTGAGTTGTTCGGCGGCAACGGCGGCCAGTTCGGCGTCGTCGAGCAGTTCAACCAGGGTGGCGATGTTGTAGCCGCCTTGCATGGTGCCCAGCAGTTCAACGGCGCGTTGCTTGCTGATCAGCGGGGAAGTGGCTTCGCCCTTGGCGACAGCCGACAGGAAACCGGCCTTGACGTAGGCGGCTTCGTCCACACCTGGTGGTACGCGGTTGGTGATCAGGTCGACGAGGACTGCTTCTTCGCCAGCAGGGGGATTTTTCAGCAGCTCGACCAGGCCTGCGGTTTGTTCGGCGTTAAGCGGCTGGGGCACGATACCCTGGGCGGCACGCTCTTCGATGTGTTTGCGGTAGGCTTCAAGCACAGTTATTACCCTCATCAGTGGTCCCAAATGGGTGTCCGGGACGCTCATCCAGAATAACCGGCACCCATGCGCATCACGGCTTTTTGAGCCGCATAGCCAGGGTTGCAGGAAATCCTTACAGAAGCTGCTTTCAAAGTTTTACGCCTGTAGAACGGAGGCTGATGAGGGGGTGGCGCGGTGTATTCGATAGGTGAATACACCGTGCAACGCCGTTCTACCGGATCAACTGTGCTCGTGACGCTTTGAAAACAGCTTCTAACGGACATTGCTGCCTTAAAAAGGCCGAGTGATTCTACGGTAAAAATGCGCAGAAGGTAAGGCGAGCGCAACGACTTTACGGGGTGACCCTCGTTAGACAAAGGGCTAACATGGTCGTCTGTTCCATCGCCATGCCGTTGAATCTTTCATGTCCAATCAGTCAATTAAAACGCCTTGTGTCGGCCTCTGTTCCACGGTTTACGGGGATCTGGTGTGCCGCGGGTGCAAGCGTTTTCACCATGAAGTGATCCACTGGAACGGCTACAACGACGACGAAAAACGTGCGGTATGGCTGCGCCTGGAGCAACTGCTGGTGCAGGTGATGGCGGCCAAGCTGGAGGTGTTCGATGCCGGCAAGCTGCGTGTGCAGCTGGAGCAGCGCAAGATCCGCTTCGTGCCGCACCAGTCCGAGTATTGCTGGGCCTATCAGCTGATTGCACGGGGCGCGCGAGTGATTCGCGAGCTGGAGGCATACGGCATGGTGCTGTTGCCGGAGTTTCGCGACTGGGAGCTGCCCGAGTTGCGCGATGCCATCGATCGGGAATTCTTTCTGCTGTCCGAGGCGCATTACCAGCGCTACATAGCGCCGGGGTTTCTCAAGGATGCGCTTGGCTGACACGCGCTAGTGCGCCCTTCGCTGGCAAG
>NZ_JAAHBU010000353.1 GCF_010671725.1 Pseudomonas brassicae | reverse complement strand
GTGATTGGAACCGCCCTGTTTTTCGATGACTTGGTATCGTGTGTAGTGATGCGGCAGTCCCGCACCGGGGTGTCAGAAATTTTGTGTTCGGGCATAACATGAGTAAGAGGTGCATGTATGCCAACCAAAAAGAAATCTGAACGCAAACCAGTACGGGAGCTGCCGAAGCTTCCAAAGGAACTGCTGGATCAACTCCCTGAAACGCTGATGACCGCTGAGGCGATCGAAGAGGCTTCTGCGGCCTTCAAGAAAGCGCTGATTGAACGAGCGCTAAATGCCGAGCTCGGCCACCACCTGGGCTATCCGTCGGGCGCGCAGCGCCCGGAGGATGAAACCAACCAGCGCAACGGTAAGAGCGGCAAGACGGTGCTCACCGGCGATGGCCCGATACGCCTGGACATTCCGCGTGATCGCAACGGCAGTTTCTCGCCGATTCTGATCCCCAAGCATGAGCGCCGTTATACCGGTTTTGACGACAAGATCATTGCCATGTATGCCCGTGGAATGACGGTCAGAGAGATTCGTGCGTTTCTTTCCGAGCAGTACGGCACGGACGTCTCGCCCGATTTCATCAGCTCTGTGACCGACGAGGTCATGGAAGAAATTGGCGCGTGGCAACAGCGCCCGCTGGAGCCGATGTACCCGGTCATTTTCTTTGATGCGCTGCGGGTGAAGATCCGCGAAGAAGGCTTGGTGCGCAACAAGGCCATTTACCTGGCGCTGGGCGTTTTACCCGACGGGACGCGCGATATCCTGGGCATCTGGATCGA
>NZ_JAAHBU010000352.1 GCF_010671725.1 Pseudomonas brassicae | reverse complement strand
CTTGTGCTTGAACTTGAACAGTACGCGCAGCGGGTCTTCGGCGATCACCTCGTCGACGTCGGCGTAATACGCGCGGTACAGCGGCGCGCCGCTCTTGATCAGGGTGTCGAAGGTAAACACCACGTCGTCGGCACGCACCGGATGGCCATCCTGGAAGCGCGCTTCGGGGCGCAGGTAGAAACGCACCCAGCTGTTGTCCGGGGCTTTCTCGATCTGTTTGGCCAGTAGCCCGTACTCGGTGAACGGCTCGTCGAGGCTGGCACGCGCCAGGGTGTCGTAGACCAGCTCGATGTTGTCGGCCGACACGCCCTTGTTGATGAACGGGTTGAGGCTGTCGAATCCCCCCGAGCCGTTGAGGCGGAACGTGCCGCCCTTTGGTGCGTCGGGGTTCACGTAGTCGAAATGCTTGAAGCTGGCCGGGTATTTGGGCGCTTCGTCGTACAGCGTCAGGGCATGCTGCGGTGCGGCCAGGGCCGGCAGGCTCAGGCTGGCCAGCAACAGGCCGCCGGCCAGCAGGCGCAGGCGAGGCGATGGCATCATTGGGCGTTCTCCGTGGGCTTGAGCCACCAGCTGTTCAGCCCCAGGGTGTAGGGCGGCGTGGCGACAAAGGCAAACCGGTTGCGGTAGGCCAGGCGGTGATTGTCGAGATACCAGTTGGGAATCATGTAGTGCTGCCACAGCAGCACCCGGTCCAGTGCACGCGCTGCTGCCACTTGATCATCGCGGCTCTGCGCGTTGAGCAGAGACTCTAGCAGGTGGTCGACCACCGGACTCTTTACCCCTGCATAGTTCTTGCTGCCCTTGTTGCTGGCCTGGCTGGAATGAAAGTACAGCCATTGCTCCAGGCCTGGGCTGAGCGTCTGGTTGAGGGTTATCAGAATCATGTCGAAATCGAACTGGTCCAGCCGCTGTTTGTACTGGGCGCGGTCTACCGTGCGCAAGCGCGCATCGATGCCAATGCTGGCAAGATTTTCGACATAAGATTGCAGGATGCGCTCCAGGTTCGGGTTGACCAGCAGGATCTCTACCTTCAGCGGTTGCCCGAGGCTGTTGAGCAAGCGCTGCCCGGACAGCTTCCAGCCAGCCTGGCCCAGCAGGTTGAGGGCCAGGCGCAGGGTGTCGCGGTCGATACCGCGGCCGTCGGTCTGGCCCACGCTGTAGGGCTGGGTAAACAGCGCGGCCGGCAGTTGGTCACGGTACGGCGCCAGCAGTAGCCATTCCTTGCCCTGGGGTAGCCCGCTGGCGCTGAACTCGCTGTTGGGGTAGTAGCTGGCGGCGCGTTTGTAGGCACTGCTGAACAGGGTGCGGTTGGTCCACTCGAAGTCCAGCATCAGGCCCATTGCCTGGCGCACGCGGTCATCGCCGAACGCGGCGCGGCGGCTGTTCATGAACAGGCCCTGGGTCTGGGTCGGTATCTTGTGCTGGACCTGGGCCTTGATCACCTGGCCGCGGCGTACCGCAGGAAAGTTGTAGCCATTGGCCCAGTTCTTGGCTTGGTGTTCGATGTAGATATCGAACTCGCCTGCCTTGAACGCTTCGAAGGCCACGTCGCTGTCGCGATAGAACTCATACTCGACGCGGTCGAAATTGTACTTGCCGCGGTTGACCGCCAGGTCTTTGCCCCAGTAGTCCTTGACCCGTTCGAACACCAGGCGCCGCCCCGGTTGCACCTGGGTGATGCGGTATGGGCCGCTGCCCAGTGGCGCTTCGAACGTGGTGGCCTTGAAGTCCCGGCCTTTCCAGTAGTGCTGGGGCAGCACTGGCATCTCGCCCAGGCGCAGAATCAACAGGGGGTTGCCGGCCCGCTTGAACACGAAGCGGATGCGCTGCGGGTTGAGCACGTCGACCCGCTGCACTTCCTGCAAGCTGGTGCGGTAGATCGGGTGGCCGTCCTTGAGCAGGGTGCGGTAGGTGAACGCCACGTCGGCAGCGGTGATGGGGCGCCCGTCGTGAAAGCGTGCCTCGGGGCGCAGGTTGAACACCACCCAGCTACGATCCTCGCTGTACTCCACGGAGCGCGCGATCAGCCCGTAACTGGACGTCGCTTCATCACCGGAAGGGTCGCGCTGGCCGGTGCCGACCATCAGGGTTTCGTTCAGCTCGTTCACGCCGTACTGCAGGAAGTTGGGCGTGGTAACCGGGCTCGATCCCTTGAAGGTGTAGGGGTTGAGGGTGTCGAACGTGCCGAATGCCATCGCACGCAAGGTGCCGCCTTTCGGCGCTTGCGGGTTGACCCAATCGAAATGGGTGAATTTGGCTGGGTACTTGAGCGTGCCGAACTGGGCGTAACCGTGGCTTTCGCTGATTGTCGCGCCCGCAGGAAAGCTCAAGGCCAGGCTGAATGACAGCAACAGGAGGGGGCGTATCAAGTCGGCGATCCGATCCAGGCTTGGGCTTTATTACGGCTACAGTAACAGCTTGTATCGGCAGGAAAAAGAGTAACCCCAGACAAGGTGCGGGCTCCGGCCTGGCAGCCGGAGCCTGGGGCTCAATGCGGCAGGTAGACGGTGAGGGTCTGGCCTGGTTTGAGGGCGTGGCCGCTACGCGGATTCCAGCGCTTGAGGTGCTGCATTTCGACGTTGAAGCGCTTGGCCACCATGTACAGCGAGTCGCCTTTGCGCACCTTGTACTGGGTCGACTTTTTCTGTTTGCCGGCCGTGGCCGGCTGGGCGCTCTGCATGACCAGGGTCTGGCCGACCTTGAGGTTGTTGCCGCGCAGTGTGTTCCAGCGCTGCAGGTCCTTGACACTGACCTTGTTGGCCTTGGCGATGCTGGCCAGGTTGTCGCCACGCTTGACCTTGTAACGGCTGTTGCGCAGCGGTGCCGACGCTTGCGCCATGGCGGCTTCGAATACGGCTTTCTGCGGTCGCAGGCTGAGCAGCTCTTCGGGCTTCATGTTCGACAGGCTGGCGGTCAGCAGTTGTGCCTTGGCTGTGGGCACCAGCAGTTGCTGCGGGCCATCCACGGTCATGCGCTTCTTGAACGCCGGGTTGAGCTGGAACAGTTCGTCTTCGTCGATTTCGGCCAGGGCGGCAACGCGCGACAGGTCGAGACGATCCTTGATGACCACCGCTTCGAAATACGGTTCGTTGGCGATCGGGTTGAGGTTCACGCCGTAGGCCTGCGGGGTCAGGACCACCTGCGAGAGTGCCAGCAGCTTGGGCACGTAGTCGCGGGTTTCCTTGGGCAGCGGCAGGTTCCAGTAGTCGGTCGGCAGGCCGAGCTTTTCGTTGCGCTCGATGGCGCGGCTGACGGTGCCTTCGCCGGCATTGTAGGCGGCCAGTGCCAGCAGCCAGTCACCGTTGAACATGTCGTGCAGACGGGTCAGATAGTCGAGCGCGGCGTTGGTCGAGGCGGTGATGTCGCGGCGGCCGTCGTAGAAATTCGTCTGGCGCAGGTTGAAGTAGCGCCCGGTGGACGGGATGAACTGCCACAGGCCCACGGCATGTGCGCGCGAATAGGCCATGGGGTTGTAGGCACTTTCGATGGCCGGCAGCAGGGCCAGTTCCAGCGGCATGTCGCGCTCTTCGAGACGCTCGACGATGTAGTGGATATACAGGCTGCCGCGGTCGCCGGCACCTTCCAGGAACGACGGGTTGCTGGCGAACCACAGGCGCTGCTGCTCGATGCGCGGGTTTACCGCGATGCCATCCTGCAGTTGGAAGCCCTGGCGCATGCGCTCCCACACATCCTGGGCCACGGCGGGCTCGACCGGCTTCTTGTCGTGGACAAAAGCGGCTTCTGCTTGATCCGGGCCTGGAAATTGTGCGCGCGAACGCTATCGGATTCATCGACCTGGCGGGTGCTCTGGCAGCCCACGAGCGTGGCGGCCAGGGCCAGCGCACTGGCTTGGGCCAGGCGCGTCAGGGCGACGGAATTGAAGGTTCTGCGGCTAGGAGACGACATTGGCTAGGACAAAGTTCCGGGCAAAAATGTCGGGGGATTCTAGAAAGGCACCCCTTGTCGGTCAACCTTTGAGAACTTTTAGTGCCCTGCCAGGGCTGTTTAGAAGCTGTCCTTCCACGCACGCAACCCCGCAAAAACAGCACTCGGCGTAGGGTTTATGCGCCCATCCCGTTCGTCTATTTTTTCTTTAACGGATGTTTCGGCGGTACGCAAAAACGGATTGGTGAGCTTCTCGAGGGCCAGATTGGACGGCAACGTGATGCGATCTTGCGCGCGCAATGCCGTAACGTCGTCGAAGCGTTGGGCAATGTGCGGGTTTTGCGGCTCTACTGCGCGGGCAAAACGCAGGTTGCTCAATGTGTATTCGTGGGTGCAGTACACCAGCGTGGCGGCCGGCAGGGCTGCCAGGCGCTCCAGCGAGGCGTGCATCTGCTGTGGCGTGCCTTCGAACAGGCGCCCGCAGCCGGCAGCGAACAGGGTGTCGCCGCTGAACAGCATCGGCACCTGCGGGCGCGCGCAGTAATAGGCAATGTGGCCCAGGGTGTGCCCGGGCACCTCGAATACCTCCAAACTCAGGCCCAGTACCTCGATACGGTCATTGTCGTGCAGCGCCAGGTCGCGGGCGGGAATGCGCTCGTTGGCCGGCCCGCTGACCCGGGCGCCAGTGGCGGCCTTGAGCTGCTCTACGCCGCCTACATGGTCGTGGTGGTGATGGGTGACCAGAATGTCGCTCAACTGCCAGCCGGGGTGGCGCTGCAGCCAGTCCAGCACCGGTGCCGCATCGCCTGGATCGACGACCGCACAGCGCTGGTTGACGGCGTCTTGTAACAACCAGATGTAGTTATCGGTGAAAGCGGGCAGGGCATCGATCTGTATCATTGTGCGATTCGCCAAACGGTGGACATGGGTGCATCTTAGTAGCTATGTGCGTCGTCGAGAACCGTCCAAGGGAGACTGCAATGACCGATCAAGCCTTTGCCCAGGCCGACCCGCAGTGGTTGGAGCTGATCAGCCAGGCACGCGAATGGTTTGCCGGCCCGCTGGGCCGGTTGTTGCTGGCCGAAGAGCAGCGCCTGCTCGAAGAAGAGCTGGGGCGCTATTTTGGCGGCTACCTGGTGCACTACGGCCCGTGCGCCGAGGCCCCGCCCAGCGCGCCGCAGGTGCAGCGCAACGTGCGCCTGGGCGCGCCGTTGCCGGGGGTCGAGATCGTCTGTGAAGAACAGGCCTGGCCACTCAGCGAGCATGCCGCCGACGTGGTGGTACTGCAGCACGGGCTGGACTTCAGTCTGTCGCCCCACGGCCTGCTACGCGAAGCTGCCAGCAGCGTGCGCCCCGGCGGCCACCTGCTGATCGTTGGCATCAACCCCTGGAGCGCCTGGGGCATGCGCCGGGTGTTTGCCCATGACGCCCTGCGCAAGGCCCGCTGTATCTCGCCCTCGCGGGTGGGCGACTGGCTCAACCTGCTGGGCTTCGCGCTGGAGAAACGCCGCTTCGGGTGCTATCGTCCGCCGCTTGCTTCGCCGGCCTGGCAGGCGCGCCTGTCGGGTTGGGAGCGTGTCGCCGGGCGCTGGCAGTGTGGCGGTGGCGGCGTCTACCTGCTGGTGGCGCGCAAGATGGTGGTGGGCCTGCGCCCATTGCGCCAGGCACGTCGTGAACCGATGGGCAAACTGCTGCCGCTGCCGATGGCCAAGGTCAACCGGCGCGAGCCTCACCCCGAGGGTCGCACCTTCAACGATGAATAAAGGCTGTACATGAGCGAAAGCGTCGAAAGCGTCGAGATCTACACCGATGGTGCCTGCAAGGGTAATCCTGGCCTGGGTGGCTGGGGCGCACTGCTGGTGTGCAAGGGCGTCGAAAAGGAACTGTGGGGCGGTGAGCGCGACACCACCAACAACCGCATGGAACTGATGGCCGCGATCAAGGGCCTCGAAGCGCTCAAGCGCGAGTGCGAGGTACTACTGGTGACCGACTCGCAGTATGTGATGAAAGGCATCACCGAGTGGATGGTCAACTGGAAGAAGCGCGGCTGGAAAACCGCCGCCAAGGAGCCGGTGAAGAACGCCGACCTGTGGCAGCAGCTCGACGCCCAGGTCAACCGTCACAAGGTCAAATGGCAGTGGGTGCGCGGGCATATCGGGCATGCGGGCAACGAGCGTGCCGACCAATTGGCCAACCGTGGCGTCGATGACCTGCGCAAAGCCCGCTGAGCCGTTCACGCGAATTCGCCACATCCGTTAGCGGGTGAGGTAAAATTCGCCGCTTTTCTTATTCAGGCAGTACGCGGCAGGAGAATACCGGCGTGGAGATGCAGAACAACAGGTCGGTCGTGCTCGACACCGAAACCACCGGTATGCCGGTGGGCGATGGCCATCGCATCATCGAGATCGGCTGTATCGAACTGGTCGGCCGGCGCATGACCGGGCGCAACTTCCACGTGTACCTGCAGCCCGATCGCGAAAGCGACGAGGGGGCTATCGGTGTTCACGGCATCACCGACGAGTTCCTGGTGGGCAAGCCGCGTTTCGCCGAGGTTGCCGACGAGTTCTTCGAGTACATCCAGGGCGCGCGGCTGATCATCCACAACGCGGCGTTCGACGTTGGCTTCATCAACAACGAATTTGCCTTGCTCGGGCAGTCGGACCGCGCTGACATTTCCCAGCATTGCGAGGTGCTCGACACCTTGTTGATGGCGCGTGAGCGTCACCCCGGGCAGCGCAACAGCCTTGATGCCTTGTGCAAACGCTATGGCGTAGACAACTCCGGCCGCGAGCTGCACGGCGCATTGCTCGACTCCGAGTTGCTGGCCGATGTGTTCCTGGCCATGACCGGTGGCCAGACCAGCCTGTCGCTGGCCGGCAGCGATGGCGAGGGTGAAGGCCAGTCCAGCCAGGGCAGCGAGATCCGCCGCCTGGTGGGCCGCCAGCCGGGACGCATCATCACCGCCAGCGCCAGTGAGCTGGAAGCACACGTTGCGCGCCTGGAGGCGGTGGCCAAGTCCACGGGTGGCCCGGCCCTGTGGCAGCAGTTGCTGCAAGCCAACTGAGGCAAGCCTGCGCGCAGGTGGCGGCGACCTTCTACCCTGAAATGAAAGGCCCGACGGGCCTGCCGTTTGGAAGGTATTGGCGCCCATGTACAAGGACCTCAAGTTTCCGATTCTGATCGTACACCGTGACATCAAGGCCGCTACCGTGGCCGGTGAGCGCGTGCGCGGTATTGCCCAGGAGCTGGCCCAGGACGGCTTCACCATGCTGCCGGCTGTCGACTATGCAGAGGGCCGCCTAGTGGCGGCCACGCATCACGGCCTGGCCTGCATGTTGATAGCCGCCGAAGGCGCCGGCGAGAACACCCACCTGCTGCAGAACATGGTCGAGCTGATCCGCCTGGCGCGGGTGCGGGCGCCGCACCTGCCGATCTTCGCGCTGGGCGAGCAGGTCACCCTGGAAAACGCCCCCGCCGATGCCATGAGCGAACTGAACCAGTTGCGCGGCATCCTCTACCTGTTCGAAGACACCGTGCCGTTTCTGGCGCGGCAGGTAGCACGCGCGGCACACAATTACCTCGATGGCCTGTTGCCGCCGTTCTTCAAGGCGCTGGTGCAGCACACCGCGCAGTCCAACTATTCCTGGCACACGCCGGGCCATGGTGGCGGCGTGGCATACCGCAAAAGCCCGGTGGGCCAGGCGTTCCACCAGTTTTTCGGCGAGAACACCTTGCGCTCCGACCTGTCGGTATCGGTGCCCGAGCTCGGTTCACTGCTGGATCATACCGGCCCGCTGGCGGCCGCCGAGGCGCGCGCGGCGCGCAACTTCGGGGCGGACCATACCTTCTTCGTGATCAATGGCACCTCCACCGCCAACAAGATCGTCTGGCACTCGATGGTGGGGCGCGACGACCTGGTGCTGGTGGACCGCAACTGCCACAAGTCGGTGTTGCACGCGATCATCATGACCGGCGCGATCCCGTTGTACCTGTGCCCCGAGCGCAACGAGCTGGGCATCATCGGGCCGATCCCGCTGAGCGAGTTCAGCCGCGAGTCGATCCTGGCGAAGATCGCCGCCAACCCGCTGGCCCAGGGCCGCGCGCCGCGGGTGAAGATGGCGGTGGTGACCAACTCCACCTACGACGGCCTGTGCTACAACGCCGAAATGATCAAGCAGGTGCTCGGCAACAGCGTCGAGGTGCTGCATTTTGACGAAGCCTGGTATGCCTATGCGGCATTTCACGAGTTCTTTGCCGGGCGCTATGCCATGGGTACCTCGCGCAGTGCCGACAGCCCGCTGGTGTTCAGCACCCATTCCACCCACAAGTTGCTGGCGGCGTTCAGCCAGGCGTCGATGATCCATGTGCAGGATGGCGGGGCGCGGCAGCTGGACCGGGACCGCTTCAATGAAGCGTTCATGATGCACATCTCCACCTCGCCGCAGTACAGCATCCTGGCCTCGCTGGACGTGTCGTCAGCCATGATGGAGGGGCCGGCGGGGCGTTCGCTGTTGCAGGAAATGTTCGATGAGGCGCTGAGCTTTCGCCGTGCGCTGGCCAACCTGCGCGAGCACATTGCGGCGGATGACTGGTGGTTCAGCATCTGGCAGCCGCCGCAGGTCGGTGGTATCAGCCGGGTCGCCACCGACGACTGGTTGCTGCAGCCGCAAGCCGAGTGGCATGGGTTTGGCGCGGTGAGTGAAGACTACGTGCTGCTTGATCCGATCAAGGTGACCCTGGTGATGCCGGGGCTGGATGCCGGCGGCACTCTGGGTGAGCACGGCATTCCGGCGGCGGTGGTGAGCAAGTTCTTGTGGGAGCGCGGGCTGGTGGTGGAGAAGACCGGGCTCTACTCGTTCCTGGTGCTGTTTTCGATGGGCATCACCAAGGGCAAGTGGAGCACGTTGTTGACCGAGCTGCTGGAGTTCAAGCGCAACTACGACGCCAACACCGCGTTGTTGCAGAGCTTGCCGTGTGTTGCGCAACTGGACCCGGTGCGCTATCACGGCATGGGCTTGAAGGACCTGTGCGAGCAGTTGCACGCCTGTTATCGCAGCAATGCCACGGCCAAGCAGCTCAAGCGCCTGTACACGCGCTTGCCCGAAGTGGTGATCAAGCCCGGTGATGCCTACGACAAGCTGGTGCGTGGCGAGGTGGAGGCGGTGCCTATCGAGCAGTTGCTGGGGCGGGTGGCGGCGGTGATGCTGGTGCCGTATCCGCCGGGGATTCCCTTGATCATGCCGGGCGAGCGGTTCACCGAGGCGACGCGTTCGATCATTGATTACCTCGCGTTTGCGCGTGCGTTCGACCGTGGTTTCCCGGGGTTTGTGGCGGATGTGCATGGGCTGCAGCATGAGCAGGGTGATATCTACACCGTGGATTGCATTGTGTAGGTGCCGGCGTTGCCACCAAGGCTGCCAACGCCGATCTGACAGGCCATGGTGCGTTGCAGCAAATGTGCGAGCGGCCTTGAGCCGCGATGCGCCGCGCGGGCGGCGCTCGATTTCGAAGGGCGCTGGAGATGCATTGACTGGCACATGGTGGCCCCACCGAAATCTGTTGCAACGCGCCATGGCCTGACAGATTGGCGCTGTCAGTCTTT
>NZ_JAAHBU010000351.1 GCF_010671725.1 Pseudomonas brassicae | reverse complement strand
CAGGGCCTGGGCCTGTCGCTGCTGGTCCGGGGCGCCTCGACCTGCGGCTCGGCAAACACCCCTGCCGGTTCGCGCGCAGGCGCGCAGTCGATCGGCGCCGGGGCCGCCTCGACCGCCTCGTCCTCCACTTCCCAGCGGGTTTGCGCCAGGGCCAGCTCATACGCCTCGCGCAGGCGCTGGAAAGCCTGCGGGTCTTCATCCGGGCGTGCACCTTGAGCAGGCGCGCATACTGGCGGCGGATACTGCGCTCATCAGTACCGGGCGCCAGGCCCAGCACGCTCCAGCAGTCGTCGATCACATCGCTCATTGCCGCTCCCTCAACGCCAGCTGTCCTGGCCCAGTTCATTCACGCGCTGGCTCAGGTCGTGGCGCACTTCACGGATCTGCCGTTCGTCCTGGGTTTCGAGCACCCGCTGAAAGTGCGCGGCCCAGGCCCCGACACGCTCGCGCAACTCGCCCAGGCTCTCCTGGTACAGGCGCTCCAGGCGCGCCAGCAACAGGGTGTTGGGCTGTTGGTCGCGGGGGTGGGTCTTGAGCTCGGCCAGTGCCACCAGGCGCTCGCGAATTTCTTCGGCGCTGAGCACGCCGGGGTTGTTCTCGATCACCAGCGCATGCTGATCGCCGTCAGCGGGATGCTCACCTGGGCTTCGAGAATGCCGTTGATGTCGTAGGTGAAGCGTACGTCCAGCGCCACCTCGCCGGCCTTGCGCTTGGGCACGGGAATCTCCAGTACCCCCAGCAGGACGTTGTCCTTGACCAGCCGGCTTTCGCCCTGGAACACCTTGACCAGCACCTGCTCCTGCTGGTCGCTCACGGTGTACACCGTCTGCACCCGGCTGACCGGCACCACGCTGTTGCGCTCGATGATCGGCAGGTAGTGCCCGCTCTCGTGGCGCTCGCCGAACTGACGCATGGTCTCCATGCCCAGGGTGTAGGAGCACACGTCGGTCAGCACCACCTCTTCGAGCGCCGCGTCGCGGGCCTTGAGCGCGGCCTGCACGGCGGCGCCATGGGCCACCACTTCATCGGGGTTGAGGCTGATGGAAGGGAAACGCCCGAACAGCCCGGCGGCCAGCTTGCGCACCAGCGGCATGCGCGTGGTGCCGCCCACCAGCAGCACCTCGTCGAGGTCCGAGGCGCGGATGCGCGCATCGCGCAAGGCGCGTTCGATCGGCGCGCGCAAGCGCGCCAGCAGCGGCGCGAAAAGCTCGGCCATGGCCTCCTGGGTATAGCGGTGACGCCATTGCCGGCCGTCCAGGCGCACCACGAACTCGGCTTCCTGCGCCTGCCCCAGTAGCTTGCGCACCCGCTCGGCCTCGCGCCGCAGCGGTTGCAGCAGCGCTTCGACGCCGGGGAAGGCGTGGTCCTGCTGGCACTGCACAAAATGCTCGAGCAGCACCTGGTCGAAGTCTTCGCCGCCCAGGTAGTTGTCGCCGGCGCTGGCACGCACTTCCATCACGCCTTCGAACAGCTCCAGGATCGACACGTCGAACGTACCGCCGCCCAGGTCGAAGACCAGGAACGAGGTTTCCTTGTCGCGCTGGTGCAGGCCGTAGGCGAGCGCGGCGGCGGTCGGTTCGTTGATCAGCTTTTCGACGCGCAGGCCCGCCAGTTCCCCGGCCACCCGCGTGGCCTTGCGCTGGGCATCGCTGAAATAGGCCGGCACGCTGATCACCGCTTCGGTGACCGGTTCGCCAAAGGCGCGCTCGACGTCTTCCTTGAGGCTCTTGAGCACCAGCGCCGAGAGCTCCTCGGGGCGGTACGAACGGCCGCCCAGCGGCACTTGCTGGTTGCTGCCCATGTAGCGCTTGAACAGCGCGGTGGTCAGCTTGGGATGGGTGTGCAAGCGCTCGCGGGCCGCCTGGCCGACCAGCACACGGCCTTCGTCATCGAGCCCGACCACGCTTGGGGTGAGCAGTTGGCCCAGTGCATTGGGCACCAGTTCAGAGGCGCCGTGCCGCCAAATGGCCACCAGGCTGTGGGTCGTCCCCAGGTCGATACCGACGATCATCAGCGAGTTCCCTCTCAAAAAATCAGAGGGTGATGGTACTTGAGGTGCCTGCGTTCAGGCCACCGCCATCACTCGCTGCAATCGGTGCCCCCTGGGTGGTAAAACCGGCACCACCCTCGATGAAACGCAGGTCTGCGTCAGGCTTGTTCAATGCCCCGCTGCGCAGCGCCAGGTTGTTGCCCAGCACGAGGCCACCGGCGTTGAGGCTGGTGCTGGTGACCCCGGTCAACGCACCAGACAATGTCCAACTGCCGCTCTGCACGATCAGGTTGTTGAAGTTGATGTCGTTGGCACTGGCCATCAACTGGAATGTGTAGCGGCTTTGCGCAAGCGCTATCGGAAAGGTCGTACGTCAAACAGTGTTAATAATTGGGCAATGCGCCCTGTGGATACAGGGCGTCGTCAAACTTACAGCGTCAGCCAACCGACAAACGGTCAGGCCACCTCCGGGTCTTCGGCGGGCCAGAACGGCTCGTTGGCTTCCAGGGGCGGCAGGCCATGGGCGGCCCGCGCGGCGTTGCAGTCGTCGTTGGGCTGGCCGTTGACCCACGCCGCGTCGAACTCGCGACAGGGGCTGGAACGCTGGGCGTACAGCGAGCAACTGACGCCTTTGCCGATTTCCCCTTCCAGGCCGATGCAACGGCACGGCTTGGCATCGGTGCCGATCATTGCCACCCGGGTCGGGTTGATCTGCACCACCAGCTCATCCGGCACCACGCCACCGGCCGAGGTGCATTCACCCCAGAAAAAGGACACACGGAAATACGCGCAGCAGGCACCGCAAGTCAAACAGGGATTGTTTTCGGACATGATTTGGGGAGGGGGGAGAATTATCGTTATAGGGAGGAACCCGGCGATCATTCTATGCTTCGGCGTGGCGTTGAGAAGGGGGGCGGTGAAAGAAATATCGGTGGCCGACGGGTGGCTGATTTACAGCCCTTCGCTGGCA
>NZ_JAAHBU010000350.1 GCF_010671725.1 Pseudomonas brassicae | reverse complement strand
GGCCTCATGATAGTGATCTGGACAGTGGTACCCTCCGGGATAATCCTCACAATCCGCCCTTCACTTCTCCATCACCCACCAAGCAATCTTTCGGCACGAAGATCCACCCCTCACGGCTGGGAGCATCAACCGGTGGCCATACCAAGCTCCCTGGCTCGATCTTGTACAGCCAGGCGAGCAAGGCACAGGTCAGAGCATCCTGTTCATCCTCGTGCCACTCAGCAGAAGTGAGCGCTGAACGCTCAAGGCATTGCTGTCTCAGATCATCGACCAACATTGAGCGCTTCGTCGAGCTCGGATAGACCTCAATCGCGCTCGCGCGCGCATTGTCTGACCACACACCGCACTGGACTGCATGTGGCATGAAGCGTCCCAGCACATGCATTCCCTTGGTGGCCTGACTGCCGATCATGTCCTTGATAGCGGATAAAGGGGAAAGCCCGCGCTCGAAGAGGAAGCGTTCAGTGAACCGGAACAAGTAGGAATTTGTGTCCGAGGATTCCACTGCAGGAACAGGTCTTCCATTCACCAGCAAGTCGATCAACTCCGAAGAAAACCCCAGCGGCGTGTCTATGCCCAGGACTACCGGCAGCTCTTCACTCAGCAGGCTCTCCACTTGGCAGTTACCGAGCAGCGCCCGGATAAAGTCGGAAGTAGATTCAGCCTGGTTGATCTGGTTTCGCAGGTTGCCGCGCCAAGGTTTACCACGCACCTGCAATGAATCATCCAGTACGACCAGGGCGTCCCGACTGAGGCGATTCCGGTCGCAATTCCATCCACCTACATCCCAGCCAATCAGTAGCGTTTTACTCACAGCGACGATCTCCCCTGCTTCCTAGTACTTCAGCGGTGCGGAAAAAGTGATAGGCGTCTGTAAGCGCATCAGGGGGCGCATCCAACTACGACCGAGAAGCACGCGAGGCGTTAACTCAGAACAACATCGCGATGAAAAAACACAACATATAGACATGTAGCCATAAAATAAACCAAAAAAGCACAATATATGGTTTTTTAAAAAAATCTGGGCGTTAGTTTGTAAACAAAGCAGAAGCAGCAGCCTTCGGCTGCAAAGCAGAGCGATCCTCCCCCACGCCCCAGTCCTGCCCGTCACCCCGCTCTACTCGCAAGCCAGGTCAATGAGCGCCTGAAAAAGCCGCAAGTATCAGACGTAAAAACCGGTTGTGTCCTGTGGAAATGCGGTGTCTGGGACACTGCCGCTTTTCTCTTGTTCTCAAATATAAAAACTCCGTCTCGTTTAAAAATTTTCAAGGGGGTGGGGTGGAAAATAGTCCACCGATTCCGACGAACGGTCGAAAAATTGTCAATCTGCCAAGGGCCGATTATCCACCCGATGCCAGGGATTTCGGGGCCTCCAGGCAAAGATCAACGGATTCACAGCCACAATCACGTTTCACGGACAATAAAACGGCTTGGGAGCATCCCGACCTGCAGCCCGTAGGCCATTTCACAAACGTCCATGTAAGCTGATTTCGCTCCTGGATGAGGTGCTCAACCGCATAGGGTGGTGGTAGGCTTTTCCCAGAATGAATAGCACTGTCGTCAAGTAGGCCCGCTCTCATCGAGAGCATTTTTGTACTCCTTTGGAACAATCATGAACGAGAATTGGCAGCGAGAGCGCGAACGACGCCAAGCAATCAGGGAGCTTGCCGAGCTTCAGCCCGGTGACCGGGCTGCCAAGACAATCTTGGAGCGCCTGGATGGTCTTGAGCGACTCGACCGCGAACACCCCATCAGCGTCTGCAACCTAAGCCTGGAGAAGCTCTCAGAGCTTCCCAAGGAGCCTCATGTAATTGGCTGCTGGATCATAAGAGACGCCAACATCCCAGAACCTTGGAGAACCCGTTTCACGGTTGCATTAGGCCCAGCTGCGCGCGTAGCGCAAGGGTTTTATTGGCAAGACTGGGCCGACTTTTTACAGGCCTGGGAACGTGACTTGGGGCATGTGGAGCAGCATCGCCGTGAGCTCGATGATGATTGAGCCAGCACGCCTAATTAAGTTAAGAGGCCTTGCGGGGTCGTGTCGATACGGCGTGCACGGTCACGCGTGACGACCAGGCACCCCTCTCATTAGTGAGTAACAGGCACAGCACCTACTCGGAATTTTCTGAAGGTCGCAATAACGGTGGTTGCAATAGCCAGACCGGGCAGATTGCGCGTCGCGCCACTCCTGTCCCACCCATTCTCGGACAGTTTTGGCTATCAGTCGCAACCTAGCCTGTCAAATAAAGCCGCTGATCAATCCATGTCAGCGCACAATGATGCCGTGCGCTGAAAAGTCCTTCAACAACGTCTTTCTGCCGATCAAAGCCGGAATCTTGAAAATATTTCGGTAGCTGTACCACATACCTACGGGTATTAGTGCCAAACCCACCCCATAAGTTGCTATAGCTACAATGAATGCCATCGGCACAGTCGCGAAGCCCATGAGAATTCCCTTGATGATGGCAGACCTCTCCATGCGCTTTACAACCTCAAGATCATACTCAACTTTGCCATTCTTGGTTTCAAAAGCTAAAACCACGATTGCTTTTTTGGAAAGCTTCTTGAAATACCAGGTTCTTGGAGTATCGGTAGCAATGGCTCCATGCCTGGTCAAATAGTTGGGTATTAAAACTTGTTTGAAGTAGAAAGTTTTACCTTCGGCATCTTCCAGACGCACCTGGCTATAGAGACCATCAAGATCACCTCTATCCTGTACGTCGTAATTCTTAACAACCACTGTCTGTTTGATCAGATCGGACATGCTTGATCCTTAAGCCGATTTGGAAAAATATAGTTACGATAACTAACACGCATACGAATTCACGCCCCTGGTGCGACGCTTGGTCTGTGGAGGGGGTTGCCCACACGCTAAGAGCGGTGGCACCGGTCTCCGAAGGTCTCCACCGTGCGGATCACCGCGCTCATGCGATCACATGGCGGACTCGCTCGCGAACACATAGTTATCACCGCTTGCGCTTCTCATCAGCTTAAAGCCCTGCCTGACCTCCACGCATTTGAGAGGGGGGGTCGCAACTGTCATGCCGTTTTCTGAAACGCCGGATCGATCGAAGTACACTTCAGCGGCGTATCGCTGCCCTGCCTTCGCCGCGTTGAGAAGGTACGCGTCGATGCATACGCCCCACTCAACACCCTGGGCCCTGGTGATTTCTTCAGGAATGCCTTGCTCAAGGCTGTACGGTTCTTCGGGGCTTGGGAGTTCAAAGTGCCGGGCAGAATTAGCCATCAAGTCGATCTCAAATAGGTAAAGCCGTTGCGCTGTGCTGACCTATGGCAATGCCTGCCCTTTTGGGGCGGTGGCACCTGACAGCGCCAAGCCGGCACGATTTAGCGGTTAATTGCATGCAGGGGGGCGTCACGAGCTGCACACGCATTGCGGATCCGAAACGAAATAGCCAGGAACCATCACGCCGTTGCAGATCACCAGCACCCGCCTCAGGCGCCGCTAGGCGTCAGACGAGAGCTAAAACTGACAGCTTTATATCGCATACGCCATGTAACTGTACACCGCAACATGGCTATATCCTGAATTTTGAGGGATACGTCGTGTTGAAGCCGGCCTTGGCAGCAGTCGTTAGAACGTTGAGAGACAGCCTAGATTTGTCTCAGGAGGGCCTGGCAAGCGCTGTGTCTCAGACTTTCTTGAGCCGCATCGAAAACGGACACAGCAGCCCGACGGTGGACAAGTTTGCGGAGCTTGCCGATGCGCTCGAACTGAGTCCCGTAGCCCTCATGACGCTGATTCTCTCGACCCGTGACAACATCCCCACCTCTACCGTGCTCGCCAATGCCGCAAAAGAACTGGAAGTGATCGAGGCGAAGGTGAGCACGAGTGCCATTGCCGCACACCTGGCTGGAATGGAGGTTCTGAAACGGCCTGCCTCACGACCCGCAGACCTCGCCAAGCTGCGGAAAGTGCTTGAGTGTAAAAAGGCTGGATTAAGCAAAGCAGAGGCCGCGCGGCGGCTGGGCCTTACCCGTTCAACCGTTGGTTTTCTCTGGGATCGATCGCTACCAGCTGAAGGCTGACCAGGTAACGCCTGTCTCGTCTACGGAAGTTTGAGATAGGTTGTGGGCATCTCGAAGTCATATCACAATGCCACTCCAGATGGCGTTACGCATCTTTGCACCTTCCAGGTTTGCTACAAACCTGGCGTGTAGCGCATGCCCAATTTACTCAGAAAGGAAGTGCACCGCGCACCAAGCGTTGATGCCGGTGCTGGTACCAGATGCTCACAAAACTCGCTCCTCCCTGGTGGACTCGATGGCTTCCATCGTCTGCGCATGCTCTGAACATTTCCACCGCCAGCATTGAGATTTTCACGCGAAAAAGCGCTGAGAAAGTTGAGTTTGCTGCTATCAGTCATCGCCCCAAAAGGTCTGCAATCTGGTTTCTGCACATGGTATCCGTCAGCACCCCGCGCGGAACCTCTCGCCTTTATTTTCGTACAGAGCAGCAACGAGATACCGCATGGGAAGCGCTCACCCGAGCTTGGTACACACCCCGTATAACAGCGGCCCAAACTCACCTTAAGGCTTTCGAAGAGGCCCTGCTGAGCGAACGCTACCTGCGGACGTCGAAATGGGAACGTTACAGACTGAAGGCTCTATCATGGGCAAGCACGTGCCCTCCAGCCCCACCTAAAGGCCTTCTAACGCTTGAGCAGCAAAGCCACCTAGCCCTGATGAGGGATCTCACTCAGCATCCCGAAAAATGGCTTGAGAGATCCCGTAACGCTTACGTTGCCCATGCCCTGGTCGACTATCACGACCTATTTGAGAGCGTCGAGAGCAGCCCGCTGACAACAGACCAACGAAAGGCGTGCATCATTGATGAGGATAACAACCTCATCCTCGCCGGCGCCGGTACCGGCAAGACCAGTACCGTCATCGGACGGGTCGCTTTTTTGGTTAACAGTGGGCAGGCCAAGCCCGAAGAGATCCTGCTCCTTGCGTACGGTAGCAAAGCCGCTGAAGAGTTAAGGGAACGCCTTGAAAGCAAGTTGGGTATCAAGGGCATAACCGCCGAAACCTTCCATCGGTTGGGCAAGTGCATCGTTCACAAGTCAGAGCCGGATCCAGCCGCCACCAGTCCCATGGCCACCGACAAAGCCCTGAAAGCCCATTTCGTCAACACCGTCTTTGAGGCCAAACAACGAGAATCTGAGTACCGAGAACTGCTGCTGAGCTACTTCGAGCAGTGGCTGTACCCTGTTCGTAACCCCTTCGACTTCAACACCCTAGGCGAATACTACCGGTTCCTGCAGGACAACGAGATTCGCACACTCAAGGGCGAAGCAGTGAAAGGTTTCGGAGAGTGCGACATTGCCAATTTCCTGTTCAAAAATGGCATCGAATACAAGTACGAGGCCGTCTACAACACAGCAATACGAATTCAGGCTCGCGGCGCCTACTGCCCTGATTTCTACCTCCCAGACTACGGTATCTACATCGAACACTTTGGCACGGATCGTAATGGCGATACCGCTCCCTACATTGACCGAGACCAATACCACACCGACATGGAGTGGAAACGCGAGGTTCACAAGCTGGGCGCCACGAAGCTGATCGAGACGTTCCATTATGAAAAGCAGGAAGGCGTGTTACTCGATGCATTGAAGAAGCGGTTGGTCAACGCAGGCGTCCGACTGGATCCGCTGCCCCCAGAAGCAGTTCTGGAAACCCTTCGAGAGTTCGGTGCCATTACTCGGTTCGCAGAAATTCTGACGGACATGCTTGGATTGTTTCGAGCGGCGAATCTGAACGATCAAGAGCTAAA
>NZ_JAAHBU010000035.1 GCF_010671725.1 Pseudomonas brassicae | reverse complement strand
TGCCAGCGAAGAGGCCGGCTTTGCTGGCGCAAATTCCCCACCAACTGTCATCTTCGTTCCAAGCCGCGCGCTTCTAGGCCTATAATGGACACCTTTTTCGCCCAATGATTTTGCGGAGCTGGTGATGGTCGAACGTACGGCTAGCGTCGAGCGCAATACTCTGGAAACCCAGATCAAGGCCTCGATTAACCTGGATGGCAGCGGCAAGGCCCGATTCGATATCGGTGTGCCTTTCCTCGAACACATGCTCGACCAGATCGCCCGACATGGGCTGATCGACCTGGACATCGAGTGCAAGGGCGACCTGCACATTGACGATCACCATACCGTTGAAGACGTCGGTATCACCCTGGGCCAGGCTTTCAACCAGGCCATCGGCGACAAGAAGGGCATCCGCCGCTACGGGCATGCCTACGTGCCGCTCGATGAAGCGCTGTCGCGCGTGGTCATCGACTTCTCCGGCCGCCCCGGCCTGCAGATGCATGTGCCGTACACCCGCGCCTCGGTGGGCGGCTTTGATGTCGACCTGTTCCAGGAGTTCTTCCAGGGCTTCGTCAACCACGCCAACGTCACCCTGCACATCGACAACCTGCGCGGGCACAACACCCACCACCAGATCGAGACCGTGTTCAAGGCCTTCGGCCGCGCACTGCGCATGGCCATCGAGCTGGACGAGCGCATGGCCGGGCAGATGCCGTCGACCAAGGGTTGCCTGTAATGCAGACGGTTGCAGTCATCGACTACGGCATGGGCAACCTGCATTCGGTGGCCAAGGCCCTGGAGCATGTGGGGGCCGGCAAGGTCATCATCACCAGCGACGCCGCGGTGATCCGCGAAGCCGACCGCGTGGTGTTCCCGGGTGTGGGCGCGATCCGCGACTGCATGGCCGAGATTCGCCGCCTGGGCTTCGACAGCCTGGTGCGTGAAGTCAGCCAGGACCGTCCGTTCCTGGGCATCTGCGTGGGCATGCAGGCCTTGCTCGACCACAGTGAAGAGAACGACGGGGTCGACTGCATCGGCCTGTTCCCGGGCAATGTGCGCTTCTTCGGCAAAGACCTGCATGAACACGGCGAGCACCTGAAGGTGCCGCACATGGGCTGGAACGAAGTGACCCAGGCCGTCGATCACCCGCTGTGGCACGACATCCCTGACCGCGCGCGCTTCTACTTCGTGCACAGCTACTACATCACGGCCGGCAAACCGGCGCAGGTGGTGGGTAGCGGTCACTATGGCGTCGACTTTGCCGCCGCCCTGGCCGAAGGCTCGCGCTTTGCCGTGCAGTTCCACCCGGAGAAGAGCCATACCCATGGCCTGCAACTGCTGCAGAACTTCGCCGCATGGGATGGCCGCTGGTAATGGGCAAGTCCCGCGCCAAGCGGCCGATACTCACCCTCGCGCCCGATGAGGAGCGTGAGGCGCTGGCCACACTCAAGCGCTTCCTGGAAGACCGTTTCGAGCTGCAACTGGGCTCGTTCGAGGTCGCCGAAGTGCTGGAGCTGTTCAGCAAAGAGATTGCACCGCACTACTACAACAGGGCGATTTTCGATGTGCAGGCGCACCTCAAAGAGAGGTTCGAAAGCATCGAAAGCGACTTGTGGTCGCTCGAGAAGAACTGACTTCCCGAGCTCACTGTTTACCGAATAGACAGGTTTCCCCGATGCTGATTATCCCCGCTATCGATCTCAAGGACGGTGCTTGCGTACGTCTGCGCCAAGGCCGCATGGAAGATTCCACGGTATTTTCCGATGACCCGGTGAGCATGGCCGCCAAGTGGGTCGAAGGTGGCTGCCGCCGCCTGCACCTGGTCGACCTGAACGGCGCCTTCGAAGGCCAGCCGGTCAATGGCGAGGTGGTCACCGCGATTGCCAGGCGTTACCCGAACCTGCCGATCCAGATCGGTGGCGGCATCCGCTCGCTGGAAACCATCGAGCACTACGTCAAGGCTGGCGTGAGCTATGTGATCATCGGCACCAAGGCCGTCAAAGAGCCCGAGTTCGTCGCCGAGGCCTGCCGGGCGTTCCCCGGCAAGGTGATCGTGGGCCTGGACGCCAAGGACGGCTTCGTCGCCACCGATGGCTGGGCTGAAGTCAGCTCGGTGCAGGTCATCGACCTGGCCAAGCGTTTCGAGGCCGATGGCGTCTCGGCGATCGTCTACACCGACATCGCCAAGGACGGCATGATGCAAGGCTGCAACGTGCCGTTCACCGCCGCGTTGGCCGCTGCTACCCGGATCCCGGTGATCGCCTCGGGCGGTATCCACAACCTGGGCGACATCAAGGCCCTGCTCGACGCCAAGGCGCCGGGGATCATCGGCGCCATCACCGGCCGCGCGATCTACGAAGGCACCCTGGATGTGGCCGAGGCGCAAGCCTTCTGCGACAGCTACCAAGGCTGAGGAGACTGTCATGGCGCTGGCCAAACGCATCATCCTTGCCTGGACGTCGACAACGGCCGGGTGGTCAAGGGCGTCAAGTTCGAGAACATCCGTGATGCCGGCGACCCGGTAGAAATTGCCCGTCGCTACGACGAGCAGGGTGCCGACGAGATCACCTTCCTCGACATCACCGCCAGCGTCGATGGCCGCGATACCACGCTGCATACCGTCGAACGCATGGCCAGCCAGGTGTTCATCCCGCTGACCGTGGGCGGTGGCGTGCGCACCGTGCAGGACATCCGCAACCTGCTCAATGCCGGTGCCGACAAGGTCTCGATCAATACCGCGGCGGTGTTCAACCCCGAGTTCGTGGGCGAGGCGGCGCAGCATTTCGGCTCGCAGTGCATCGTGGTCGCGATCGATGCCAAGAAGGTTTCCGGCCCGGGTGAAGCCCCGCGCTGGGAGATCTTCACCCATGGCGGGCGCAAGCCTACCGGGCTGGACGCGGTGCAGTGGGCGAAGAAGATGGAAGGCCTGGGCGCCGGCGAAATTCTGCTCACCAGCATGGACCAGGACGGCATGAAGAGCGGTTTCGACCTGGGCGTGACCCGCGCGATCAGCGACGCGCTGGGGATCCCGGTGATTGCCTCGGGGGGGGTGGGTAACCTGCAGCACCTGGCTGACGGCATTCTGGAAGGGCATGCCAGCGCGGTACTGGCGGCGAGCATTTTCCATTTTGGCGAGTACACCGTGCCGGAGGCCAAGGCCTACATGGCGCAACGCGGGATCTGCGTGCGCTGAAATACCTGGGCCGCCTTGCGGCCCTTCGCTGGCAAG
>NZ_JAAHBU010000349.1 GCF_010671725.1 Pseudomonas brassicae | reverse complement strand
AGCACGCGCGGCGCCGCTTCGAGCTGCGCGCCAGCAGGCTGCAACGCGAAGAAGCGCGTAAACAGGCCGAGCGCCAGGCACGCAGCCAGCGCGCGCCCGCAAGCACCAGCACGCGTGCCCCCGGTGACGACCCGATCCAGGCCGCCATCGCCCGCGTGCAGGCACAAAAAGCCGCCGCCGCAGACGCGGCCCTGAAAAAAGCCAAGATTGCCGCCGCCATGAGCCGCGCCCAACTCAACAAGGCGCGTTGCGCGTTCGGCGATACGCCGAATGCGGCTCAGCAACTACAGCTGGCCGCGCTTGTGCAGGCACAGCAGCAGGCCCAGGACGAGCTGGCGTCACTGCAAGCGGTACGTGATGATGACCGCGCCTGATCCCGGCGAGCGCCTGCGCGCCAGCATGCGCCTGGTGTTGCTGGCCTGCCTGCCCGGCTTGCTGACACTGCTGTGGTTGCACGGCTGGGGCCTGCTGATCACGCTGTTGTTGACCACCAGCACAGCGCTGGCCAGCGAGGCATTGCTATTGCGCCTGCAGCGACGCCCGGTGGCTGCTGCGCTGAGTGACGGCAGTGCACTGCTCAGCGCCACGCTGCTGGCCATCGCCCTGCCAGCCTACTTGAGCGCATGGGTACCGGTGCTGGCCAGCGCCAGTGCCATGGCCCTGGGCAAACACCTGTATGGCGGCGTAGGCAAGAACCCGTTCAACCCGGCCATGCTCGGTTACGCGGTGGTATTGATTGCGTTCCCCACCCAGATGACGCAGTGGCCTGCAGCGCAACCGCTGGGCCTGGGCGCCAGCCTGCAGGCGGTGTTCGGTGCCGGCGCCAGCGTTGATGCCTGGTCCCAGGCCACCGTACTCGACGTACTGCGCAACAACCGCAGCCTGACCGTCGACGAACTGTTCAGCCACCACCCGGCGTTTGGCCAGTTCGCCGGCCAGGGCAGTGAATGGGCCAGCCTGGCTTTTCTCGGCGGCGGGTTGCTGTTGCTGCAGCGCAAGGTGTTCAGCTGGCACGCCCCCGTCGCCCTGTTGGGGGCACTGTTGTTGATCAGCCTGGTGTGCTGGAACGGCACCGGCTCGGACTCGAACGGCTCGCCAGTGTTTCACCTGCTGGCAGGCTCGACGCTGTTCGCCGCCTTCTTCATTGTCACCGAACCGGTCAGCGGCCCCAGGAGCGCCAGCGCACGCCTGCTGTTCGGGGCCGGGGTCGGCGTGCTGATCTACCTGATCCGTACCTGGGGCAACTACCCGGACGGTACGGCCTTTGCCGTACTGCTGATGAACCTTGGGGTGCCGGCACTCGAACGCTGGGCCGCCCGGCGCCATACGGAGCCGGCATGAACAGTACATCGCTGCGCAGCGTGCTGGGGCTATTGCTGCTGGCATGCGTGGCGCTGGGCGCGGCAATCGGCTGGCACCAGCTCAATGCCAGCCGCATCGGCCAGGCCGAACAGCAGCTCAAGGCCAGGACCTGGCTGAGCGTATTGCCGAGCGAGCGCTACGACAACCAGCCGTTGCAACAGCCGATCCTCCTGCGCGCTCCTGTGCTGGCCCACAGCACTCTGCTCGGTGGTTACCGTGCGACCCTGCAGGGCCACGCCAGCGCCGTGGTGCTGCACAGCCAGACGCAAGGCTACGCGGGCCCGCTGCAGTTGCTGGTTGCGATCGACCGCAATGGCCGCCTGCTGGCCACCCGCATACTGCGGCAACAGGAAACCCCCGGTTTGGGCGGCAAACTGGTCGAGCCCGGCAACAGCTGGCTGCAGCAGTTCGTCGGCCGCGCCTCCAGCGACACCTCCGATGCGGCCTGGGCACTCAAGCGCGACAATGGCCAGTTCGATCAGTTGGCCGGCGCCAGCGTGACTTCGCGCGCAGTGATCCAGGCCGTACAGGATGCACTACGCTACTTCGACGCCCATGCGCCTTACCTGCTGACAGGCACTGGCGATGAATAACCGCGTGCTGTTGAGTGTGAGCCTGGCGCCCCTGCTAGGGGCCAGCCAGAGCCTGCAGCAGGCGGCTGCAATGGCCGCCCTGAGCGTGTTGGGCCTGAGCCTGCATCGCCTGTGCATGACGCCGCTGCGCCATGCACTGCATGGTCTCGGCCTGGAATTGGCCAGCCTGCTGCTGGCCGCCACCCTGGTGACCTGCCTGGAGCTCAGCCTGCGTGCCTGGGCACTGGAGCCGTACACTGCCCTGGGCATCTACCCGGCGCTGATTGCGCTGCAATGCGTGCTGTTTGAGCATGCGCTGGGGCGCGACCAGGGCTGGCGCCCCGCCATGCTGTTGCTGGGCGCGCTCGGCGCGTTGCAGATATTGCTGGGGTTGTGCCGCGAACTGCTGGCCAGTGGCGGCCTGCAACTGGCTCAACTGGCACCTGGCGCACTGATCCTGCTGGGGCTGGCCCTGGCCCTTTTCAATCGGGTACAGCGCAAGCCCGCCCCCACTCGCCGTCAAGGAAGCCTCTGAACCCATGAATGCTGCCAAACGCCTGGAAATCTTTCGCAGGCTGCACGAAGACAACCCGGACCCGAAAACCGAACTGGCCTACACCACTCCGTTCGAGCTGCTGATTGCGGTGATCCTGTCGGCCCAATCGACCGACGTGGGGGTCAACAAGGCTACGGCCCGCCTGTACCCTGTGGCCAATACACCCCAGGCGATTTACCAGCTGGGCGTCGAAGGGCTGTCGAGCTACATCAAGACCATCGGCCTGTACAACAGCAAGGCCAAGAATGTGATCGAGACCTGTCGCCTGCTGGTCGAGCGACACGACGGGCAGGTACCGCAAACCCGCGAAGCACTCGAGGCCCTGCCTGGCGTCGGGCGCAAGACGGCCAATGTGGTACTCAACACCGCTTTCCGCCAACCGACCATGGCCGTGGACACGCATATTTTCCGGGTCAGCAACCGTACGCGAATCGCGCCAGGCAAGAGCGTGCTGGAGGTGGAGAAGGCGCTGATGAAATTTGTGCCCAAGGACTACCTGCTCGACGCCCACCACTGGCTGATCCTGCACGGGCGGTATGTCTGCCAGGCGCGCAAACCACGCTGTGGAAGTTGCCGCATCGAGGACCTGTGCGAGTACCCGCAGAAAACCTCTGACGATTGAGCAAATAGTGAAAACCCCCAAAGCCGATTGAAAAAATCTTTTTTACCGACTTTGAAAATGTCGTTATAAGGTGCGCCAATAGCCCTCTTGGCGTGGAGTGACTTATGAGCACCGATAACGAAGAGCTGGATATCGACGTCGAGCCCGACCAGACCGAAGACCAGGAAACCGAGGTGCAGCCCGAAGTGGCCAAAACCAACCTCAGCAAACGTCGCACCATCGACAACATGCTGGAAGAGCGGCGCTTGCAGAAACAACTGGCCGACTACGACTTCGACCTTTGATCGCTCGTGGATGCCGCCGGCAGGCGAGCCTCCACCACGGAGGCTCAGCGGCTTGAGGTTTGCCTAGACCAAGCCATTGCGTTGAGCCAGTTCGATCAGGTCCACCAGCGAACGGGCATTGAGCTTGAGCAGCAAGCGGGTTTTGTAGGTGCTGACGGTCTTGTTGCTGAGGAACATGCCATCGGCAATTTCCTTGTTGGTCTTGCCGCGGGCCAACTGCTGCAGCACCATCATTTCGCGACCCGACAGACGTTCGACCATATCGGCTTCACTGGAGCCGCCGAGGTTGGAGCGCACCGAGTGCAAGGCCTGGTTGGGAAAGTAGCTGTATCCGGACAGCACCGCCTTTATTGCACTGAGCAATTCGGTCAGGTCCTGCTGCTTGCACACATAACCGGCCGCGCCCGCCTGCATGCACCGCATGGAGAAATGCCCGGCAGCCTGGGAGGTCAGCACCAGCACCTTCAGAATGATACCGTTGGCGGTCAATCGAGCGATGACCTCCAGCCCATCGAGCTTGGGCATGCCGATATCCAGAATCACGATATCGGGCAAGTGTTCCTTGGCCAACTGCAGCGCATCCACGCCATTGTCGGTCTCCGCCACGACTTCATAGCCATGCCGTTCCATCAGCATGCGTACAGCCAGGCGAATGACCGGATGATCATCCACGATCAGCACTTTATTCATGGGCAAAATCCAATTTTCGCTGTTCGATTTTTTGAGCCCGCACAATAGCCTAGTCAACTGGCCTAGTGCATTGCAGCGTCCTTGCACAGTTGCAAGCCAAGACACAACCTACACAAATAGAAGATTATTCCTACAAAACTTCCCGGTAGTTTTCATGCGCTCGAAACATCTAACGGCTATATAAGCGGGCCAGGCACTCCAACAAACACTAACATTACCCCCTGGCACGGACTATATGACAACACGCCCTTTAATGAAGGAAATATCCGGATTATTGGCGCTGTACAAGTCTGTATCCCACACCGTTGATGTCAGCCCATTGCACGCGTGCCGAAACAGTTCCCCTGCATGATCCATCACCCCCTGAACAGCGCCGCAGCGGCCTGGCATAGTGAGCGAAAACAGTTGGCGGGCGAACCCGCCCCCCCCTACGCCGCACAAGCTCCCGCCGAGTAGAAGGCACGCATATGAGCAACGCCGAACCGAAAAGCCCGCTGACCATCATTGCCATCTTTGCCGGCATCATCGAGGCCTCGGCCCTGGCCTCATTGCCGTTTCTCGGCGAAGACAGCCAAAGTATCTACACCTGGTTTCTGGTCGGGTTCCCGCCCTTTCTGACGATACTGTTTTTCCTCACATTGAACTTCAACACCAAAAGTCTTTATCTTCAGGAAAATCAGGACAGTAATAACGGCGCCGTGGAAGAACTCAAACTTTTCGCCCATGACGATCAACGTGAAGTCAGTGCGCCTCTGGCAGCGCGCCTGCCCGATGCACGCCCTGCGGATCCGCCCCTTGCGTCAACCATCACCGTGAGCGGCGCACACGCCACACAACTGATCGATCATCTGGTGCGTCATGTCATCACGCACAACACTGCGCCGGGCAATCTGGTGTTGCAGAACCTGGACACGGGCACCCAGACCACCCTGACAACAGGCACCATCCCGTCGGCGCCGAAACAAAACTGAAGGCAAAAAAAACCCCGGCCATCAGGCCGGGGTCTGTGCGCTCAGGAGCAGCTTCACACCAGTGAACGGCCCTTGTTGGCGGCAATGCGCAGGCGCAGTGCATTGAGCTTGATGAAGCCAGCTGCGTCGGCCTGGTTGTAAGCGCCGCCATCTTCTTCGAAGGTGGCGATGTTGGCGTCGAACAGCGAGTCGTCTGACTGGCGACCGGTCACGATCACGTTGCCCTTGTACAGCTTCAGGCGAACCACACCGTTCACGTTGGCCTGCGAGGCGTCGATCATCTGTTGCAGCATCAGACGCTCAGGGCTCCACCAGTAGCCGGTGTAGATCAGGCTGGCGTACTTGGCCATCAGCTCGTCTTTGAGGTGAGCCACTTCGCGGTCCAGGGTGATCGATTCGATCGCACGGTGCGCGCGCAGCATGATGGTGCCGCCCGGGGTTTCGTAGCAACCACGGGACTTCATGCCTACATAGCGGTTCTCGACGATGTCCAGACGGCCGATACCGTTCTCGCCGCCAATGCGGTTGAGGGTGGCCAGCACGGTGGCCGGGGTCATCTCGACACCGTCCAGCGCAACCACGTCACCGTTGCGGTAAGTCAGTTCCAGGTAGGTCGCAACGTCTGGCGCGGCCTCTGGCGACTTGGTCCAGCGCCACATGTCTTCTTCGTGCTCGGTCCAGGTATCTTCCAGAACACCGCCTTCATAGGAGATATGCAGCAGGTTGGCGTCCATCGAGTACGGCGACTTCTTCTTGCCGTGGCGCTCGATCGGGATACCGTGCTTCTCGGCGTAGTCCATCAGCTTCTCGCGCGACAGCAGGTCCCACTCGCGCCATGGCGCGATGACCTTGACGCCCGGCTTGAGCGCGTAGGCGCCCAGCTCGAAACGCACCTGGTCGTTGCCCTTGCCGGTAGCGCCATGGGAAATGGCATCGGCACCGGTTTCATTGGCGATCTCGATCAGGCGCTTGGCAATCAGCGGGCGCGCAATGGAGGTACCCAACAGGTACTCACCTTCGTAAACGGTGTTGGCGCGGAACATCGGGAACACGAAATCGCGGACGAATTCTTCGCGCAGGTCATCGATGTAGATCTCTTTGACACCCATGGCCTGAGCCTTGGCGCGGGCGGTTCGACCTCCTCGCCCTGCCCCAGATCGGCGGTGAACGTCACCACTTCACAGTTGTAGGTATCTTGCAGCCACTTGAGAATCACCGAAGTATCAAGGCCGCCGGAATACGCCAGTACGACCTTTTTTACGTCCGCCATGCCATCACTCCACGGGGTTGTACGGAAAGCCGGTGATTCTACCGGCCTTACCGCAAAATTTACAGTGGGGCGACAGCTTGTGACGACAAAGCGACAGTAACTGTCGTCGGCGCGACGGATGGTCGCGCCGAACGATCAGGCCGTCGGCTTGCCCGCGCGGCAGCCGG
>NZ_JAAHBU010000348.1 GCF_010671725.1 Pseudomonas brassicae | reverse complement strand
CTTCGTGTGCGCACTGAGCAACAGCCCGGTCCCGGCCATGCCGGACGAGCCCGGGCAATGGCTGCTGCTGGGCGACAGCGACGGGCCGCTGGCCTGGTTCGTGCTCGACGACCGCCTGCGCCCATGACGCCGCCGACCTGCTGGCAGCCTGCCGTGCCCGCGGCTGGCAGACCCTGCTGCTGTCAGGCGACAGCTCGCCGATGGTGGCCAGTGTCGCCGCCCACCTGCAGATCGACCAGGCCGTCGGCGGCTTGCTGCCTGACGACAAGCTGCAGCGCCTCAAGGCGCTGCAGGCCCAGGGACACAAGGTGCTGATGCTGGGTGACGGGGTCAACGACGTGCCGGTACTGGCCGCCGCCGACATCAGCATCGCCATGGGCTCGGCCACCGACCTGGCCAAGACCAGCGCCGATGCGGTGCTGCTGTCCAACCGCCTGGAGGCGCTGATCCAGGCGTTCACGCTGGCGCGTCGCACACGCCGCATCATCATCGAGAACCTGCTGTGGGCCGGCCTGTATAATGGCTTCATGCTGCCGTTCGCCGCCCTGGGCTGGATCACTCCGATCTGGGCGGCGGTCGGCATGTCGGTCAGCTCGCTGATCGTGGTACTCAATGCCTTGCGCCTCACGCGTGTGCGTGCGCTGCCCGGCTCATCCACCCTCGCCGACGCCGCACACCCTGCGACGGCCTGACCCGGAGACACCATGCCAGCGCTCTATGTCATGATTCCCGCTGCGCTGCTGATCGTCGCGATTGCCGTGTACATCTTCTTCTGGGCAGTGGACAGCGGCCAGTACGACGACCTCGAAGGGCCGGCGCACAGCATCCTGTTCGACGACCAGGACCCCAAGCACCAGGCCGCGCTGGACGAAGCCGAACCGCGCAAGGCCGACCCGCAGGACACCCCGCCCCGTGCTTGAACTGCTGCCGCTGCTGAGTTCGGCACTGATCCTCGGCCTGCTCGGTGGCGGGCACTGCCTGGGCATGTGCGGCGGCTGATGGGCGCGCTGACCCTGGCCATCCCTGCACACCAGCGCAGTCGGCGTTTTCGTCTGCTGCTGGCCTACAACCTGGGGCGCATCCTCAGCTACGCCTGTGCCGGGCTGATGCTCGGCCTGGCCGGCTGGGCCCTGGCCGACAGCCCGCTGGCCACGGGCATGCGCATCGCCGCGGCGCTGTTGCTGATCTGCATGGGCCTGTACCTGGCCGGCTGGTGGAGCGGCCTGACCCATGTCGAAAGCCTGGGTCGCGGCCTGTGGCGGCACATCCAGCCGGTGGCCACGCGCTTGCTGCCGGTGTCGAGCCTGCCCCGCGCTTTGCTGCTGGGCGCGCTGTGGGGGTGGCTGCCGTGCGGGCTGGTCTACAGCACGCTGCTGTGGGCCGCGAGCCAGGGCAACGCCAGCCACAGCGCCCTGCTGATGCTTGCCTTCGGCCTTGGCACCTGGCCGGTGCTGCTGGCCACCGGCCTGGCCGCAGAACGCAGCACTGCCCTGCTACGCAAGCGCGGCGTGCGCATGACCGGTGGCCTGCTGGTCATCCTGTTCGGCCTATGGACCCTGCCCGGGCCGCACCAGCACTGGCTCATGGGCCACTGAACACCCGTTGATACAAATCAACACGTTCTGTCACAACGCTCCCTAGACTCCGGACACTGCCGCCATTCCAGGGACTGCCACCATGCTCGACGCCCTCCACTGGGACCCCGACCTGATTCGCCGTTACGATCTGGCGGGCCCGCGCTACACCTCTTACCCGACGGCCGTGCAACTGCACAGCCAGGTCGGCTCCTTCGACCTGCTGCACGCCCTGCGTGACAGCCGCCGCGCGCGCGCCCGCTGTCGCTGTACGTGCATGTGCCGTTCTGCGCCAACATCTGCTACTACTGCGCCTGCAACAAGGTCATCACCAAGGACCGCGGTCGCGCCCTGCCCTACCTGCAGCGCCTGGAACACGAGATCCAGTTGATCGCCTGCCACCTGGACCCCAAGCAGACCGTCGAGCAATTGCACCTGGGCGGCGGCACGCCGACCTTCCTCAGCCATGTGGAGCTGCGCCAGTTGATGGCGCACCTGCGCCAGCACTTCAACCTGCTGGACGACGATTCGGGCGACTACGGCATCGAGATGACCCGCGCGAAGCCGACTGGTCGACCATGGGCCTGCTGCGCGAGCTGGGCTTCAACCGTGTCAGCCTTGGCGTGCAGGACCTGGACCCGGTAGTACAGCGTGCAGTCAATCGCCTGCAGAGCCTGGAGCAGACCCGCGCAATCATTGAAGCGGCGCGCACCCTGCAGTTTCGCTCGATCAACCTCGACCTGATCTATGGCCTGCCCAAGCAGAGCGCCGAGGGCTTTGCGCGCACCGTCGAAGAAGTCATCAAGCTGCAGCCGGACCGCCTGTCGGTGTTCAACTACGCCCACCTGCCCGAGCGCTTCATGCCGCAGCGGCGCATCGACGGCAACGACTTGCCGGCGCCGGCGCTCAAGCTGGAAATGCTGCACAACACCATCGAGCAACTGACCCAGGCCGGCTACCGCTACATCGGCATGGACCACTTCGCCCTGCCCGACGACGAACTGGCCATCGCCCAGGAAGAGTCGACGCTGCAGCGCAACTTCCAGGGCTACACCACCCACGGCCACTGCGACCTGATCGGCCTCGGCGTGTCGTCCATCAGCCAGATCGGCGACCTCTACTGCCAGAACAGCAGCGACCTGAACGAATACCAGAACACCCTGGATGCCGCGCAGCTGCCCACCCGTCGCGGGCTGATCTGCAACGAGGACGATCGCTTGCGCCGTGCCGTGATCCAGCAATTGATCTGCCATTTCGAACTGGACTTCGAGACCATCGAGCGTACGTTCACCATCGATTTTCGCGGTTACTTCAACGCGCAATGGCCAGCGCTTCAAGGCATGGCCAAGGATGGGCTGATCAGCCTGGACAGCCGCGGGATCAAGGTGCTACCCGCCGGTCGGCTGCTGGTGCGTTCGGTCTGCATGGTATTCGATGCGTACCTGGACCTGCACAATCGCCAGCGGTTTTCCCGGGTCATCTGAGACCCGCGCCCGCCTTACTTGGCCGCGAGCAACTCCAGCACCTTGGCCACCTGATCGGGGCTCAGGCTCTGCTGCTTCATGGCCTTGGCCAGGGCCGCATTGGCGGTGGTCAACGCACCCGCAAGGGTGGTGATTTCGCCTTGCAGGGATGAGACCCTTTGTCGCATTTCTTCAGGGCTGAGCGAGTCATCGCGCATCACTGCATTGAGCTGCTCCATTTTTTCCGCCAACTCCTTTTGCAGTTTGCGGATCATCTTGAGCATCTTCTGGATGGTATCGGGCAGGCCGCTCTCTTCAATATCCTTGTCGCCGTTGCTTTTGGAGGCGCGCATGCCACCGGCCGAAAGGTTCACCCGAACCCCCTCGGAAGCCGTGGGCACAGCCTGTTCAGCGCTATTGAGGGGAGTTGAAAGGACCTCGCCGGAGGCTGGCGTCACTGCCAGCACAGGGAGGCTTGCAGCATTGGGATCGATCGAACGCATGGACAGGCTTCCTTGCAAGAGACACTATTCAGGGTTATCGGCCAATCGTCGCCGATCATGAGACCAGCCCGCATCAAAAGTGCGCACGCTGGCCTGAACCCGGCCGTCTGAGTTACCCTTACGGCTTATGTGTGCTTTCCCAGAAGGATCGATCGAAATGTCCGAGCCAGTCAAACTGCGCCCTCACAGCCAGGCCCATTGCAAGGATTGCAGCCTGGCGCCTCTGTGCCTGCCGCTTTCGCTGAACCTGGAAGACATGGACGCACTGGATGACATCGTCAAACGCGGGCGTCCGCTGAAAAAAGGCGAATTTCTGTTCCGGCAGGGCGACAACTTCGGTTCGGTGTATGCCGTACGCTCCGGCGCACTCAAGACCTTCAGCCTTAGCGACAGTGGCGAAGAACAGATCACCGGCTTCCACCTGCCCAGCGAACTGGTCGGGCTGTCGGGCATGGACACCGAAGCCTATCCGGTGTCGGCCCAGGCCCAGGAAACCACCTCGGTGTGTGAAATCCCGTTCGAGCGCCTCGATGAACTGTCGGTACAGCTGCCTCAGTTGCGTCGCCAGCTGATGCGGGTCATGAGCCGCGAGATTCGCGACGACCAGCAGATGATGCTGCTGCTGTCGAAAAAGACCGCCGACGAGCGTATTGCCACCTTTCTGGTCAACCTGTCGGCACGCTTTCGTGCCCGTGGCTACTCGGCCAACCAGTTCCGCCTGAGCATGTCGCGCAACGAGATCGGCAACTACCTGGGCCTGGCGGTGGAAACCGTCTCGCGGGTGTTCACCCGCTTCCAGCAGAACGGCCTGATCGAAGCCGAGGGCAAGGAAGTGCGCATCATCGACCCGATTCAGCTGTGCGCCCTGGCGGGCGGCTCACTGGACAGCTGAAACGCTGCACAGCAGGTATACTGGCCGGCGTTTGCCTTTCAGGATACCTGCACCATGCCCACCGACACCTTCGACCTCAAAGCCCTGATCCGCCCGGTACCGGATTTCCCCAAGCCTGGCGTGATCTTTCGCGACATAACCCCGCTGTTCCAGTCGCCGCGGGGCTTGCGCCACGTTGCCGACCAGTTCATCGAGCGCTATGTCGAGGCCGAGTTCAGCCACATCGGCGCGATGGACGCGCGTGGCTTCCTGATCGGTTCGATCATTGCCCACCAGCTCAACAAGCCGCTGATCCTGTTCCGCAAGCAGGGCAAGCTGCCGGCCGATGTGCTGGCCGAGGGGTATCAGACCGAGTACGGCGAGGCGTTCCTGGAAGTGCATGCGGACAGCCTGTGCGAAGGTGACGCGGTGCTGATTTTCGATGACCTGATTGCCACCGGCGGCACCTTGCTCGCGGCGGCCAGCCTGGTACGGCGCATGGGCGCGGCGGTGTTCGAGGCGGCGGCGATCATCGACCTGCCAGAGCTGGGTGGCTCGCAGAAGCTGCAGGCGACGGGTATTCCGACGTTCTGCCTGACCGAGTTTTCGCTGAGCGAGCGCTAGGCGCTCGCCGGGGGGGCTGCGCCCCCCCTTCGCTGGCAAGCCAGCTCCCACAGGTATTCCAGTGCCCTTGAAGGCAGTGTTGGT
>NZ_JAAHBU010000347.1 GCF_010671725.1 Pseudomonas brassicae | reverse complement strand
GGAGCTGGCTTGCCAGCGATGGCGGCGATATCGACACCCGGCTATCATGCGGTCCAACTTGCAAGGGAAACGACCAATGCTCAACGGCCTCTGGCTCGGCTTTTTCGTGGTGGCCGCCATCTCCGCTCTGGCGCAGTGGCTGGTCGGGGGCAACGCCGGCATCTTCGCCGCGATGGTCGAGAGCATCTTCGCCATGGCCAAGCTGTCGGTCGAGGTCATGGTGCTGCTGTTCGGCACCCTCACCCTGTGGCTGGGCTTTCTCAAGATCGCCGAGCAGGCCGGCATCGTCGACTGGCTGGCCAAGGTGCTCGGCCCGCTGTTCCGGCGCCTGATGCCCGAGGTTCCGCCCGGCCACCCGGCACTGGGCCTGATCACCCTCAATTTCGCCGCCAATGGCCTGGGCCTGGACAACGCCGCCACGCCCATCGGCCTCAAGGCCATGCGTGCGCTGCAGGAGCTCAACCCCAGCGCCACCACCGCCAGCAACGCGCAGATCCTGTTCCTGGTACTCAACGCCTCGTCGCTGACCCTGCTGCCGGTGACCATCTTCATGTACCGCGCCCAGCAAGGCGCGCTGGACCCGACCCTGGTGTTCCTGCCGATCCTGCTCGCCACCAGCGCCTCGACCCTGGTCGGCCTGCTGTCGGTGGCGGTGATGCAGCGCCTGCGCCTGTGGGACCCGGTGGTCCTCGCCTACCTGATCCCCGGCGCACTGCTGCTGGGTGGTTTCATGGCCGTGCTGGCCGGGCTCTCGGCCACCGCGCTGGCTACCTTGTCGTCGATCCTGGGCAACCTCACGCTGTTCGGGCTGATCATGCTGTTCCTGCTGATTGGCGCGTTCAAGCGGGTCAAGGTGTACGAAACCTTCGTCGAAGGCGCCAAGGAAGGCTTCGACGTGGCCAAGAGCCTGCTGCCGTACCTGGTGGCGATGCTCTGCGCGGTGGGCGTGCTGCGCGCCTCCGGGGCGCTGGAGCTAGGCCTGGACGGCATCCGCCATGCGGTCGAGTGGCTGGGCTGGGACACGCGTTTCGTCGACGCCCTGCCCACCGCCATGGTCAAGCCGTTCTCCGGCAGCGCTGCGCGGGCCATGCTGATCGAGACCATGCAGACCCACGGCGTCGACAGCTTCCCGGCGCTGGTGGCCGCGACCATCCAGGGCAGCACCGAAACCACCTTCTACGTACTGGCGGTGTACTTCGGCGCGGTCGGCATCCAGCGTGCCCGCCACGCCGTGGGCTGCGCACTGCTGGCGGAGCTGGCCGGCGTGGTGGCGGCCATCGCGGTGTGCTACTGGTTCTTTGCCTGAGCCACGGTCCAGTCCACCAGTTGTGCCATCAGCCGGTCACTGGCCTGGCCGAAACCGCTGACCACCGCAGGCACCTGCGCCTGCGCCACGGGCTGGCGCACCTCGAAGCTGCGGCTGGCCAGTACGCGCTGGGTGCGGCCTTGTACCAGCCGCGCATCCAGGCGCACCACCACGGCCAACCCGGCCGCGCTGTATTCACTCTGGAACGCCTGCAGCTCGCCGACGATCTCGTAGTCGGCCTGCAGGTTGGCGTCGTCGGCACTCACCCGCTGCACCCGGCCATCGCGCTGGAACGCATCGAGCATGCGGTTGCGCAACAGTGCCGGTGCCGGGTCGGCCCAGCGTGCGCCCTTGTAGCTGCTGATCAGGTCGCCGGCCGGCACCACCGCGATACGCGGTGTGTTGAGCACCTCGCTGGCCAGTGGCTTGTTGATGCGCAGCGTCCAGCCCTCGCCGGCTGCGCTGCTGCGCACGGCCTGCGGGGCCGGCAGGCGGTAGACGTCGGCAGGTTCGGCCTGGGGCAGGATCGAGCAGGCACTGCTCAGGCTCAGCAGCACGGCCAGGGCAATAGCGTGGCAGGGGCGGCTCATGGGGTGAACTCCTTGTTGGTGTCGCGGCCCAGCAGGTAGCCGCTGGGGTTTGCTTCCAGGCGCTGGGAAATGCCTTTCAACGAGGTCAGGGTATCGCGCAGCTCGCGAATTGCCGGGGCCAGCGCATTGAAGCCCTGGGCGCCGCCATTGATGGCCTCGCGGTTGTCGTCGAGCATGGCGTTGATGGTGGCGGTGCTGCGGGCCAGCGACTGCATGGCCTGTTCGGCGTTGCCGACGATCTGCCTGCCCTCGCTGCCCAGCAGTTGGTTGGCGTTGCGCATCAGCGTGCTGGTCTGCTCCAGTGCATCGCCGGCCTGCTTGCCGACCTGGGCCATCTGCCGGATCGCCACGCGGATGTCGTCGCGTTGGCCGGCAATCGCGCCGGTGGTCTGTTCGAGGTTGGCCAGGGTGGCGCCCAGGCGGGTGGCGTTCTCTTCGGAGAACAGCCGGTTGGCGTTGTGCAGCAGCAGGTTGATGTTGGTCACCAGGTCACTGCTGTCGTTGAGCAGGCGGGCGATCGGCGATGGCGAGGCGATGATCACCGGCAGCTTGCCGCCCTTGCCTTCCAGCGCCGGGCTTTCAGGCGTACCGCCACTGAGCTGGATCAACGAGGTGCCGGTGACCCCGGTGAGGGTCAGCTTGGCCTGGGTGTCCTGCTTGATCGGAGTTTCGGCACTCAGGCGGATGTGCGCCAGCACCCGGCGCGGGTCGTTGGGGTCCAGGCGCAGGTTGATCACGTCGCCCACCTTGATCCCGCTGTACTGCACGGCACTGCCCTTGGACAGGCCGGTGACGGCCTCGTTGAACACCACTTCATAGTCCTTGAAGGTGCTGTCGACGCTGGACTTGGCCAGCCACAGGCCGAATAGCATGGCGCCGGCCACCACCAGCACGGTGATCAGGCCGATCAGGACATGGTGTGCGCGGGTTTCCATCTCAATTCTCCTTGAGCGCTGTGGCGGCCTGGTACGCCGCCCGGCCGCGCGGGCCATGAAAGTAGTCGTGGATCCACGGGTCGTCGGTTTGCGCGACCTCGGCCAGCGGGCCGGCCACCAGCACCTTTTTCTGCGCCAGTACCGCCACGCGGTCGGTGATGGTGTAAAGCGTGTCGAGGTCGTGGGTGATCAGCAACACGCTCAAGCCCAGCGCATCGCGCAGGGTCAGGATCAACTGGTCGAAGGCCGCCGCGCCGATCGGGTCGAGGCCGGCGGTGGGTTCGTCGAGAAACAGGATGTCCGGGTCCAGCGCCAGCGCACGGGCCAGCGCGGCGCGCTTGATCATGCCGCCGGACAGCGAGGCAGGGTATTTGTCGGCCGCCGACAGCGGCAGCCCGGCCAGCGCCAGCTTGACCCCGGCCAGGTGCTCGGCATCGTCGCGGCTCAGGCCCGCGTGCTCGATCAGCGGCAGGGCGACGTTTTCGGTGAGGGTCAGCGACGAGAACAGCGCGCCCTTCTGGAACAGCACGCCGAAGCGGCGCTCGACCTGCGAACGCTGCTCGTTGCTGGCCTGGCTGAGGTCCTGGCCGAACACCTTGACCTGGCCTTCGTTGGGCTGACGCAGGCCGACGAGGCTGCGCAGCAGCACCGACTTGCCGCTGCCCGAGCCGCCGACCACGGCAAGGATCTCGCCGCGGTACAGGTCGAGGTCGAGCTGCTCGTGCACGCTCTGGCGGCCGAAGCGGTTGCACAGCCCGCGCGCCTGGATCACCGCCTCGCGGTCGTTTGCAGCACTCACCAGCTCATCTCCATGAAGAACAGCGCGAACACCGCGTCCAGCACGATCACCACGAAGATCGACTGCACCACCGCCGAGGTGGTGTGGGCGCCGACCGACTCGGCACTGCCGCTGACCTTGAAGCCTTCGAGGCAGCCGATGGCGGCGATCAGGAAGGCAAAGAACGGTGCCTTGGCCAGGCCCACCAGAAAATGCTGCACGCCGATGTCGCTCTCCAGCAGCGAGAGGAACATCGCCGGCGAGATATCCAGCGACACGGCACACACCACGGCGCCACCGAGGATGCCACAGAGCATCGCCAGGAACGTCAATAGCGGCAGTGCGATCAGCAACGCCAGCACCCGCGGGATCACCAGCAGCTCCACCGGGTCGAGGCCCAGGGTACGGATCGCATCGATCTCTTCGTTGGCCTTCATCGAGCCGATCTGGGCGGTGAAGGCACTGGCGGTGCGCCCCGCCATCAGGATGGCGGTCAGCAGCACGCCGAATTCACGCAGGAACGAAAAGGCCACCAGGTCGACGGTGAAGATGCTCGCGCCGAAGCTGGCCAATACCGTGGCGCCGAGAAACGCCACCACCGCCCCCACCAGGAAGGTCAGCAGCGCAACGATGGGCGCGGCATCCAGGCCGGTCTGCTCGATGTGCGCGACCACCGCGGTCATGCGCCAGCGGCGCGGCTGCAGCAGGCGCCTGGCCAGGGTGGCGATGATCAGGCCGATGAAGCCGAGCAGCTGGCGCGTGTCCTGCCACAGCACGTCGACGGCGCGGCCGATGCGGCTGAGCAGTTGGGTGAGCACCGGCACATCGGGCTGGCGCTGCGGGATGCAGTAGTCCTGCAGCGAGCAATACACGGTGTGCAGCAGCGCCCGGTCGGCGGCCGAGAGTGGGCTGCTGTGGTCGTCGGCCAGTTGCGCGAGGCGCTCGGCGCCCAGCAGTTCCACCAGCAGCGAGGCACCGGCGGTGTCCAGCCTGCCCAGTTGCGCCAGGTCGACCTGGGCGCTGGCGTCGTACTGCCCGCCGAGGGCTTCGCTGCTGCGCTTGAGCGCGGTGTAGTTGGCCAGGGTCCAGTCGCCGGCGATGTGCAGGCAGGCCGGGCTGCGCGTGGTGTCGAGGGTGGCGCTGGCGGGGGTGACGGTGGTGGTCATAAGCTCCTGGCGGGCCGGCCGGCGCTCCAATGCGCCGCCTCAGAGCATAGCGTCACTTGCTGGCGGATGCTTGACCGTCATCAACCACCTCAAAGCGCAGCACGCCGATCACCTGGCCGTCCTCGGTGAGCACGCGCACCTGCCAGTTGCCGACCGGGTTGGGCGGGAACACCTGCTTGTGGGTCCAGGCGCGGTAACCCTCCTTGCGCCCGCCATTGATGTTCAGGGCGATGCGGTCGACTTCTTTGCCGTCCTGTTTCCACACGTGATAGATGCGCTCGTTGAGCCCGCGCGGCGCCTTGATTGCGGTATAGGCATACAGCCCGGCGCTGCGGATCTGGCTGGCGCTGACCTGCTTGAGGCTGGCCCCGGGGGTGCGGTTCTGCAGCTCGGTACTGATTGCCACCTCGGTCATCCATAGGGTGGCGGGCGGCACCCAGGAGCGCAGCAGCCAGCCACCGGCGCCTACCGCCAAGGTTACCAGCACCAGCATCAGGCCGCGCCGCCAGTGGCTGATCGGGAAGCTGCTGGCCAGGCTTGGGAACGACAGCAGCATGGCGATGCCCAGGGCCAGCTTGAAGCTCTGCGAGGTGGTCAGGTGCAGGATGATCGGCAGCGCGGTGAGCAATGCGGCGAACAGGGTCAGGGTGTGCAGCGCGAGAAACAGCCAGCGCCGCGGGGCCAGCCACTTGTAGTACAGCGGGTCGACGATCGACACCAGGCCGGCGCCAGCCAGCAGCCCGGTGAACACCAGTTGGCCGCTGTTCCAGGTGGTGGTGACGAAAAAGAACGGCAGCACGAAGAACAGGCTTTCCTGGTGGATCATCTGCGTCGCATAGCGCAGCAGCGGCTGCGGGATCTCGCGCTTGAACACGCGGGTGAACAGTTGGGTGAAGGTGTTCTCGAACATCAGCCACAACCAGCTCACCAGCATCAGCACCGCGACCCAGCTGGCCAGGCTTTCCTGGCGGTCGACCAGCATGAAACTGCCGATACCGGAGATGAAACCGCCGAGGGCGATAACCCCGGGATAGCGCTTTATCAGATCGATCAGGCGCAGGAGAAGTGCAGGCATGGTGGGGTGTTCGCCGGGTGAGGTAAAAATCTGTTACAGGATACGCTGCTTTGGGGTGCCAGTAATGGCCCCTTCGCTGGCAAGCCAGCTCCCACAGGGTTATGCGGTGTACCCATGACCCTGTGAGAGCTGGCTTGCC
>NZ_JAAHBU010000346.1 GCF_010671725.1 Pseudomonas brassicae | reverse complement strand
GCCAGGTTGAACCAGTCCGAACGCCAGGAGCAGATCGACAGTCTGGTGCAGGAGCTTTAGGGCCCCTTCGCTGGCAAGCGCGCCTGGCGCCGCTCACCCCGGCCTCCCCCAGCATCCGCTCGGTGGGCCGGCGCGTGGTCGAGCCCTGCTCACGCATCAGCAGGCAATGTGCCGATCTCCACCGACACCTCCACCTGCGGCAGGCGCTCGCGGAAGATCTTCACCAGGTCGAGAATGTAGTACGGCGCCTTGACCATCGGCATCAGCCGCGTGCCGTGAACTCAACATACCGCCTCTTACTTTCTGAGCAGGCGCAAGCCGTTGAATACCACCAGCAAGCTCACGCCCATATCCGCGAACACCGCCATCCACAAGGTCGCCATGCCGGTGAAGGTGATCGCCAGGAAGATCGCCTTGATGCCCAGCGCCAGAACGATGTTCTGCGTGAGGATCGCCGCGCTTTGCCGCGAGAGCCTGACGAAGGCCGGGATCTTGCGCAAGTCGTCATCCATCAGCGCCACGTCGCAGTCTCGATGGCGGTGTCGGTGCCGGCCGCCGCCATGGCAAAGCCGATCTCGGCCCGTGCCAGCGCCGGGGCGTCGTTGATGCCATCGCCCACCATGCCGACCCGATGGCCCTTGGCATACAGGCCTTCGATGGCCTTGAGCTTGTCGGCCGGCAGCAGGTTGCCACGTGCTTCATCAATGCCCACCTGCGCCGCGATGGCCTGTGCGGTGTGCGGATTGTCGCCGGTAAGCATGACGGTCTTGATACCCAGGGCGTGCAATTGGGCAATGGCCTCGCGGCTGCTTTCCTTCACCGTGTCGGCCACGGCGAACAGCGCCAGCGGGCCAGAGGCGTCGAGCAGCAGCACCACGGTCTTGCCCTGGCGCTCCAGTTCATCAAGCTGGGCTTCGAGCTCGGGCGAGCACAGGCCCAGTTCCTCGACCAGGCGATGGTTGCCCAGGTGGTACAGCACGCCGTCGACCTTGCCGCTCACGCCGCGCCCCACGAGGGCCTGGAACTCGCTGACCTCGGCCAGCGGCTGCTCGCCGGCCTGTTGCGCAATGGCCATCGACACCGGGTGATCGGAGCGCCCGCCAAGGCTGGCGGCAATGTGCTGGGCGGTGGTTTCGAAACGGGCATCGAGCACACGGAAGTCGGTTTGCACCGGCTTGCCGTGGGTGATCGTGCCGGTCTTGTCCAGCGCCACGAAGTCCAGTTTGCGCCCGCCCTCCAGGTACACGCCGCCCTTGATCAGGATGCCCTTGCGCGCGGCGGCGGCCAGGCCGCTGACGATGGTCACCGGGGTCGAGATCACCAGCGCGCACGGGCACGCCACCACCAGCAGCACCAGTGCGCGGTAGATCCAGTCGAACCACAGGCCACCGAAGAACAGCGGCGCCACCAAAGCCACTGCCAACGCCAGGGCGAATACCACCGGGGTGTAGATGCGCGAGAACTGGTCGACGAAGCGCTGGGTCGGGGCACGGGCGCCCTGGGCTTCCTCGACCGCCTTGATGATGCGCGCCAGGGTCGATTGGCCGGCGGCGGCAGTCACTCGATACTCCAGTGCACCGGACTGGTTGATGGTGCCGGCAAACACCTTGTCGCCGGGGCCCTTCTCCACCGGCAGGCTTTCGCCGGTGATCGGCGCCTGATCGATGCTCGACTGACCCACCAGCACCTCACCGTCCAGGCCGATGCGCTCGCCGGGGCGCACGCGCACCAGGGCGCCCAGCGCGACCTGCTTCACGTCCAGCGCCTGCCACTGGCCGTCGGCCTGCTGCACCGTTGCCGTGTCGGGGGTCAGTTGCATCAGGCCGCCGATGGCATTGCGTGCACGGTCCAGCGAGTGCGCCTCGATCAGTTCGGCCAGGGTGAACAGCACCATCACCATGGCCGCTTCCGGCCACTGGCCGATCAGCACGGCGCCGGTCACGGCGATGCTCATCAGCGCATTGATGTTCAGGTTGCGGTTCTTCAGGGCGATCCAGCCCTTCTTGTAGGTGCCCAGGCCACAGCCGAGAATCGCCACCAGCGCCAGCAGGGCCACCGCCCATTCGGGGGCGGCGTTGGTGAAGTGGACGATTTCGGCGCCCAGCGCGGCCACACCGGACAGCGCCAGCGGCCACCAGGTTTTTTTCGGTGCGGCACGGCTGGCTGCCTCACCGGCCTGGTCCAGCGGCTCGGCGTGCATGCCCAGCGCGGTGATCGCCTGTTCGATGCCGAGGGTGTCGGCGTGGGTATGGGTCACCCCGAGCACGCGGTTGATCAGGTTGAATTCCAGCTGCTCGATGCCGTCGAACTTGCCCAGCGTGTTCTGGATCAGGGTCTGTTCGGTCGCAGTCCATGGCCTCGATCCGAAAGCGACTGAGGCGCGCGCCGTCGCTGGTGGTTTCGCGCAGTTGCACGAGTGCCGG
>NZ_JAAHBU010000345.1 GCF_010671725.1 Pseudomonas brassicae | reverse complement strand
TTGCCAGCGAAGAGGCCGGATCGGGCGACCTCCAACCCTGATCTGTACAAAATCTGATCAACCCCCGCAAACCCCAGCCCCCGCTGGCCCATAACCCCTTCACGAACACTTTATCCACAGCCACACCCACAGCAATTGTGGGCAACCCCTGTGGAAAACCGCCTCTCCTGGCAAAACAATCCACAGCCACTAATTGGTCAAATAGTGATCAATTCTCTGTAAGCCTTTGAATACGTGGCTCACAGCACTGCGCGAACACCTTATCCACAGAGCCGCCAACAGACTTTGTGCGCAAGTTGGGTCCTGTGAAAAAGCGATGTGGATAAAACGCCAGAATGCCCATATTCAGCGGTATCCGGAGGTTTTACGGGTGCCACGACACGCTTTTGTACGTTTTTTGATCAACTCGCGCAAAGCCTTGCCTGCCGTGGCCTGCAGCCATGTCCGAACAGATTATCCACAGAGCCGCCAACAAGGATTGTGAGCAAAAGCGTGTGTTTGCCACCTGCCCTCCATAAAAAAACCACGGAAAATCCGTGGTTTACCTTGGTCACTATTTGATCAGAAGCCTGCACGCCTTGTGCCACGTGGCGTGCAGCCCTGCGCGCACACTTTATCCACAGATCCGCCAACAGACTTTGTGCACAACGCGTCAGCGCAGCACGCCCTCCTCCACCAGCAGCTTGAGAATCGCCTCGGCGCCCTCGGCCGGGCTGACCCCCTTGAGCACCTGGCCAGCGCCGCCACTGGCCTTGGCTGTGGCGGCTTTCATGCGGTCGGCACCACTCTTGGCCTTGATCACCTTCAGACGCTTGGGCCGTGGCTTGGCCGGCTGCAGCTCGGCACCTGTGAATAACTCATCGTCCACCACCTCGACCTGGCGCGCGGCCAGCACCCCGCGCCGCGCTGGGCCGAACGCACTCTGGCGTGGGGTTGGCGCGGCGTTGTCCACCGTGGCCAGCAACGGCAAGCGCACGTTCAGCCGACGCCGCTGGCCACGCGGCAGGGCCTGCAGCACCTGCGCCACGCCATTGTGGATAGATTCGACCTGGGCCAGCCCCACCACCAGCGGCCAGCCCAGGCGTTCGGCCAGCAGGAACGGCAGCATGCCCGAGCCCTCGCCGGTCTCGGCCTGGCTGCCGGTCAGCACCAGTTGCGCCCCGGCCTCGCGCAAGTAATCCCCCAGCACACCGAGTGCATCAGCCCCCGCTGGCTGCTCCAGCACGTCCAACTGCGCCAGGCCCATGCCCAGGTACGCGCGCAAGGCCGGCTCGTGAGGGTCGCCGGCATGCAGTACCTGCAAGTTATCCCCAGCCAGCTGCAAACCCAGCTCCACCGCACGCGCGTCCTGCTCGGCACGGCGCGTGCGGCCGGACGTGGGGTGTGCTCCAATCGATACCAGGCTGATGACCTTCGTGTTCATAACCGTCCCCTGCCGTTACGCCGCATCACGCTTGGCGCCATTGCGATAGTTGTCCACAGCCTCGATCAGCGCCTGCAGGATCGCTGCGCTGTCACCGATCACCGACAGGTCGGCACGTTTGATCATGTCGCAGCCGGGGTCCAGGTTGATCGCCACCACCTTGTCGCAGGCACCGATGCCCTGCAGGTGCTGGATCGCGCCCGAGATCCCCACCGCCACGTACACCCGCGCCGTGACCCAGGTGCCGGTGGCGCCGACCTGCCGGTTGCGCGGCATGAAGCCGTCGTCCACCGCCACCCTGGAGGCACCTTCGGTGCGCCCAGGGCGGCAGTGGCGTTGTGGAACAGTGTCCAGTCCTTGACCCCGTTGCCGCCCGACATGATGAATTCGGCTTCGGCCATGGCGATGGCAGCCGGGTCGACCGCCACCGGGCCGAGGTCTTCGATGCGTTGCAGGCTGCGCGCAGCAGCTGTGGACAACTCCACTGGCAAGGCTTCATGGCGGGTTTCGCTGACCGGCTCGGCGCACTCGGCGGCCGCCAGAATCAGCCGCGGCAAGGCGCGGCTCAGGTCCTGCTGGCCAGCCCCGGCGCGCGCGCTGCACAGGCCGTCCTTGACTTGCCAGACGCGTGTCGCCGGGCGCTCGCCGAGTACCGCGGCAAAGCGTCGGCCCAGTTCGCCGCCACCACTGCGGCTATCGGGCAGCAGCCAGTGACGCGGGTTGAACTGGTTATCCACAGCCCGCAAGCCCTGCACCCACTGCTCGGGCACGTACCCTGCGAATTCATCGCCGTCGATCTGCAACAGCCGGTCGACGCCGAAGGTGCCAAAGGTGCTTTCCTTGTGCTCGCCAAACACCACCGCCAGCACCGCGCCGTCATTGCCGGCCAGGCTGTGGGCCAAGCCCAGCACGTCGCGGTCATGACTGGTGAGGCGTCCGCCGACCATGTCGGGTACCACCGCAATGTAGAACGCCGGCGCTGCCACCTGATGCAGCGGCAAGACCACCGCGGCGGCAGCACTGCGCTTGCTCGCGCCGCCTTGCTGGGCGCCGCTGCGGTCGATGCGCTTGATTCCGTTGGGGCCGATGAAGCCCACTGCATGCGGGTTCTTGCGGATCACCCCGTTGGGGCCCATCCACTGTGTCTGTTGCGTCTGCATGGCCGCATGCAGCGGGTGCAGGCGGTTGCGTGCGATCCACTCGGCACGCGGGTCACGCCGGATGATGTCGCTCATCAGTGCACCTCCGCAGGTTCACGCTTGCTCGGCAGCGGTTTGCTCGCCAGCGGCGCCTCCAGCAGCGCGTCGGCCACCAGCTCGGCCAGGTCCTTGATCAACGGGCGCGGCTCGACCACGCCTTCGAGCATCGCCGTGCATTGCGGGCACCCCACCGCCACGACCTCGGCCGCTGTCTCGCGGATGTCCTGCATGCGCATGTCGGGAATCCGTTGCTTGCCGGGGATGTCGGTGATCGGCGCCCCGCCACCCCCGCCACAGCAGCGCGAACGGAACCCGGAACGCTGCATCTCGCGCACCTCGATGCCCAGCGCGCGCAACACCTCGCGCGGTGCCTCGTACTCGCCGTTGTAGCGGCCCAGGTAGCACGGGTCATGGTAGGTGACGCTGGCGCCGTTGTGCTGGCCCAGGTTGAGCCGGCCGGCGCCAATCAGTTCGGCCAGGTAGCCGCTGTGGTGGTGTACCTCGTAGTCGCCGCCAAAGGCGGGGTACTCGTTTTTCAGCACATGGAAACTGTGCGGGTCGCACGTCACGATACGCGCGAAGCGGTACTGCGCCAGGGTCTGGATATTGCGCCTGGCCAGCAGCTGGAAGGTCGCTTCATCGCCCAGCCGGCGCGCCACATCGCCACTGTCGCGCTCTTCCAGGCCGAGCACGGCAAACGACACGTTGGCCGCCTTCAGCACCTTGACGAAGGCGCGCAGGGTGCGCTGGTTGCGCATGTCGAAGGCGCCGTCGCCGACCCAGAACAGCACCTCGGTGTCATGCACCTCGCTCAGCACGTCAAGGTTGAGGTCGGCCGCCCAGTTCATCCGTCCGCCGGGGGCGAAGCCGCCAGGATTGTCGGTGGCGATCAGGTTGTCGAGCACTTCGGCGCCCTTGTTGGGCGTGGCGCCTTTTTCCAGGGTCAGGTGGCGGCGCATGTCGACGATGGCATCGACGTGCTCGATCATCATCGGGCATTCCTCGACGCAGGCGCGGCAGGTGGTGCACGACCACAGGGTCTCGGCGTCGACCAGCCCGTTGACGATCGGCTGGTGCGGGTTACCGGCATGTTCGCCGACGGGCTTGCCGGGGTACGGGCTGCCGGCGAACTTCGCGTCGGTGCCGCCGGCCAGGCCCACGACCATGTCCTGGATGAGTTTTTTCGGGTTCAGCGGCTGGCCGGCGGCGAACGCCGGGCACGCGGCCTCGCACTTGCCGCATTGCACGCAGGCGTCAAAGCCGAGCAGTTGGTTCCAGGTGAAGTCTTTGGGTTTCTCCACGCCCAGCGGCGCGTGCGGGTCGTCCAGGTCCAGCGGCTTGAGGCCGGTGGAGCGGCCACCGCCGAAGCGCTCGGCACGGCGGTGCCAGGCCAGGTGCAGGGCACCGGCAAAGGCGTGCTTCATCGGCCCGCCCCAGGTCATGCCCAGGAACAGCTCGCTCACGCCCCACAGCACGCCCAGCCCCAGCAGCG
>NZ_JAAHBU010000344.1 GCF_010671725.1 Pseudomonas brassicae | reverse complement strand
AGGACAGTGGCCTGAGCGTCGTGCTGGCCCAGTCGCACTTGAGTCTGCCGACACCGCAGGGTGTGCGCACCTTGCTGCTGGATGCGGACTTCAGCGGCTACGCCACCAGCAACCCAGCCCTGGCGCTTGATCCCGCCAACCTTGCCTATGTGATCTACACCTCCGGCTCGACCGGTAAACCCAAGGGCGCCTTGCTGGCGCACCACAATGTGCTGCGCCTGTTCGCAGCCACCGAGCACTGGTTCAACTTCGGCCCGAGTGATGTGTGGAGCCTGTTCCATTCGTACGCGTTCGACTTCTCGGTGTGGGAGATCTTCGGTGCGCTGCTGTACGGCGGCCGCCTGGTCATCGTGCCGCAGGCCACCAGCCGGGCGCCGGAAGAGTTCTACCAGTTGCTGTGCGAGCAAGGTGTCACGGTGCTCAACCAGACCCCGTCGGCGTTCAAGCAGTTGATGCAGGTAGCCTGTGCTCCCGCGCAAGCGGGTACCCAAACGGCCTTGCGCTACGTGGTGTTCGGCGGCGAAGCCCTCGATGTGCACAGCCTGCGCCCCTGGTTCGAACGCTTCGGCGACCAGCAACCGCAACTGATCAACATGTACGGCATCACCGAAACCACGGTGCATGTGACCTACCGCCCGGTGTCGCTGGCGGATCTGGCTGGTGACGCCGCCAGCCCGATCGGCGAGCCGATCCCGGACCTGTCGTG
>NZ_JAAHBU010000343.1 GCF_010671725.1 Pseudomonas brassicae | reverse complement strand
GCTTGCCAGCGAAAGGGCCACCGATGACGTCAGGTCAGAGCCCGTAGCTCATCAGGCGATCGTAACGGCGCTTGAGCAGCGCGTCGTTGTCGAAGCCCTTGAGCATGTCGAGCTGTTCGATCAGCGAGGCACGGATATTGGCCGAGGTCTTGGCCGGATCACGGTGCGCGCCGCCCAGCGGCTCGGCGATCACCTTGTCCACGATACCCAGACCTTTCAGGCGCTCGGCGGTGATGCCCATGGCTTCGGCCGCATCCGCAGCCTTCTCGGCGGTCTTCCACAGGATCGAGGCGCAGCCTTCGGGCGAGATCACCGCGTAGGTGGAGTACTGCAGCATGTTCAGCTGGTCGCACACGCCAATGGCCAGGGCACCGCCCGAACCGCCTTCACCGATCACGGTGGCGATGATCGGGGTTTTCAGGCGCGCCATGACACGCAGGTTCCAGGCAATCGCTTCGCTCTGGTTGCGCTCTTCGGCATCGATGCCTGGGTAGGCACCCGGGGTGTCGATGAAGGTCAGGATCGGCATCTTGAAACGCTCGGCCATTTCCATCAGGCGGCACGCCTTGCGGTAGCCCTCAGGGCGCGGCATGCCGAAGTTGCGACGTACTTTCTCGCGCACTTCGCGGCCCTTCTGGTGACCGATCACCATGACCGGCTGATCGTCCAGGCGAGCAATGCCGCCCACGATCGCCGCATCGTCGGAGAAGTGACGATCGCCATGCAGCTCGTCGAACTCGGTGAAGATATGGTCGATGTAGTCCAGGGTGTACGGGCGACGCGGGTGACGTGCCAGACGCGCAATCTGCCAGCTGGTCAGGTTGCCGAAAATGCTTTCGGTCAGCGTGCTGCTCTTGTCTTGCAGACGGGCGATTTCATCGCCGATGTTCAGCGAGTTGTCATTGCCGACCAGGCGCAGCTCTTCGATCTTGGCTTGCAGGTCAGCAATCGGCTGTTCGAAATCCAGAAAATTCGGGTTCATAGGCATCCGTCTTGGGTCGACGGCCAGGCGGCCGGCCGGTTGATCCGTTTGGCGCCCTACCTTAAGGGATCAGGCGCATTCAGGTCGAGATTAAAAATTCATCAATTCATCGATATTGCAGAAAGACGTTCTCACGTCCGAACTGGTCACGCAGGGCCTGAATCAGTCCGTCCGCCGGGTCGATCCGCCAGCCCTCGCCAAACTGCAGCAAGGCGCGGGCATCGCTGCCGGTATATTCCATGCTGATCGGGCACGCACCACGGTGGCGCTTGAACAGCTCGCCCAGCCAGGCCAACCGGTCGCCCTTGAGCGCATCGGCATGAATCTTCAGGCGCAGGCTTTCGGCCAGGTTGGTGCGCGCATCCTCCATGCTCATCACCCGCTTGACCCGCAGGCGCAGGCCACCGGAGAAGTCGTCGTTGCTCACCTCGCCTTCCACCACCACCATCGCGTCGGTCTGCAGCAACGGCTGCGCCGCCATGAACGCATCGGCAAACAGCGACGCCTCGATCCGCCCGGAGCGGTCGTCGAGGGTCACGAAGCCCATCTTGTCGCCCTTCTTGTTCTTCATCACGCGCAACGCAATGATCATGCCGGCGACCGTCTGGGTATCGCGCGCAGGCTTGAGGTCGATGATGCGCTGGCGGGCGAAACGGCGGATCTCGCCCTCGTACTCGTCGATCGGGTGGCCGGTGAGGTACAGGCCCAGGGTGTCTTTCTCGCCGCGCAGGCGCTCCTTGAGGGTCAGCTCGCGGGCGTTGCGGTGGTTGGCGTAGACGTCGGCATCGGCCTCCACGAACAGGCCACCGAACAGGTCCGAGTGCCCGCTGTCGTGGGTGCGTGCGGTCTGTTCGGCCGACTTGATGGCTTCTTCCATGGCCCCCAGCAACACCGCGCGGTTGCGGTCGATGTTGGCCTGATAGGCCTTGATCTCGTCATGGAAGAATGGCCCCAGACGGTCCAGCGCGCCGCTGCGGATCAGCGCATCGAGGGTGCGCTTGTTGATACGCTTGAGGTCGACGCGCTCGCAGAAGTCGAACAGGTCCTTGAACGGTGCGCTGCTGCGGGCTTCGACGATCGCTTCGACCGGCCCCTCGCCCACGCCCTTGATCGCGCCCAGGCCATACACGATACGGCCGTCATCGTTGACCGTGAACTTGAAGTCGGAGGTGTTCACATCCGGCGCGTCGAGGCGCAGCTTCATGCTGCGCACTTCCTCGATCAGCGTCACCACCTTGTCGGTGTTGTGCATGTCCGCCGACAGTACCGCGGCCATGAACGCAGCCGGGTGGTGGGTCTTGAGCCAGGCGGTCTGGTACGACACCAGGCCGTAGGCGGCGGAGTGGGACTTGTTGAAGCCGTAACCGGCGAATTTCTCCACCAGGTCGAAAATGTTGCCCGCCAGGTCCGGGTCGATATTGTTGCTCGCGCAACCTTCGATGAAACCGCCGCGCTGCTTGGCCATCTCTTCGGGCTTTTTCTTGCCCATGGCACGCCGTAGCATGTCCGCGCCACCGAGGGTGTAGCCAGCCATCACCTGGGCGATCTGCATCACCTGTTCCTGGTACAGGATGATGCCGTAGGTCGGCGCCAGTACCGGCTTGAGGCCTTCGTACTGGTAGTCCGAATGCGGGTACGCCAGCTCGGCGCGGCCGTGCTTGCGGTTGATGAAGTCGTCCACCATGCCCGATTGCAGCGGACCGGGACGGAACAGCGCCACCAGTGCGATGAGGTCTTCCAGGCAGTCGGGCTTGAGCTTCTTGATCAGCTCCTTCATGCCGCGCGACTCAAGCTGGAACACGGCCGTGGTCTCGGCCTTCTGCAGCAGGTCGTAGGTCTTCTTGTCATCCAGCGGGATGAAGTCGATGTTCAGGTCCGGCAGGCCGACCTTGGCCTGTTCGCGGTTGATCGTCTCCATCGCCCACTTGATGATGGTCAGGGTACGCAGGCCGAGGAAGTCGAACTTCACCAGGCCCGCCGCCTCCACGTCGTCCTTGTCGAACTGGGTGACCAGGCCGCCGCCCTCTTCATCACAGGCAATGGGCGAGAAGTCGGTGAGTTTGGTCGGTGCGATGACCACGCCACCGGCGTGCTTGCCGGTACCCCGCGTGACGCCCTCGAGCTTGAGGGCCATGTCCCAGATTTCCTTGGCATCCTCGTCGGTCTTGAGGAAGTCGCGCAGCATTTCCTCCTGCTCGTAGGCCTTCTCCAGGGTCATGCCGACTTCGAAGGGGATCATCTTCGACAGGCGATCGGCCAGGCCGTAGGACTTGCCCTGCACCCGCGCCACGTCGCGTACCACCGCTTTGGCCGCCATGGTGCCAAAGGTGATGATCTGGCTAACCGCATTACGCCCGTAGGCGTCGGCCACGTACTCGATCACCCGGTCACGGCCGTCCATGCAGAAGTCGACGTCGAAGTCGGGCATCGAGACCCGTTCCGGGTTGAGGAAGCGCTCGAACAGCAGGTCGTAGGCCAGCGGGTCAAGGTCGGTGATCTTCAGCACATAGGCCACCAGCGAGCCGGCACCCGAGCCCCGACCCGGGCCCACCGGCACGCCGTTGTTCTTGGCCCACTTGATGAAGTCCATAACGATCAGGAAGTAACCGGGGAAGCCCATCTGGATGATGATGTCCAGTTCGAACTTCAGGCGGTCGAGGTAGACCTGGCGCTTCTCTTCATAGTTGGGCGTGGTGTCTTTGGGCCACAGCACCGCCAGGCGTTCTTCCAGGCCTTCGTGCGAGACATGGCGCAGGTAGTCGTCGATGCCCATGCCGTTGGGCGTCGGGAAGTCGGGCAGGAAGTGCTTGCCCAACTGCACCTGGATATTGCAGCGCTTGGCGATCTCGACCGTGTTGGCCAGGGCATCAGGCAGGTCGCTGAACAGCTCGGCCATTTCTTCCGGGCTTTTGAGGTACTGCTGGTCGCTGTAGTTGCGCGAGCGGCGCGGGTCGTCCAGGGCACGGCCTTCACCGATGCACACGCGGGTTTCGTGGGCGTCGTAGTCGGTCTGCTTGATGAAACGCACATCGTTGGTCGCCACCAGCGGCGCGCCCAGGCGATCCGCCAGGGCCACGGCGGCATGCAGGTACTCTTCGTCGCCGGCACGGTTGGTGCGCTGCACTTCGACATAGAAGCGCTCGGGGAACATCGCCATCCAGTCGCGCAGCAAGGCCTCAGCCTCAAGCGGGTTGTTGCCCAGCAGCGCCATGCCGATGTCGCCCTCCTTGGCCGCCGACAGGGCGATCAGCCCTTCGCTGGCCGGCGCGATCCACTCGCGCTGGATCACCACCACGCCATTGCGCTGGCCGTCCATCCAGCCCCGCGAAATCAGCTCGGTGAGGTTGCGATAGCCTTGCGCGTCCATGGCCAGCAGGCAGATACGCGACAAGGGCAGGTCGGGATCGGCGTTGGCCAGCCACAGGTCGGCGCCGCAGATCGGCTTGATCCCCGAGCCCATGGCGGTCTTGTAGAACTTGACCAGCGAGCACATGTTGCTCTGGTCGGTGACGGCCACCGCCGGCATGTTCATCCCGGCCAGGGCCTTGACCAGCGGCTTGATCCGCACCAGGCCATCGACCAGCGAGAATTCGGTATGCAGGCGAAGATGAACGAAAGAAGCCGACATGATGATCCTATAGCAGCACAAAACAACAAGGCCCGGATTGTACCGGGCCTCGATCAAAACTACAGCCAGTGCGGGGTGACACCGGCCGAGTGGCGCCGGCGTCTACACCGCCAGCACGCCGTTGCCGCGCAGGTTGCGGGCTTCGAACGCGGCACGCACCGGTGCGAACGAGCGCCGGTGGATCGGCGTAGGGCCCAGGCGCGCCAGGGCCTCCAGGTGCACCGGGGTCGGGTAGCCCTTGTGCCCGCCAATGCCGTAGCCAGGATAGACCAGCTCGAATGCCGCCATTTCGCGGTCGCGGGTCACTTTGGCCAGGATCGACGCCGCCGCAATCGCTGGAACCTGGCTGTCACCCTTGACCACCGGTGCCGACGGCACGTTGAGCTTGGGGCAACGGTTGCCATCGATCAACGCCAATTTGGGCGTGATGTGCAGGCCTTCGACCGCACGCTGCATGGCCAGCATGGTGGCATGCAGAATGTTCAGTTCGTCGATTTCCTCGACTTCGGCACGGGCAATGTGAAAGCTCAGGGCTTTCTCGCAAATCTCGTCGAAGAGCTTTTCGCGGCGCGCCTCGGTGAGCTTCTTCGAATCATTCAAGCCCAGGATCGGCCGGTTTGGGTCAAGGATCACGGCAGCGGTGACCACTGCACCGCACAGCGGGCCACGGCCGACCTCGTCAACCCCGGCGACCAGGTCTTCGACCAGGTTGAAGTCCAGTCCGATTTGCATTTATCTGTGTTCCAGCAAGGCCAGCACCGCTTCGGCCGCCTGGTTGGAGGCGTCGCGGCGCAGGGTGCGGTGAATCTGGTCGAAGCCTTCGGTCTGTTGCGCGCCCCC
>NZ_JAAHBU010000342.1 GCF_010671725.1 Pseudomonas brassicae | reverse complement strand
ACCCAGCGCACCGTGCTGTCGAGCGAACTGGCGGGCAAGATCACCGAACTCAAGGTCAAGGAAGGCGACAGTTTTCGCAAAGGCGAACGGCTGGTGAGTTTCGACTGCGCGATCCATCGCGCACGGCTCAACCATTCGGCCGCCGCCGAAAGCGCGGCCAGCAAGAAGCTGGGCGTGGCCAAGCGGCTCGACCAGTTGCAGTCGATCAGCGTATCGGACCTCACCCAGGCCCAGGCCGACGTGAACATGGCCCGTGCGCAGCACGGCGTGAACCAGGTGATGGTGCAGCACTGCACGATCGCTGCACCGTTCTCCGGGCGCGTCGCCGAACGCAAGGTGCAGCCCGGCGAGTACGTGGCCGAAGGCAAGGAGTTGCTGACGGTATATGACGACAGTGCTTTCGAAGTCGAACTGATCGTGCCCTCGCGCTGGATGGCCTGGCTAAAGCCGGGCTACACCTTCAATGTGCACCTGGAGGAGACCGCCACCGATTACCCGGCCAAGGTCATGCGCCTGGGGTCGGTCATCGACCCGTTGAGCCAGTCGATCAAGGTGTTCGGGCGTATCGACGGCCAGGCCGGCGTGCTGCTGCCCGGCATGAGCGGCACCGCGCGCATCGACCCGCCTGCCACTGCGCCGCGCACATGAACGCAGCGCTGCCCTCCCCGGCCCTGGCAGGCCTGGTGCAACTCGAACAGCACGCACGCGCAGCCGAAAGCCTGGCCATGCTCGGCTTTGTCATGGTCAACGACAGCCACCTGCTGCTGCCCTACCGTCAGGCCCTGCTGTGGGACGCCCAGGCCGAGCGCCTGCTGAGCCTGTCGGGGCTGGCCAGTGTCGAGCACGACGCGCCCTTCACCCACTGGATCGGCCAGCAGTGCCGGCAGTGGCAGGCGCGCCACCCGGGGCCGGCCCTGAGCGAGTTGCAGGCCGCGGCAATGGCGCCCGACGATCAGGCGCAATGGGCCGAATACCTGCCGCCACACCTGGTGTGGCTACCACTGACGGCACGCAACGGCCAGTTGCTCGGCGTGCTGCTGCTGGCACGCGAGCAGCCGCTGGGCACTACCGAAGCGACCTTGCTGGCGCTGCTGCAGGATGCCTACGGGCATGCCTGGAACAGCCTGCGCCCGGCAACCCGCCAGCGTACCCTGGGGTGGCGGCGCGACAAGCGCTGGTGGCTGGCGGGCGCTGCAGTGCTGCTGGGCATCCTGGCGCTGCCGATTCGCCAGGCGGCACTGGCACCGGCCGAGATCGTCGCACTGCAACCGAGCGTCTTGCGCGCCCCGCTGCAAGGCGTGGTGGAGCGTATTCTGGTCGAGCCCAACCAGCCGGTGAGTGCCGGCCAGGCATTGATCCAACTGGATGCCCGCGAGTTGCAAAGCCGGTTGCAGTCGTCGCGCCAGGCGTTGGCAATTGCCGATGGCGAGTTCCGCCAGGCGCAGCAGCAGGCCTTGAGCGACGAACGCAGCAAGGCTGGCCTGGCGGTGCTGCAGGGGCGGCGCGAGCAAGCCATGAGCGAGGTGCGCTTTCTGCAGCAGAACCTGGAGCGCACGCGCATCCTGGCGCCGCATGCCGGGGTGGCGGTGTTCGATGACCCCAGTGACTGGATCGGCCGCCCGGTGGCGCTGGGCGAACAGATCATGCAGGTGGCCGACCCTTCGCGCGCGCAGCTGGAGATCCAGTTGCCCGTCACCGATGCGATCGAGCTGCAGAACGCAGCGCCCGCGCTGCTGTTTCTCAACACCGACCCCAGCGCCCCGTTGCGCGCCAGCCTCAAGCGCCTGGGCTACCGCGCCAGCGCCACCGCCGAAGGTGGCATGGCGTATCGCCTGAAAGCCGGTTTCGACGCGCCCGACCCGCGTATCCGCATCGGCCTCAAGGGCACGGCCAAGGTCTACGGCGAGCGCACCAGCCTGTTCACCTACCTGCTGCGCCGGCCGCTGGCGACCCTGCGCATCTGGCTTGCGCTGTGAGCGGCGTGGCACAACTGGGCTGCCTGCGCGAGGAACTGCGCCTGCACGCCGGCCCGCCGCACAACGATGGCGCGCCGAGCTGGACCCTCGAAGACACGGCGCGCGGGCAGTTCTTCCGCCTGGGCTGGGCAGAGCTGGAAATGCTCGGCTGCTGGGGCCTGGGCAAACCCGAGGCGGTGGCCGCACACATCGCCCAGCGCACCACGCTTGAACTCGAGGGCAGCGACGTGGAGCGCTTCCACGGGTTTCTGCAGCACAACCAACTGCTGCAGGGCGGCGGCGCTGAAGACAACGCGCGCCTGCTCAAGGTCCTTGAGGGGCAAAAGATCGGCTGGGCGCGCTGGCTGCTGAAGAACTACCTGTTCGTGCGCATCCCGCTGCTGCGCCCCGACCGCTTTCTGCAGCGCAGCCTGCCCTGGGTGGCGCCGTTCTTCAGCCTGACGTTCCTGTACCTGACCGTGGCGGCCGGTGTGCTCGGGCTGGCACTGGTGCTGCGCCAGTGGGACACCTTCACCCACACCTTCCTGCATTTTTTCACCTTGCAAGGTGCGGCCATGGCCGGCCTGACGCTGATGCTGGCCAAGGTGCTGCACGAACTGGGGCACGCCTATACCTGCAAGCGCTACGGCGCACGGGTGGCGACCATGGGGGTGGCGCTGCTGGTACTGTGGCCGGTGCTGTACACCGACACCTCCGGTGCATGGCGCTTGCGCAAGCGCCGCCAGCGCCTGGCCATCGGCGCCGCCGGCATGGCGGCCGAGCTGGCCCTGGCGTGCTGGGCCACCCTGCTGTGGAGCTTTGTGCAGGACGGCATGCTGCGCAGCGCCGCGTTCATGCTGGCCAGTACCACCTGGATCCTCACCCTGGCGGTCAACCTGAGCCCGTTCATGCGCTTTGACGGCTACTTTCTGCTGTCGGACCTGCTCGGCGTGCCAACCTGCAGCAACGCGCGTTCGCCCTCGCCCGCTGGCGCCTGCGCGAAGCGCTGTTCGGCTTTGGCGATGCGCCGCCGGAGCATTTCGAACCCGGCCTGCGCCGGCTGCTGGTGGGCTATTCGATCGGCACCTGGATCTACCGCCTGTTTCTGTTCCTGGGCATCGCGCTGCTGGTGTACCACTTCGCCTTCAAGCTGCTCGGCTTGCTGCTGTTTGCCGTCGAGATCGGCTACTTCGTGCTGATGCCGCTGATCAACGAGGTGCGCCACTGGTACACCCGCCGCAAGGACTACCGCATGAACCGCAATACCTGCCTGACCCTGAGCGCCGCGGCGCTGGCGCTGCTGCTGGCCTGCGTGCCGTGGCGCAGCAGCGTGCAGGCCCCGGCGCTGCTCAAGGCCGAACGCCAGAGCAGCCTGTACACCCCGGTGGGCGCGCGCCTGGCGCGGGTGTTGGTGCAGCCCGGCGACCCGATCAAGCCGGCCAGGCACTGTTCGAACTGGAAGCACCCGATTTGCGCTTTGAGCTGGAAAGCGTCGAGCGGCGTCTGGTGATCTTGCAGTGGCAGGCCAGCTTTCAACTGCTCAACCGTGAAACGGCCGCCAACCTTGGTGTGGTGCGCCAGGAGCTGGCCGCCGCGCAGCAGCGCCAGTTGCTGCTGCGCCAGCAATGGGATGAGCTGACCGTGCGTGCGGCCTTCGATGGCCAACTGGTGGAGCTGGCCGAGCCGCTGCAGGCCGGGCAATGGCTGCCGGCAGGCGAGTGGCTGGGCACCTTGGTGGGCGGGCGCGGCGCGCTGGTCGAGGCCTTTATCGAGGAGCATGACCTGCAGCGCCTGGCGCCTGGCAGCACGGGGCGCTTCTATCCCGAGACATTCGCCCGCGCAGCGCTTGAGGTGCGCCTGGAGCACCTGGCGCAGACGGCGGTCAAACACCTCAGCTCGGCGCCCGAGCTGGCCTCGCCCTATCAGGGCGCGATTGCCGCGAGCCTGGACCACGAGCGCCAGCCAACGCCTGAACAAGCGCTGTATCGCGCCACCTTGCAGGTGACCGAGGGCGGCCAGCGCCCGACCATGGCGCTGCGTGGCAGCGTGGTGCTGGAGGGCCGGCGCCAGAGCCTGATCATGCGTGCCTGGCGCAACCTGATGGCGGTGCTGATCCGCGAGTCGGCGTTCTGAAGGTTAAGCGTTCTTAATGGAGCGGCGATTGTTTGAGGTAGGTTAGGCTTTGCATCATGAGCGCCTGTTCACTATTGATATGAGAGCCACTTCCCCATGAATGCCCCTGCCGTCAGCGCGCCTGACCTCAGCCGTTGCAAACGTCTCAAAGCCGCCAGCAGCCGCGACCACGACAGCGTCGATGCGCTGGTGATGGGTGTGCGCCCGTTCGAGAGCCGCGAGCGCTATGCGCTGTTCCTGCAGCTGCAGCACCGTTTTCATGGCAGCCTGCAAGGCCTGTATGACGATGCGCAGTTGAACCGCACCTTGCCTGGGCTGGTAGAACTGTCGCGCTTTGAAGCGGTGCAGGCCGACCTGCGTGACCTTGGGCTGGCAGTACCCGCCGTACCGGCGCCGGTGCAACTGGCCAACCCGGGTGAGGCGTTGGGGTGGCTGTATTGCAGCGAGGGTTCGAACCTGGGCGCGGCGTTTCTGTTCAAGCAGACCCAGAAGCTGGGGCTCGATGGCGAGACCGGCGCCCGTCACCTGGCCGCCCACCCGGATGGGCGTGCCCTGCACTGGCGTCAGTTCGTGGCGGCGATCGATGCGCTGGAACTGAGTGAAGAAGAGGAACGTCAGGCGGTTCAGGGTGCGCTGGATGCGTTTGATTTCTACCGCAGCAGCCTGCGCGAGATTTTTGCCTGACTGAACGGCCCTCTTCGCTGGCAAGCCAGCTCCCACAGGTTTGGCGCAAACCCCAGGATCGGCACGGTACCTGTGGCAGCTGGCTTGCAGCGAAGGGGCCAAGACGCTCGCTGGCCTTACACGCGTT
>NZ_JAAHBU010000341.1 GCF_010671725.1 Pseudomonas brassicae | reverse complement strand
TGCCAGCGAAGAGGCCATCAGCTTCAGCGAAAACTCATGCTAGAGTGCCAGGCCGCCCCCAAGGAGCCTGCCATGCGCGCCATTCTTGCCCTCCTGCTGCTCACCAGCCTGCCCCTGGCCGCCGCGCCCCTGCACAGCCAGTTCCTGCCGCCCGACGACCTCAGCCTGCGCCAGGAAACTCCTGAAGCCCAGCAACTGCTGCAGGTCACCCAGTATTCGGTGGTGGTCGGCAACCAGCGCCAGTCCAACCAGCAGCCCATTCCGGTCACTGCGCCGCTGCTGATGCGCCTCAAGGGCAAACCGATGAACAAGGGTGCCACGATCAGCGATGTGCTGATCAGCTTCGATGGCGAGGGCAAGAGCCTGCGCAAGCCGACGTTCGATGCCAAGACCCGCACCCTGACCCTCAATTACCCCGCCAGCCAGTACCGGGTGATCCTCGACCTGCTGCGCAACGACACGCTGTACGTGCAGTTCCTCAGCTACCCCAACGGCCACATCTGGGCCGACCTGCACACCGGCACCCTACGCGCGCGTTGAGCCGCAGTGTCGCCGGAGGGTAAACTGCCGGCCCGTGAAAAGTGATGGTTCAGGTGGAGTCGGCAATGCGTAAAGACAAGAAGCAAGTGATTGGTGATGAGATCAGCGACGAGTACATCAAGTCGTTCCTCCAGTACGAACCGGCTGACGCCACCTCGCCGTCGCAGCACAAGCTGATCAAGGCCTACCGCGGCCTGCGCATCGATGACTTCGAGCGCTTCGTCGGGTTCTTCGTCGAAGCCGGTTACGACGTCGATGGCAAGGACGAGCACGGCAAGACCTTTGCCGAGGTGATCAGCGACCAGCGCAATGCGCCCGAATACATCGAGATCATCGACAACGCCCGCAAGTAAGTAATCTGCAGGCACAAAAAAACGCCCCGAGGGGCGTTTTTTCATGGCGTCACGCCTACGCGTAGCTTTGCGTCGGCTGGCTTTCGACCAGGCCCAGGGCCTCGTCGTTCTGCGTGCTGACCTTGTGATACAGCGCCGCGTCGCTGGCCAGGACCTTTTCCCGGGCCGGGAAGATTTCCTTGAGCTTGGCGGCCCAGGCACCGGCGGCCTGCTCGGGGAAGCAGCGCTCGATCAGTTCGAGCATGATCGAGACCGTCACCGAGGCGCCCGGGGACGCGCCCAGCAGGGCGGCAAGCGAGCCGTCCTTGGCCGCGACCAGTTCGGTACCGAACTGCAGGATGCCGCCTTTTTTCGGGTCTTTCTTGATGATCTGCACGCGTTGGCCGGCCACTTCCAGGCGCCAGTCTTCGGCCTTGGCTTCAGGGTAGAAGCGGCGCAGCGACTCCAGGCGTTGCTCCATCGACTGCATCACTTCGCTGACCAGGTACTTGGTCAGGTCCATGTTGTCGCGGGCCACGGCCAGCATCGGGCCGATATTGCCGGCACGTACCGACAGCGGCAGGTCGAGGAACGAGCCGTGCTTGAGGAACTTGGTGGTGAAACCGGCGTACGGGCCGAACAGCAGCGAGGTCTTGCCGTCCACCACGCGGGTGTCCAGGTGCGGCACCGACATCGGCGGCGAACCCACCGCGGCCTGGCTGTAGACCTTGGCCTGGTGGCGCTTGACCACCTCGGGGTTGTCGCAGCGCAGCCATTGGCCGCTGACCGGGAAGCCGCCAAAGCCCTTGCTCTCTTCGATGCCCGACAGTTGCAGCAGCGGCAAGGCCGCGCCGCCGGCGCCGAGGAACACGAAGCGGGCATCGACTTCGCGGCTGCTGCCGCTGTTGACGTCCTTGATGGTCACGGTCCAGCCGCTGCCGTTACGGCGCAGGCCGGTGACCTTCTTGCAGTACTTGACCTGCGAGTCGGGGGTGTCGGCCAGGTGCTTGAGCAGCTTGTTGGTGAGCGCGCCGAAGTTGACGTCGGTGCCCTTCATCACGCGGGTGGCGGCGATCTGTTGATCGGCCGGACGGCCCGGCATCATCAGCGGCATCCACTCGTTCATCAGCGCCTTGTCTTCGGTGTATTCCATCTCGGCGAAGGCGTGATGCGGCTTGAGCGACTCGAACCGCTTCTTCAGGAACGCGACACCCTTTTCACCTTCGACGTAGCTCAGGTGCGGGATCGGGTTGATGAAGGCACGCGGGTTCTTGAAGGCGCCTTTGTTGCTCAGGTACGCCCAGAACTGCCGGGACACCTCGAACTGGGTATTGATGTGCACCGCTTTCTTGATGTCGATGCTGCCGTCGGCGGCCTGAGGCGTGTAGTTCAGTTCACACAGCCCGGCATGGCCGGTCCCGGCGTTGTTCCACGGGTTGGAACTTTCCGCGGCACCCGAATCCATCAACTCGACGACTTCCAGCTTCATCGCCGGGTCGAGTTCCTTGAGCAGTACGGCCAGGGTGGCACTCATGATGCCGGCCCCTACCAGTACTACATCGACTGCTTCGTTCTGCGCCATTAACGCGTCTCCAAAATCTTCAGCACCAAATTGACAGCATAGGATCCCAGGCTTGGCCGGGACCGCCATGTCCGCTATTTCGCAGGTTTTTCAACTTCCGCGGACACCGCCAACCGGGCTTTGCGTTGCCTATGAACGCATTTTACCGCCCGTGCGGCAATTCGACTTATGGTCAAGGTGTCCATCGTGCGCTATGGACCGGCTTCAGTCACCCATCTCAGATGAGCGCCGTTGCCAGCTGTTGGGGGCTGTTCGGGACGCTGTTGATGCTTTTGCACATGCCAGACTGTTCATTGCTCGCCACACTCTTGTGAAGTTGTGAAAACCGTTTTTTCACGCTCTTTTGGAGTCGTGAACCTCAAAAAGGGTGTGCGCGGTGGCAAACCCGCAGGTTCAGGCAGAGCACAGTGGCGACACAAAAGCGTACGCACCGGCTTGGCAAGACCTGTGTGGGCGGCTCTCTGTGGGCGTTTTGGGGGTGCCTATGCAGGGCATTGGCGGTGTTGCGGGGCCCGATCAGGAGACGTCCTTATAATCGGGGGGAGATTATAGCGAGGTCGCGGGCAGAAACGATCTTTATTAACGACTTTTATTGCTGTTTGCTCAGGCGGCCACGGCGCGGCTGAGCCGGTTGTGCCTGGCACGCGGCTGAACCCGTGCGCTGGCGGGCAGCGCACGGTTCATCCAGTGCAGGCGAATTTCATTGATTTCGACCCAGCCGGCGCCACTGGGTGGCTGCTGGCACTGCTTGAAGGCCTGGCAATGGCCGTGGGCGTCGAGGCGTGCGAACTGGCGTGGGGTCGGGCGAGGAAAAAGCAAAGTCCAGAGTGAGCGCATGGCGGGCTACCTGTAGGAAACTGATGCGAGCATACGGGGCAAGTGATGAAACGATTATGACAGTGGCCCGCTGATAGCTGGGGTGGTCTGCGCTGGTTATACTGGCGACCTTTGCTGCTATTCCTGGAGAGATGAGCATGTTGCAACGTCTGTTGTTCGGTTTGATCGCTGTCACCAGCCTGACCCTGGCCGGTTGTGCCCACAGCCCGCAACAACTCAGCCCGCAACCCAAACTCACCGCCCAGCTTGCGCCGGTCGGCCACGGCCAGCCGGTGGTGGTGAAGGTGGTCGACGGCCGCGCCTCGCAAACCCTGGGCACCCGTGGCGGGCTGTACCCGGAAACCAGCGCCATCAGCGTGAGCGGCAACGACATCCTGCCAAAACTTCAGGCCCAGGCCGAAGCCGCGGTGCGGCTGCTGGGCTTCACCCCGACGCCCAACGCCTACAATGCGCCGCAACTGACCGTGACCCTGGCTGAACTGAAGTACCAGTCGCCCAAGGAAGGCCTGTACGTGACCGAGGCCACCATTGGCGCCACCTTCCGTGCCGACGTGGCCAATGCCAACCGTCGCTACAGCGGCCGCTATGGTGCTTCGCTGGACCAGCGCTTCGGCATGGCGCCGAACCAGGAAACCAACACCAAGTTGGTCAGTGATGTGCTCAGTGATGCACTGACCCGCCTGTTCAAGGACCCGACCGTCGGTCAGGTGCTGGGCGAGTAACCGCCCCTGGCCACAAAAAAGCCCGATGTCTGCAAGGCAGGCAT
>NZ_JAAHBU010000340.1 GCF_010671725.1 Pseudomonas brassicae | reverse complement strand
GCGTGCCGCTGCTGTTCCAGGACGAACGGCTGCTGGCCGTGGCGAACCTGCCAGGGCTGGGGCAAAGCGGTTGGCAATTGCACTGGCGTGCACCGACAAGCGCGCAAGGTTTGAGATGAAAGGGACATTCCGGTAGACTACGCTCCCTTCTTGATACAACTTCTGTGGTTTGCTCTGAATCACGGTTGTTGCCGATTACCAAGCAGTTTTTTGCTGGGCGATTCTAAAAATGTTTAGCGAGCTTCATGCCGGGTTTTCAACCCCCGGTCTGTCCATGCGCGGCAGTTTTTTAAGATGCACTGTAATTGACGCAGGTGATCGGGGGCTTCGGCCTTCCTTCGCTTTCCCCGGCGGCACAGACCGCTTTAACGCAGACTTCTAGGGTTTTTCATGACGCGCTACATATTCGTCACGGGCGGTGTTGTTTCTTCATTGGGGAAAGGCATTGCCTCGGCTTCATTGGCGGCCATCCTGGAGGCGCGGGGGCTCAAGGTCACCATGCTCAAGCTGGACCCGTACATCAACGTCGACCCGGGCACCATGAGCCCGTTCCAGCACGGTGAAGTGTTCGTCACCCACGACGGCGCCGAGACCGACCTGGACCTGGGCCACTACGAGCGGTTCATCCGCACGACCATGACCCAGAACAACAACTTCACCACCGGCCGCGTCTACGAGCACGTGCTGCGCAAGGAGCGTCGTGGTGACTACCTGGGTGCCACCATCCAGGTGATCCCGCACATCACCGACGAAATCAAGCGCCGCATCATCAAGGGCGCAGGCGATGCCGACGTGGCCATGGTCGAGATCGGTGGCACCGTGGGTGACATCGAGTCGCAACCGTTCCTCGAAGCCATCCGCCAGCTGCGTTTCGAAGTCGGCGCCAAGCGCGCGATGCTGATGCACCTGACGCTGGTGCCGTACATCGCCACCGCCGGCGAGACCAAGACCAAGCCTACCCAGCATTCGGTCAAGGAGCTGCGCTCCATCGGCCTGCAGCCTGACGTGCTGGTGTGCCGCTCCGATCACCCGATCGACAGCTCGTCGCGCCGCAAGATCGCCCAGTTCACCAACGTTGAAGAACGTGCGGTGATCGCGCTGGAAGACGCCGACACCATCTACAAGATCCCGGGCATCCTGCATTCCCAGGGCCTGGACGATTTCGTCGTCGAGCGCTTTGGCCTGCAGTGCGGCAGCGCCGACCTGTCCGAGTGGGATGCGGTGGTCGACGCCAAGCTCAACCCCGAGCACGAAGTCACCATTGCCATGGTCGGCAAGTACATGGAACTGCTCGATGCCTACAAGTCGCTGATCGAAGCGATGAGCCATGCCGGCATCAGCAACCGCACCAAGGTCAACCTGCGCTACATTGACTCCGAAGACATCGAGAACCAGGGCACCGGCCTGCTCGAAGGCGTCGACGCGATCCTGGTACCGGGCGGTTTCGGCCTGCGCGGTGTGGAAGGCAAGATCACTGCCGTGCAGTACGCCCGTGAAAACAAGGTGCCGTACCTGGGTATCTGCCTGGGCATGCAAGTGGCGGTCATCGAGTTCGCCCGTAACGTGATGGGCTGGAAAGACGCCAACTCCACCGAATTCGATCGCGCCAGCGGTCACCCGGTGGTGGGCCTGATCACCGAGTGGGAAGATGCCACCGGTGCGGTCGAGACCCGTACCGAAGCCTCCGACCTGGGCGGCACCATGCGCCTGGGCGCCCAGGAGTGCCAGCTGCAAAGCGGCTCCAAGGTGCACGACTGCTACGCCAAGGACGTGATCGTCGAGCGTCACCGTCACCGTTACGAGGTCAACAACAACCTGCTGCCGCAGCTGGTTGAGGCTGGCCTGGTGGTGTCGGGGCGTTCCGGCGACGGCGCGCTGGTCGAAGTGGTCGAGTCCAAGGACCACCCGTGGTTCGTGGCCTGCCAGTTCCACCCGGAGTTCACCTCCACCCCGCGTGACGGCCACCCGCTGTTCAGCGGCTTCGTCAAAGCTGCATTGGCTCAAAAGAACAAGGCCTGATCCATGACCCAGAAGATCATTCGCGTCGGTAACATCGAGATCGCCAACGACAAGCCGTTCGTCCTGTTCGGCGGCATGAACGTGCTGGAATCCCGTGACCTGGCCCTGAAGGTCTGTGAAGAATATGTGCGGGTTACCGAGAAACTCGGTATCCCCTACGTGTTCAAGGCCAGCTTCGACAAGGCCAACCGTTCGTCGGTCACCTCCTACCGTGGCCCAGGCCTGGAAGAAGGGATGAAGATCTTCGAAGAGATCAAGCGCACCTTCAACGTGCCGGTGATCACCGACGTGCACGAGCCGCACCAGGCGCAAGCCGTGGCTGACGTGTGCGACATCATCCAGTTGCCGGCCTTCCTGTCGCGCCAGACCGACCTGGTCGTGGCGATGGCCAGGACCGGTGCGGTGATCAACATCAAGAAGGCGCAATTCCTCGCACCCCAGGAGATGAAGCACATCCTGACCAAGTGCGAAGAAGCCGGTAATGACCAGTTGATCCTCTGCGAGCGTGGTTCGAGCTTCGGCTACAACAACCTGGTGGTGGACATGCTCGGCTTCGGCATCATGAAGCAGTTCGAGTACCCGGTGTTCTTCGACGTGACCCATGCCCTGCAGATGCCGGGTGGTCGCGCCGATTCGGCTGGCGGTCGTCGTGCCCAGGTCACCGACCTGGCCAAGGCCGGCCTCAGCCAGGGCCTGGCGGGCCTGTTCCTCGAAGCCCACCCAGACCCGGACAATGCCAAGTGCGACGGCCCGTGCGCCCTGCGCCTGGACAAACTGGAGCCATTCCTGGCCCAGCTCAAGCAACTGGACGAACTGGTTAAGGGTTTTCCGACGGTAGAAACCGCGTAACACTCGATTCTCCGGTAAAGTACCGCCCGTTCATCCCCTGACCCTCGGGTCAGGGGCTTGTCCGCGTCAGGCCTGCCCGTGTGCCAACCGCCTGTGACGGACCCGGTTTTTTCTCAGCTGCGTTGTTTTCGTCAATTCTGGAGTGCTTACAACAATGGCAAAAATCGTCGACATCAAAGGTCGTGAAGTTCTCGATTCGCGCGGTAACCCTACCGTTGAAGCGGACGTACTGCTCGACAACGGCATCATCGGCAGCGCCTGTGCGCCGTCGGGTGCTTCCACTGGCTCGCGCGAAGCGCTGGAGCTGCGTGATGGCGACAAGGGCCGCTACATGGGCAAGGGCGTACTCAAGGCCGTCGCCAACATCAATGGCCCGATCCGCGACCTGCTGCTGGGCAAGGATCCGGTCGAGCAGAAAGCCCTCGACCTGGCGATGATCAAGCTCGACGGTACCGAAAACAAAGGCAACCTGGGCGCCAACGCCATCCTCGCCGTGTCCCTGGCTGCCGCCAAGGCCGCTGCACAGGACCAGGACCTGCCACTGTACGCGCACATTGCCAACCTCAATGGCACCCCTGGCCAGTACTCCATGCCGGTCCCGATGATGAACATCATCAACGGCGGCGAGCATGCCGACAACAACGTCGATATCCAGGAGTTCATGGTGCAGCCGGTTGGCGCCAAGACCTTCTCCGACGCGCTGCGCATGGGCACCGAGATTTTCCATCACCTCAAGGCCGTGCTGAAGGCCCGTGGCCTGAATACTGCCGTGGGTGACGAAGGTGGCTTCGCGCCAAACCTGGCTTCCAACGAAGACGCGCTGTCGGCCATCGCCGAAGCCGTGGCCAACGCCGGCTACACCCTGGGCACCGACGTGACCCTGGCGCTGGACTGCGCCGCGAGCGAGTTCTACGAAGACGGCAAGTACAACCTGGCGGGCGAAGGCCAGGTGTTCAGCGCCGAAGGTTTTGCCGACTACCTGAAGGGCCTGACCGAGCGTTTCCCGATCATCTCGATCGAAGACGGCCTGGACGAGTCCGATTGGGCGGGCTGGAAGATCCTGACCGACAAGATCGGCGAGAAGGTGCAGCTGGTCGGTGACGACCTGTTCGTGACCAACACCAAAATCCTCAAAGAAGGCATCGACAAGCAGATCGCCAACTCGATCCTGATCAAGTTCAACCAGATCGGCACCCTGACCGAAACCCTCGAAGCCATCCAGATGGCCAAGGCTGCCGGTTACACCGCGGTGATCTCGCACCGTTCGGGCGAAACCGAAGATTCGACCATTGCCGACCTCGCCGTTGGTACTGCTGCTGGCCAGATCAAGACCGGTTCGCTGTGTCGCTCCGACCGCGTGTCCAAGTACAACCAACTGCTGCGTATCGAAGAGCAACTGGGCAGCAAGGCTGTGTACCGTGGCCGTGCCGAGTTTCGCGGCTAAGCGAGAGATGGTAAAAAGGCCGCAGTGCGTGGCTGGAAGAGGCGGCTAATCTTTCAGCTGTGCAGCAAGTGCTTGTCCCACAAAGCCTGGCTTCGGCCAGGCTTCGTGCCATCAGCGTCTTGCGCAGTGGCGGCTTTTTCCAGTGGATACCCTGATGCGTAGTCCCTATTGGTTGTTCCTCGTCTTGCTCCTGTTGCTGGGTGGCCTGCAGTATCGTCTGTGGGTCGGCAACGGCAGCCTGGCCCAGGTCACCGACCTCAAGCAGCAAATTGCCGAACAGCACGCCGAGAACGAGCGTTTGCTGGAACGTAACCGCGTGCTTGATGCAGAAGTGCTGGAGTTGAAGAAAGGTATGGAAACCGTTGAAGAACGGGCGCGCCACGAGCTGGGCATGGTCAAGGAGGGTGAAACCCTCTACCAGTTGGCCCAATGACTGCGCAGCTGCCTGCCTTCTGGGCAGTGATTCCCGCGGCGGGCGTTGGTGCCCGCATGGCGGCCGACCGTCCCAAGCAGTACCTGCAACTGGGCGGGCGGACGATTCTCGAGCATAGCCTCGACTGTTTTCTTGGCCACCCGCGCCTGAAGGGCGTGGTGGTCAGCATTGCTGAAGATGATCCCTACTGGCCGAGCCTGGCCTGTGCCGGCGACGCGCGTGTCCAGCGCGCGGCGGGAGGGCGCGAGCGTGCCGATTCGGTGCTCAATGCCTTGCTGCTGCTGCATGCCCAGGGCGCGGCCGATGGCGACTGGGTGCTGGTGCATGATGCGGCGCGGCCGAACCTGGCGCGTGCCGACCTTGACCGTTTGCTGGCCGAGCTGGCGGATGATCCGGTCGGTGGCCTGCTGGCGGTACCGGCCCGCGACACGCTCAAGCGCGCCGATGGCGATGGCCGGGTCAGTGCCACCATCGACCGCAGCACGGTGTGGCAGGCGTATACCCCGCAGATGTTCCGCCTGGGCGCGTTGCACCGGGCCTTGGCCGATAGCCTGGTGGCCCAGGTGGCGATCACCGACGAGGCGTCGGCGATCGAGTGGGCCGGGCAGGCGCCGCGGCTGATCGAAGGGCGCAACGACAACATCAAGGTGACGCGGCCCGAAGACCTGGAGTGGTTGCGCCAGCGCTGGGCCAATCGCGGCAATTGAGCGAGTTGGCCAATTCGCTGGCAAGC
>NZ_JAAHBU010000034.1 GCF_010671725.1 Pseudomonas brassicae | reverse complement strand
AAGGGTGATCGCCTATCTCTTCAAAGGCCGCTGCGGCGGGCTTTTTCGCAAGGCTGAAACGCTGGCCACGAGCCATGCAGCACGCATAGCAGGCTTGTAACATCGCCTGCAACATCGTCTGCCCCGACCCGCGCCGATCGAATGATTCCGGACATCCATTTAAGTGAGAATGCTCGCCATAGGGAGGTGTCTGATGACCAAGCAACGTCGTACCTTTTACCACAGCATTCAAGCGCGAAATTTGCAGTCATCCAGTCTTGCCACTACGCGCAGTATCGCAACTCGTTCGACTTCATCAGCGTTAAAGATTTCTTGATTCTCGCCGACTAAAAAATGCACGACACCAAACGTCAAAGGGCGAGAAAATGCGGGAAATAACGCTTTCACGGCGTGACACGGCCAAACGTTTTGCAAATGATCTGGTCGTTGTCCGTGTGAACGCCAGTGAACGGCACCTGCGCAATGGGCAGAAAATCATAGTGCTTGAGGACATTCCTGCCGTCGTTCGTCTTTTTAAGGACGATGTTCAGGTCTGGGAGGGCCACGCGAAGCCATCTAACGACGGCTCGGTAAGCGTTACTGTGGGCATTTCCGAGAGAATGGCCGAAAACATGGGCTGGTTCCCAGTACTGGGATTCGAGCAGCCGCTCCAGAAGAAGAGCCCTCAGTCCCCCCACTCAGTGCAAAGGGGGCACAAATCAAAAAAGTCATGGATGCAAACACCGCGTGGGTTTCGGGGAACAAACGTATCGCGTTGAATTGCTACATATTCAGTACGCTGCCGGCATTACTTGGCTTGATCGGCCTAGGCGACTCAAGCCTGACGTGGTCAACAATTTGTTTGGTGATCTTCATCGCATGCATCGGAGTCGGTCTTTATTTTGCCTCCCTGCGTCCAGCAACTTGTTCCAGATGCGGCGCTCCGACCTTGACCCGCACGAGCTACGACGAAAAATTCATGGGGGCTCGTTCAGTTCAACGGATAATTCGCAACCAGGTTACGAATGAAAACGAGCAACGGACGATTACTGTCAGTGATATCAACGTGACCGAAAAGTGGCTATGCGTTACCTGCAACCATACCTCCACTCACAAATACGCCTACGTATCCGAGTAAACCCTGCCAACAATAGCTGAGCATGTCAGCCATGCACGCTATTAGCCGAGCTCCGGCCGGTTCATCCAAGGCGATCGCAGAAAAGCGCTAGAGCGCACCAAGACCGGCAAAGACCGGTTTGTACTGCTCAACGAGACGGCCTTGTGCACGCTCGAGTTCGCTCAGCAGACCTCGGACCTGCATCACCAGTGGCGGCCGGTGCTGAAGGCCCCATGAATTCGTTACCAGCCGCCATACAACTGCCGCCATACCTATGCGACAATGCGCGCAATGTCTGGCCTCAACCCCCACATTTATCGCCCAACAGCTCGGGCACAGCGTACAGATGCGCCTGGCGACGTCTGCACGTTGGATCAATTCGGCCAATCACTGGCAGGCGCCCGAAACGCTCAAGATTGGTCCGAAATTGGTCCGCAGCTGCGAAGACGCCTCATAAGTTATTGATAGGTAAGCCCTTTGATCTCCACCGCTAACATCACCATGCAGTTTGGCGCCAAGCCCTTGTTCGAGAACGTCTCGGTCAAGTTCAACAATGGCAACCGCTACGGCCTGATCGGCGCCAACGGCTGTGGCAAGTCGACCTTCATGAAAATCCTCGGCGGCGACCTGGAGCCGTCCGGCGGCCAGGTGATGCTCGAGCCGAACGTACGCCTGGGCAAGCTGCGCCAGGATCAGTTCGCCTACGAAGAATTTACCGTGATCGACACCGTGATCATGGGCCACGAAGAACTGTGGCGGGTCAAGGCCGAGCGCGATCGCATCTACTCGCTGCCAGAAATGACCGAAGACGACGGCATGGCCGTGGCCGAGCTGGAAACCGAATTCGCCGAAATGGACGGCTACACCGCCGAATCCCGCGCCGGTGAACTGCTGATGGGCCTGGGTATCCCGCTCGAACAGCATTTCGGCCCGATGACCGAAGTCGCGCCAGGCTGGAAGCTGCGCGTACTGCTGGCCCAGGCGCTGTTCTCCGACCCGGAAGTGCTGCTGCTCGACGAGCCGACCAACCACCTGGACATCAACACCATCCGCTGGCTGGAAAGCATCCTCACGGCGCGTAACAGCACCATGATCATCATTTCCCACGACCGTCACTTCCTCAACAGCGTCTGCACCCACATGGCCGACCTGGACTACGGCGAGCTGCGCCTGTTCCCAGGCAACTATGACGAGTACATGACGGCCGCCACCCAGTCGCGCGAGCAACTGCTGTCGGATAACGCCAAGAAGAAAGCCCAGATCGCCGAGCTGCAGACCTTCGTCAGCCGCTTCTCGGCCAACGCCTCGAAAGCCAAGCAGGCCACCTCGCGTGCCAAGCAGATGGACAAGATCCAACTGGCCGAAGTCAAGCCGTCGAGCCGCGTCAGCCCGTTCATCCGCTTCGAACAGACCAAGAAGCTGCACCGCCAGGCCGTGACCATCGAGAAGATGTCCAAGGGCTTCGACGGCAAGACCCTGTTCGAGAACTTCAGCTTTACCGTCGAAGCCGGCGAACGCGTGGCCATCATCGGCCCGAACGGTATCGGCAAGACCACCCTGCTGCGCACCCTGGTCGGTGAGCTGACCCCGGATGCCGGTGCGGTGAAGTGGACCGAGAGCGCCGAACTTGGCTACTACGCCCAGGACCACGCCCACGACTTCGAAGACGATGTGAGCCTGTTCGACTGGATGGGCCAATGGACCCAGGGCGAACAGGTCATCCGTGGCACGCTGGGGCGCATGCTGTTCTCCAACGACGAGATCCTCAAGTCGGTGAAGGTGATTTCTGGTGGTGAGCAAGGCCGCATGCTGTTCGGCAAGCTGATCCTGCAAAAGCCCAACGTACTGGTGATGGACGAACCGACCAACCACCTGGACATGGAATCGATCGAGGCGCTGAACCTGGCGCTGGAGAACTACCCGGGCACGCTGCTGTTCGTCAGCCACGACCGCGAGTTCGTATCGTCGCTGGCCACCCGCATCATCGAGCTGAGCCCGAGCGGTGTGATCGACTTCAGCGGCACCTATGACGATTACCTGCGTAGCCAGGGCGTCGTGATCTAAGTCCGCACAAACGCTTGGCCCGCAAGGCTGGCTCCCATCAGGAGCCCGTCTTGCGAGCGAAGGCTTGTTCGTTAGCCTGCTTTCTTTTCCTGCCAGCACCCGCCATCATGGTCGCCTCCCACCGCTTGCCTGCGAACGAGCCCCATGTCTGCGCCGCCCCCTGCCCCACCCCGTAACGAACCGGTCACCCGACAGATCCTGTCGATCGTCTTCTATACCTTCATCGCCTTCCTGTGTATCGGCCTGCCAATTGCCGTGCTGCCCAGCCATGTGCATGACACGCTCGGCTTCAGTGCCGTCATCGCAGGCTTCACCATTGGCCTGCAATACCTCGCCACCCTGCTCAGCCGGCCCATGGCCGGGCGGGTCGCCGACAGCCTGGGGACCAAGCGCGCAATCATCTACGGCCTGCTCGGCATCGGTTTCAGCGGCCTGCTGACCTGGGCCTCGGCGCTGCTGATCAATCTGCCCGCCCTGAGCCTGATGGTGCTGCTGGTGGCCCGCGTGGCGCTGGGCGTCGCTCAGGGGCTGATTGGCGTCGGCACCCTGAGCTGGGGCATCGGCCAGGTCGGTGCCGAGCACACCGCGCGGGTGATTTCCTGGAATGGCATCGCCTCGTATGGCGCCATTGCCATCGGCGCCCCCCTGGGCGTGATCGTGGCCGCCGAGCTCAACTTTGCCACGCTGGGCCTGAGCCTCTGCGTAATGGCGGTGCTGGCCCTGCTGGTGATCCGCAACAAGCCGTCAGTACCTGTGGTGCGTGGCGAGCGCCTGCCGTTCTGGGCCGCCTTTGCCCGCGTTGCCCCCTGCGGCGTGGGGCTGACCCTGGCCTCTATCGGCTACGGTACGTTGACGACCTTTGTCACACTGTTCTATCTGGAGCGCGGCTGGAGCGGCGCCGCGTTGTGCCTGAGCTCGTTTGGGGTGTGCTTCATCCTCTCGCGCCTGCTGTTCGTCAACGCGGTGAGCCGCTGGGGTGGTTACCGGGTAGCCATTGCCTGCATGGGCGTAGAGGCATTGGGGCTGGCACTGTTGTGGCTGGCACCGTCACCGGTGGTGGCACTGATCGGCGCCGGGCTCAGCGGTTTCGGCCTGTCGCTGGTGTACCCCGCGCTCGGCGTCGAAGCCATCAAGCAGGTGCCCACTGCCAGCCGTGGCGCCGGCCTGGGCGCCTATGCGGTGTTCTTCGACCTGGCGCTGGCGATTGCCGGGCCGGTGATGGGGGCCATCGCCGCCCGACTGGGCTATGCGTGGATCTTCTGCGTTGCTGCGTTGTTGTCGCTGGTCGGTGTAGGCCTCACCCTGCTGCTGTTGCGGCGTACCCGCAGGCTGTGAGCGAGTCTCGGGGCGCCCCAGTGCCCGCGTGAAGAAGTGCGTGGCCTCATCCTGCAGCGACAGGTGGATACCGATGCGATCGACCCCTTCGGCATCGGTACACAACGGCGCCATGTGCTCCAGCTGCGCGCTGTCACAGGGGGCCATGAACACGAAGTGCCCGGCCCCCGCCAGCAACCGATAGTTCGGCGTGATCGGCAGTTTGCGCGCCAGGGCCTGGGCGTTCTTGTCGATGGCCAGCAACTGGTCGCGATCACCGCTGTAGATCAGCGCAGGCACTTTTACGTCGGCCAGCGCATGGCGCCCGAACATCAGGCTCAAGGGGGCCATCAGCACTAAGGCGCGCACCCTCGGGTCGGCTTGCGGCAACAGGTCGTCACGGTCGGCCACCAACACACCGTGGGCCTTGCAGGCATCGGCATCCAGCGGGTGGTGCTGGCAATAGCGACGCAGGCGCTGAAAGTCCGGCCGCGCGCCCGACAGGATCAACGCGGTTTCGCCCCCCGCCGAATAGCCGATCATGCCGACCTGCGCGCCATTCACGCTCGCCCCGAGCAACGGGTCCGCCAAGGTCGCGGTAATCGCCGCGCTGATTTGCAACGGTCGACCATAGAGGTTGCTCAAGGTGCCCAGCCGACTATGGTCACGGGCGTTGTCGCCGGGGTGCACCACGGCCACGACCACAAACCCGCGGCGCGCCAGGGCACTGGCCAGGTCATGCAATGCCAGCGGCGTACCGGTATTGCCATGGGAGAGCATGACCAGCGGAAAACGCCCCGCCACCACCGCACCCTCGGTGGCAACGCGAATGCGGTAGCCGTCGATCTGATGCCACTGTGCAGGCACGCTGGACGGGTAGAACGCCAGCACCTGCATCGGTTGCCCGTCCAGCGGGTCGGCCAGCCCCACGCGATGCAGGCCCACGCTCCAGTGCTGCGCGGGCTCAGCCTGTACCACCGCGCAGCACCCGCATAGCACCACCATCAATAACGCCCTGACTTGCCGCATTGTCTCTCACCCTGACCGCTGTGCACGCGCACCCGGTACAGCCGAGCATAGAGCGGGCCAGACTCGGCAGGATGAAAACTGCATGAAAAAGCCGACTCGCGGCATAACCGGGAGTCGGCTTTTGCGCACCAGAACAATCAGGCTGCGGCAAACAGCTCGCTGTCGATCTGCGCCTGGGCTGCCTGCATGGCGTTGCTGCGATGCTCGTCACCGTAGGCCAGGCCGTGGGCCCGCACGAACTCGACGTCGGTGATGCCGATGAAGGCCAGGAACACCTTGAGAAACTCTTCATGGCCTACACCGGTAGGCTGGCCCGCATGCAACCCGCCCGAGGTCGACACCACGATGACTTTCTTGTTGCCACACAGGCCTTCAGGGCCTGCTTCGGTGTAGCGGAACGTCTGGCCGGCAACGGCGATACGGTCGATCCAGGCCTTGAGCTGGGTCGGCACGCTGAAGTTGTACATGGGCGCGGCGATCACCACCGCATCGGCGGCAAGGAACTCCTGCAGGGTTTCGCTGCTGAGTTTGGCTTCATGCTGTTGCGCTGCATCGCGCAGTTCGTCCGGGGTGCCGGCTGCAACCAGCGTGGCGGCGGAAAAGTGGCTGATGGCATCGGCGGCCAGGTCACGGTAAACCACATCAACCGAAGGCTCGGCGGCTTGCCAGGCGGCCACCACGCGGTGGCTCAGCTGGCGCGAAGCCGAATTGTCGCCAAGGATGCTGGAGTCGATATGCAACAGTTTCATGGGGCTCTCCTGAGTGAGGACCGCAGCGGGGCGATCACGATGGGAGGCATACTACCGGGCTAGCGAATAGCTGATAAGATCGCAATTTCGCGCTTCTTCGTCCCACTCACAGGACAATGACTTCATGGCCGGCATGCAAGACCTCAATGACCTCTTCTATTTCGCCCGCGTGGTTGAAGCCGGAGGCTTCGCTGCTGCTGGCCGATTGTTGGGCATCCCCAAGTCGCGACTGTCGCGGCGTATCGCCGAGCTTGAGGAGCGCCTGGGCACACGCCTGCTGCAACGTACCACCCGGCAACTGAAGCTGACGGCTGTGGGCGAGCGTTACCTGCGTCATTGCCAAGCCATGCTGCTGGAGGCCGAGATGGCCGACGAAGCGGTGGCCAGCATGACCAGCGAGCCGCGCGGTCGCTTGCGGGTGTCGTGCCCGGTGGGCCTGGCCCATGAGTTCTTGCCCGGCGTCATCAGTCGTTTCCTTGAACAATACCCGCAGGTGCAGTTGGACATGGTGCTGCTCAACCGCCGGGTTGACCTGATCACCGAAGGCATCGATGTGGCCTTGCGCGTACGCGACCTGGGCGATGAGGACCCGGCCCTGGTTACCCGGCGCCTGCGTCAGGCACAAATGTGGCTGGTGGCAGCGCCGGCGTTTGCCGCGGCGCACCATATCGAGTCACCACCAGACCTGGCCAGGGCGCCGGTGCTGGGTGCGGCGCAGGCCGATCGCCTGGTGCACCTGCGCCTGCTCGACAGCCAGGGCAACAAGCACGACCTGGCCATGGAAGCGCGTCTGGCGGTTGATGACTTCGTGGTACGCAAGGCCGCTACACTGGCAGGTCTGGGCTTCACCACGCTGCCAATCATGCACTGCGAAGCGGAACTGCAGCGTGGCGAGCTGGTGCGCCTGCTGCCTGACTGGTCGTTGCCCGGCGGCTATCTGCAGGCGGTGTATCCACACCGACGCGGCGTACTGCCAGCCGTGAGGGCCTGGATCGACCATCTGGTAGCCTCGTTCGAGGAATGTGGAGAGCGTTATGTCTGAACGAACAATCAGCGAAAGCCAGGTGGCGACACTCTGCCTGGGCCTTCCAGGCGCGCAGGAAGACTACAAGTGGGGCGGCGTGCGGGTATTTTCGGTGGCCGGCAGCAAGATGTTCGCGGTGATGGACCTGGCCGGTGCGGGCTTGTCGTTCAAGGTCGACAGCGAGCTGTTCCTGGGGTACGTGGATCGTCCCGGCGTACGTCCGGCACCGTACCTGGCCCGGGCGCACTGGATCAGCGTGGCGCGGCCTTATGCGCTGGGGCGCGAAGAGCTGGAAGACCTGCTCAGGCGCTCGCACCAACTGGTGGTGCGACGCTTGCCCAAGCGGGCGCAGGCAGGATTGCTGCTGCAGGGTTGATGCCGCCTGCGCTAGTACGCCAACGGCCTAAAAGCTGAACACGCGGCCGGCCAGGAACAGGTAGTCGGCCCAGAACACCTGGTGCACCAGCACAATCCCCCAGAACATCGCCTGGTAGGACAGTTTGCGCGTCTTGTGCCGAAACACCTGCTGCGCCACCAGCGCGCCAGGCCAGCCACCGAGCAACTCGAAGGCATGCAGCACTTTCTCTGGCGTGCGCTGCCCCTGGGCACGTGCCTGGCGCTTGTCGTACCCATACAGCAGCACACATGCCAGGCTGGCCAGCGCATACCCCGCCAACCCCAGCCAGTTGCCCAGGCCAAGCCCCTGCTTGAGCGTACTCAACACTGGCAACAGGCACAGCAGCGCAAATGCCAACAGCTTCAGCCGCGCATGACGCATGCGCGGCTGTTTCTCGCTACGCGCCACCTCAGCCGTTCGCCACGGTCCAGTCGACCCAGCCGAACTGCCAGGTCGCCAGGATCACCAGGCCAAACGCGATCCGATACCAGGCAAACACCGCATAGCTGTGGCTGGCGATGAACTTGAGCAAACCGCGTACAGCGATCATGGCAAAGATGAACGACACCACAAAACCAACGGCGAACACCGCGAAGTCATCAGGCTGGAACAGCTCACGGTACTTGTAGCCCGAATACACTGCAGCGCCGACCATGGTCGGCATCGCCAGGAAGAACGAGAACTCGGTGGCAGCCTTGCGTGACAGGCCGAACAGCAGGCCGCCGATAATCGTCGAGCCCGAGCGCGACGTACCTGGGATCATCGCCAGGCACTGCGCGAAGCCGATCTTGAGCGCATCGGTCCAACGCATGTCGTCGACTTCCTCGGCGCGCACCACATGCTCGCGGCGCTCGGCCCAAAGCATGATCACACCGCCGATCACCAACGCAATCGCGACCGTGATCGGGTTGAACAGGTACTCATGGATCAGGTCTGCAAACAGCACGCCCAACACCACTGCAGGCATGAACGCGATCAGCAGGTTGACCGTGAAGCGCTGGGCCTGGGCCTGACGCGGCAGCCCCACCACAACCTCGAGAATCTTGCGACGAAACTCCCACACTACCGCCAGAATCGCACCCAGCTGGATGATGATGTTGAAGGCCATGGCCCGCTCACCACCGAAGTTGATCAAATCGGCAACGACGATCTGGTGACCGGTACTCGAAATGGGCAAAAACTCTGTCAGACCCTCGACAATCCCGAGAATCACTGCCTGCATGGCGGTCCAAAAATCCATCATTCCCCCGTAAGACCCTGCCCCTGGCAGGTCTTATCATTCATTGTTGGTTGCCCGAAACCGGACATGTTACGGCGACATTGCGTCGCTAAACCGATGGAAATACTGCCTCGGCCTTCAGTTTTGCCCTGTTCAGGCCGAAATCCTATCAGACCTCTCACTCAAGCGCTGCCGTAGCGACGCAGCAGGGCCAGACGAATCAAGCACTTAGCCCTTGGTCGAGTAGGTAATTCGACTAAAGCATGGTTGGATGCGGACAATAACAAGAACATAGGGTGACCTTCATGAAGACTTTACGCGGTATGTCGATCAGCCGCCGGCTGTGGCTCATCCTGGTGGTGGCGGTAGTGATGCTGGTGACCCTGGGCCTGCTGATGCTGCGCCAGATTCATGGCGACCTGTATCAGGCCAAGGCCGAGAAGACGCGACACGTGGTCGAGACCGCCGCCGGTGTGCTTGGCTATTACCAGGGCCTGGAAGCCACCGGCGCACTGACCCGTGAAGCCGCCCAGCAGCAGGCACTGAGCGCGGTGCGCGGCCTGCGTTATGACCAGAACGATTATTTCTGGATCAATGACCTGGGGCCGAAGATGATCATGCACCCGATCAACCTCAAACTTGAAGGCCAGGACCTGTCAGGCATTCGTGACCCCGACGGTTACGCCCTGTTCAATGAAATGGTCACCCTGGCCAAAGCCCAGGGGGCTGGCAGTATCGATTATCGCTGGCCCAAGCCGGGCGCCAGCGAACCGGTGGGCAAGACCTCCTACATCCAGCTGTTCAAACCCTGGGGCTGGGTCATCGGCTCGGGCGTCTACATCGACGACATGCAGGCCGAGTTCGCTCGCCAGGTGCGCGACGCCTCGCTGCTGGGCCTGGGCATTGCCTTGGTGATGGCCCTGGTGGTGATGCTGATCGCGCGCAGCATCGCGCGCCCATTGCAGGAAGCCGTGGACGCCATGGCCACCATTGCCAGCGGCGAAAGCGACCTGACCCATCGGCTGGACACCCATGGTCACGATGAAGTGACCCAGTTGGGCGTGCACTTCAACAGTTTCACCGCCCGCCTGCAGCAGGTGGTGACCCAGTTGCAGGGCGCCGCCCTGGCCCTGGGCCACGCCGCAGGCGATGTCGGCGACAACGCAGGCCAGGCGCACCAGCGCAGCGAACAGCAGTCGCAACAGATGGAACAGGTGGCCACCGCCATCAACGAAGTCAGCTATGCGGTGCAGGACGTGGCCAAGAACGCCGAACACGCCTCCAGCGAAATGCACGACGCGCGCCAGCGCGCCGAACAAGGCCAGCAGAGCATCCATGGCAGTTTGCTGAAGATTGACGAACTGTCAGGCACCATCGACCAGGCGGTGCAGGTGATCCAGGCGTGGCAGGCCAGAGCACGCGCATTGGCAGTGTGCTGGAGGTGATCCGCTCGATCGCCGAGCAAACCAACCTGCTGGCGCTCAACGCCGCGATCGAGGCGGCGCGGGCAGGCGAGCAAGGTCGCGGGTTTGCGGTGGTGGCGGATGAAGTACGCCTGCTGGCGCAGCGCACCCAGCAGTCGACGGCCGAGATCCAGCAGATGATCGAGCACTTGCAAGGGCAGTCGGAGGCTGCCGTGAAGGCCATCGACGCCAGCAGCCTGGCATCGCGGCAGACTGTCGAACAGGCCAGCGAGGCCGGCGCCAGCCTGGATGCCATCAGCCAGGCGCTGCACAACCTCACGGCCTTGAACGCCTCGATTGCCAGTGCCACGTTGCAGCAGTCGCATGTGGTGGAGGAAATCAACCGCACCGTCACCGACACCGCCGACCTGTCGCGCCAGACTGCCGTGGCTGCGCAGCAGTCCAGCAGTGCGGGCGTTGCGTTGAACCAGTTGAGTGAACAGTTGGGGCAATTGCTGCGACAATTCCGCGTGTGAGCGTATACGCTGCCCCGCCGCGCCAATGCCGAGCGCACCAGGCCGACAACGCCTTGTGCACTCGGCCTCACGCCGCACCGGCCACCCGATGGTGGCACCCGACGTGCCACAGGGTACAATCCCCGCCCTACTCCCGAAGCTGCCAAGGAACACCGATGTCCGGCCTCGAACTGTTCGCCGCCGCCCTCGGCGTGATCGCCGTATGGCTCACGACCAGGCAGAACCCATGGTGCTGGCCAATCGGCCTGGTCATGGTGCTGTTGTACAGCTGGGTGTTCTTCGAAGTACGTCTGTATTCGGACATGCTCCTGCAGCTGGTGTTTGCCGTGCTTCAAATCTATGGCTGGTGGCAATGGACCCGGCCAGCCAATGACCGTCCGGTGCGCCATGTCAGCCGCCTGAGCACACCCCCACTGTTGTTCGGGCTGGCCATCGGCCTGGTCGGCAGCCTGGCCCTGGGCGCCGCCATGGCCACCTGGACCGACGCCGCACAACCGTGGCTGGACGCCGCCCTCACCGCCTTCAGCCTGGTCGCGCAGTTGTGGATGGCGCAAAAACGCGTGCAGTGCTGGCCGCTGTGGATCGTGCTGGATGTGATCTTTGTCGGCCTGTTCCTCTACAAGGACCTGTACCTCACCGCCGCGCTGTACGCCCTGTTTACCCTTATCGCGGTTCAGGGCTGGCGCACCTGGCGGCGTGACCCGGCGCTGGCCAGCGCATGAAAGTACTGGTATTGGCAGGCCCTGAATCCAGCGGCAAAAGCTGGCTGGGCGGGGAAATCCAGGCGCATTTCGGCGGCCAACTAGTAGGTGAGTATGTACGTCATTTTATCGACGAACAGGGTCGCGATACCCACTACGGCGATATCACCGCCATCGCCCGTGGCCAGCTGGCCTGGGAAGACGCGGCGCGCGCCCAGCAACCCGAACTGCTTATTCTCGACACCCACCTGCTGAGCAATATCCTGTGGAGTCGCGTGCTGTTCAACGACTGCCCGACTGGCTTGAGCCCGCATTGCTGGCACGGCGCTACGACCTGCACCTGTTGCTCAGCCCCCAAGGCGTGCCGTGGATAGGTGACGGCCAGCGCTGCCAGCCGCAACTGGCGCAACGCCAGGCGTTCTTCGCGGCCAACCGGCAGTGGCTGCAAACCCACCGGCAACCGATGCAGATCATCGACGGTGACTGGTCACGCCGCCAGGCCAGTGTGCTGGCGGCGGTACAGGCACTGCTGCAGGGCAAGGCACCTGCCTGCGCCACCGAGTGTTAAGCGCGCGTTACACACCCTGTGAGTCCAGGCCGCGAAACAGAGCCTGTGCCCGATGATGCGAGGCGGCTGTTAAACCGCTGATACAGTCACCTCAGGTCTGCGCCGGCCTCCCACAGGGCCGCAATCGCGCAGCGGCCAGCCAATCAGTGTCTCAGCAGCGTTACAGATTTTTCTGAGCATGCCCATGCGCAAATCATATCCCCATGATTTGCAAGCAAAAGCAAAAAGCGGCACAGCTTCTGCTCTCCTTCTCGCAACGCTGATAGGGCCAGCGCATCGAAGAAGGAACCGCTGCCGTGGGGAATCACAATAACAACCTGCTAAGTCTGTTCATCGTCGGGTTCGCCTTGAGCGCATCCACCAGCCTGCCGGTGATGGCCGCCGGTGACGGCACCATCATCCTGCAACGTGAAGTCCAGGCACGCTCGGCGTTTCGCCCTACCGGCACGCCAGACCCGCGCCCCAACACCGTCAACGCCGATGCCTCGCGCCGGGTGCTGGGCCAGACCAACGAACTCAGCGACGGCGACTTTGCCAGCGTTGCCAGCGGGTCGAGCGTCAATCGTGTACTGGTGCCCGATGCCTCCGGCAACGTGCGCGGCATGGGTGCAATCCCCACCAGCCTGCCCGGCTTGCGCGGCGGTTCAGGCGCTGGTGCGGGCGGCGGCAACAGCATCTCCAACTCGGTCAACCAGAACGTGCAGCGGGGTCTTGCGCCCCTGCAGATCCTGACCGGAGGTCGTTGAGATGAATTATTCCCTGCTGTTCCTTGCCCTCGGCTGCACCGCTTCGGCCTTTGCCGCCCAGCCGGTGGACGACAACGCCAGCATCAACGCCACTGGCCAGAGCTACAAGGGCAACCTCACCGTCAACCAGGCTGCCGGCGACCAACAGCAACAGAACAACAGCCGCGCCATCGCCATCGGTCACAGCGCCACGGCAACCACCCAAGTACGCCAGCGCATTGATACGCCGGCCAGCAGCGCAATCAACGCCCGCGCCAGTATCGGCGGCACCTCTTTCAGCAACGGCAGCGGCATGGTTGGCATCAACCAGTCTGCTGGCGCCAACACACAACAGGTCAATGCGGTACGGGTAAGCATCAGTGCCAACCCGCAAAGCATCGACGACAGCGTCCTGCAGCAACAGAACGTGGCGCTGTTAAACGGCTCAGGCTCAACCGATCAAACCCCAGGCAGTCGCCAGGTCACTACCAGTGACCAGGCCTTCACCGGCAGCCGTGGGGTGATCCAGTTGAACCAGAGCGCCGGGGTGGGGAACCGAATGGCCAACACCCTGAGCGTACGGGTTGCAGACTGACCCGAGCACTACACAACGCAGCACAACACGACACTTAACAATCTAACAATAATGCGGAGAAACACCATGAAACCCACAATGGCACTCAAGCCTCTGGTATTCGCACTCGCAGCGGTCATGGCAGTTGCTGCACAAGCGGGCGAACGTGGACACGGCGGCCACAATGGCGGCCACAATGGTCATGACAATGACCCAAGCCCACTGCTGTCCCTGTTGATCAATGCTGGCGCCGGCGCCACCGTGATCGATACCCAATCCAATGGCGGCAACGGTGTACTCAACGAGAACACCCGCAACAACGCCACCATGGACAATTCGGCCAATGGTTCCCAAGGCAACCTGGGCGCAAACGTGGCGGCCGGCGACGGCAACCAGCAGGATAACGTTGCCGCCATCGCCACCGCCGACGAACGCTTCATCTTCGGCAGCGCAGTCGCCGTCTCCAGTGCCACCCAGAACAACGGCGGCAACACGGTCAGCAACTTCTCCACGCAAAACAACGCCAACCTGACCAACTCGGCGAACAACAGCTCCGGCAACATTGGCGTCAACGTCACCGCCGGCGACTTCAACCAACAGAAAAACAACCTGGCGATTGCCGTGTCCGGCGGCCGTGTGGCCGTGGCCAGCGCAGCCGCCAACCAGTCCACTTCCGGCCTGAACGTCAGCAACAAGGCCGACCGCACCTACGCAACCCATACCCTGGGCGGCAGCTTCTACGCCCAAGGCAGCTACGAAGGCGAAGGTCACGGCTACGTGGAACGCAAAGACGACAAACCTGGCCATGGCGGCGGCTGGGATGATCGTGGTGGCAACAAACCACAAAAAGACAAGCTCACCTTTACCGAAGAAGGCAGCTTCGTACTGGGTGGCGTGTACACCTACCAAGTGCTCAAACCCAACGGCTGGGCCAACCCAGTGGTCAACAACGCCAACATGAGCAACTCGCTCAACGGCGTGTCGGGCAACGTCGGCGCCAACGTGTCGGCCGGCTCGGGCAACCAGCAAAGCAACTCGCTGTCGATTGCAGCAGGCTGCCGCGCTTGCCTCTAAGCTGAAAAAGGATCGGGCCCCTCGGGGCCCTTTTCCTGCCATTCACAAGGTGTGAAGACCATGCGCATTGCCCTGCTTGCCGCATTGATGTTTCTGGCCAGCCTGGTTGAGGCCGCTCAAATGCCCATCGCCGCCCTTCCTGGCGGTAATGTCATTTACAAGCCCATCCAGAGCATCCGCGAACGGCGCTTCGCTGACCTTGTACAACAGAAAACCGACTTCAGTTGCGGCGCCGCCGCACTGGCCACCGTTCTCAAACAGGCCTATTGGCTGGACGTCGACGAGGAACACATCATCGACGGCATGCTGGCCAATGCCGACCAGGACGTGGTCAAGACCCAAGGTTTTTCCATGCTGGACATGAAGCGTTACGTGGAAAGCATCGGCATGCGCGCCCGGGGCTACCGGATCCCGCCAGAAAGCCTGCAGAGCGTGACCATTCCAGTGGTGGTACTGATGGACATCCGCGGCTACAAGCACTTCGTGGTACTGCAACGTACCGAGAAGGACTGGGTGTACATCGGCGACCCGGTACTGGGTCACAAACGCTACAAGTTCGACGACTTCGTCAAAGGCTGGAACGGCATCATCTTCGCCGTCATCGGCCCCGGCTACGACAAGGCCAACGCACTGCTCGATCCGCCGCAACCCTTGACCGCCAAACAGAAGATCAATGGTTTCTACCCGGTGGATGACGCGCAGTTGATGGACTTCGGTTTTATCCAGAGTGATTTCTTCTAACTACAAGAAGGGGCACGAAGCTCCGGGGAGCACCCGATGAAGACTTCAACCTGGCTGGTTGCCGCGTGTCTGGCGGCCAGCTTGCCTGCGCATGCGCAATTCAAACCCATCGAAATCAAGGACCAGGAACTGTCCGAGCTGCGCGGACGCTACGTGATGCCAGGGCGGATCATCAGCTTTGGCGTGGTCATGAGCAGTACCTGGCAAAACGCCCGCGGTGATCGCATCAGTGGCACCGCAACCATGCAAGTTCAGCAGTCCTCCTTCAAGCCACAGTTCTATGTATCGCTCAACAGCCAGCAAGGCAGTGGTGCTGCAGTTGGCCAGGGCAACGGCACCGTCAGCGGCGGCGCAGGGCTCAACAACACCCAGGGCGTGACCCAGTCGGTGCGCGCAGCGGGCGACTACAACAGTGCCTACAACAATGTCTCGATCAACGTCAGAGAAGGCAACAGCGCACCCGCAGCGGGCAAACCGCAAGGGCAACTGCTGGGTGCCGGGCAAACCATCAGTGGCACCAATGGCGCTGGCACGCTGAGTGTTTCATCCACGGGCAAGGGCATCCAGCTGGGTATCCAGGCCAACAACAACCAGGGCAGCAGCGTGCAGCGACTGGCCCAAGGTGGCCTTTTGCAAGCAACCACCCTGCTCGGTGGCAACAACGCCGTCAACAACATGACTCAACTGAACGTTGTGCTGCGTAACAACCTCCCTACTGCCGGGGCACTCAACTGCAATCTGGATCAACTCAAAGGCCTTCGCATTTCAGGATATTGATCTACGCTCTGTCTCAATCATCGCAGTTGGAAGGGACGGCTAACCCATGCATCGATCGTTTTCGTTGAAGGCAGTGGTCTGTGTGAGCACCCTGGCGTCTTCGGCACTGCTGCAAGCAGCGCCAGACCCGCAAGTGGAAGCCCTGAAACAGGAGTTGCAGGCACTCAAACAGCGCTATGAGTCACAACAGCAGGCGCTAATGGTACTGGAGCAACGGGTGCGTCAGGTTGAAGATCAGCCGGCCGCGCCCCCGCCCAAGCGCCTTACCCGTTCACCGGCCGCGTCTACGCGCTCGGGCCAGGTCGTCACCGCCTCCGGCGCGGCACCCGGTACCGGCAGCTCCTATGGCGAATCGCTCAAGGACGATGCAGAACCGGCGCAGAGTGTGTCCAACCTGTATGACGAGGCCAGCGGTTTCTTCGGTGGCGGCAAGTTCAGCGTCGAGACTGGCATTACCTATGCCCGCTATGACACTCGCCAACTGATCCTCAACGGTTTTCTCGCCCTGGACTCGATCTTTCTCGGCAACATCAACCTTGACCGTATCAAGCCGATAACTGGACCCTGGACGTGACGGGGCGGTACAACCTCAACCAACGCTGGCAGTTCGACGTAAACGTGCCCATCGTGTACCGCGAGTCGACCTACCAGTCCGGCGGCGCCGGCAACAATGCCCAAGGGGTCTCGGAGAAAAGCGTGACCCGTGACCCGACCATTGGCGATGTCAACTTCGGCGTGGCCTACAAGTTCCTCGACGAGTCGGAAAACACCCCGGATGCCGTGCTGACCCTGCGTGTCAAGGCACCCACCGGGGATGACCCGTTCGGCATCAAGCTGATTCAAGATCCAAGCAATGACAGTCTCGCCTATCCGGAAGACCTGCCAACCGGCAACGGCGTCTGGTCGATCACCCCCGGTATTTCGCTGGTCAAGACCTATGATCCCGCCGTACTGTTCGGCAGCCTGTCTTATACCACACCTTCGAAGAGTCCTTCAGTGACGTAAGCTCTGCCGTGGGGGTCAAGGTGCCGGGCAAGGTCAAGCTGGGTGACAGCTTCCAGATTGGTGCAGGTATCGCCTTTGCCCTGAACGAGAAGATGAGCATGTCGTTCTCGGTATCCGACCTGATTGCGCGCAAATCCAAGATCAAATCTGCCGAGACCGGTGATGACTGGGTGACGGTACCCAGCAGTGATGCCAACGCGGCCTATTTCAACGTGGGCATGACACTGGCAGCCACCGATAACCTGACCATCGTGCCCAACCTGTCGATCGGCCTGACCGACGATGCGCCCGATTTCACCTTCAGCCTCAAGTTCCCCTACTACTTCTGATCCGTTGCACCACCCTGGCGGGTCAAGCCAGCTCCCACTGCGGGCGCGCGCTTGCCCCACCAGGGTGTTGACCTGTTCAGCGGATCTGATGCTTGTGCAGCAACCGGTAGAACGTGGGCCTCGATACACCCAGCACCTTGGCGGCAATGCTCAGGTTGTCGCTATGACGATTGAGCACGTCACACAGCGCCTGGCGTTCGGCCCGGTGCTTGTAATCTTCCAGGGTGCCCATCGGTGAGGCCTGGGCCTGCTGCCCCTGAAGCCCGAGGTCGGCGCTTCGATCTGCCGCCCTTCGGCCAGCACCAGCCCGCGCCTCACGCGGTTGGCCAGCTCACGCACATTGCCCGGCCAGTCATGCTTGCCCATGGCGGTCAAAGCGTCTTCGCTGAAGGTTCGCGGGCGGCGCCCGGTTTCAAGGCTGTAGAAACGCGAAAAATGGCTGGCCAGCATCGACAGGTCACCATGGCGGTCGCGCAACGGCGCGGTGACCACCTGCAATACATTGAGCCGGTAATACAGGTCTTCACGAAAGCGCCCGCTGGTGATAGCGCTTTCCAGGTCGACGTGGGTCGCGGCCAGCACGCGCACATCCACAGCAATCGGCTGGCTGCCGCCCACCCGTTCGATGTGCTTTTCCTGCAGAAAGCGCAAGAGGTTGGCCTGCAGCTCAAGCGGCAGGTCGCCGATTTCATCAAGAAACAAGGTGCCGCCGTTCGCCGCCTCGATGCGCCCGACCTTGCGCTGATGCGCACCGGTGAACGCGCCTTTTTCGTGACCGAACAGTTCGGACTGGATCAGGTGCTCGGGGATCGCGCCGCAATTGATGGCCACAAAAGGCTTGTCATGGCGCTGGGACTGGCGGTGCAACGTACGCGCCACCAGTTCCTTGCCGGTGCCGCTCTCACCACGGATCAATACCGGCGACTCGGTGGGCGCCAGTTTACTGAGCAACTTGCGCAGCTCTCGGATCGGCCGACTGTCACCCAGCAACTCATGCTCGGGCTCGTCGACATGCACCGTACCTTTGCCGCGCAAGCGCGCCATGCCGAACGCCCGGCCCAGGGTGACCTGCACCCGGGACACGTCGAACGGCAGGGTATGGAAGTCGAAAAACCACTCGCAGACGAAATCCCCGACGTTTTGCGCTCGCAGTTCCTGGGGGCTCAGCACTGCGATCCACTCGGTGCCACTGCGGCTGATCAGGTCCTTGACGGCGTCAGGGTGCTGCAGGTGCGAGGCCTGCAAGCGCAGCAAGCCAACATCGCACGGATGCTCCAACGCCGTGGCCAGGGTACAGCTGTGCACGTCCCAGCCCACACTGCGCAGGCCGGGCAACAATCGATGGCAGTCGTCACAAGGGTCAACGATCAGCAGGCGGCGGTTCGGTACCGGTTCTAGCATGACCTTTTCCTTGGCGCCAATTATTGGAAATATGAGTAGAAACAGCATGTTGGCAAGCCCGTTTGTAACAGTAGCAACGAACGTCGGAATGCCCACTACCGTCTGTCAGTAAACACCACCGGGGTTTTACCGCTATAGAATTTTCCTGTTAATTCAACGTCACACGCGCAGCGCAAGAAAGTGCCGGGTGAAGAATGTTAAAAAAGCGACTGCGCGGTGTGACTCCACCCGCTACTGCGTGCATCAGTACAAGTAACCTGCGACAAGGAACACGCCTTGCTGCAATTTTTCCAATGTTTGGGACCACAGAGAGACCGCCCCCATGAATGCCCCGCTCCGTGTCAACGAAGCACTGCTGATTGCCGACCACGCCTTCGAACCCTTCCAGTGCGTCGCCTGGGATGTGCCTAACGGTACTGGCGAGCTAAGCCTGGCAGTGATCGACCGGACCAATACGCGCATTGGTAGCAAACAAGTTCCGAGCAGCACCTACTCTGACCCGGAGCAACTGGCACACCTGATCGAGGAAGTGCGCGCCGAGTTGAGCCAGAAAGGTTATGACTTGCAGCCATGGACGATGCCGAAGTAACTTTCGAGACCTGTTGCCTGCCCCAAAAAGTGCATCCACGGATGCACTTTTTTTGTGTTTAAAGTGTAGCGTCGATACTGCGACTGTTCGCCGCATGCCGACAGAAAGTTGCAGGTTTCAGCACAACACAAGCGCTTCGAGATGCTGATAGTCGGCCCCCAGCTCTTGCGCCAGTTGACGGGCACGCCCCAGGCGTACGGGCGCACTTTCCATGTCCACCAGCAGGCTGCTGCACGGCAATGGTTGCAACGCGGGCCACGCGCTGAGGCGGCCATCGGTCAATACCAGGCAGCGCTGTACCTCGTGCGGGTAGCGACGCTGGCGCGCAATCAACCACTGCCGCGCCTGCTCCAGCGCCTGCAACAGCGGCGTGCCGCCCCCCGCGCCCAGCGCAGCCAGCCACGGCTGAAGAGCCGCCGAGGCCTTCAGGCCATGGCGTTGCCAGCGTGGTTCACTGCCACTGGCGGTAAGCAGGGCCAACCGCGCACGCTCGCGATAGGCCTGGTCGAAGAATTCGGCCAGCAGGCCTTTGGCGCGGCTCAAGGCCTGATAGCGTCGCGTGGAAGCCGACGCATCGACAACCACCAGCCATACCTGCAAGGGTGCAGCGCTTCGCTGCACCCAGCACAGGTCTGCCCGATGACGCGGGCGTCCGTTGAGCAGCGTGGCTGACCAGGCCACCCCGCCCTGTGCCGCCGCCCGTGCGCGCCCGCGCGCCCCCTGATCGAGCTTGCCGG
>NZ_JAAHBU010000339.1 GCF_010671725.1 Pseudomonas brassicae | reverse complement strand
CACTGCTGTACCTGTGGGAGCTGGCTTGCCAGCGAAGGGGGCGACGCAGTTCAAGCACTATGCCAACACGGCGCCCACTGCCCTGACCAGCTGCTGCAACTCAGGCGCATCACCCTCGATCCGTACCGCCAGCCCCTCGATCTCGCGACGTGGCGGGTACTGCTTGCGCAGCACGTCGAAGGCCAGCCGCTGCGCCTGCGGGTCGGCGCTCAGGCTGCGGCGAAAATCCGCATCGTCACGGCGCGGGTCGTACACCGCGCGGCACAGCGTGGCCAGGGCCCAGGCCGGGTCGGTTTCGACCTGCAGGCTCACTTGCGCCAACCATGGCCGTGGCAGCAGGTCCGCCAGCGCGACCGTCTCGGCCTCGCCCCGCCAGGCGCAGAAGGCCTGATAGATCTGCGCCGTACCGCGCTGCTTGCCGTCCAGGCTGTAGCCAGCGATATGCGGTGTGGCAATCACGCACAGGTCGGCCAGGCCCAGGTCCACCTGCGGCTCGCCCTCCCACACATCAAGTACCGCCTGCACGTCGTCGCGTGCCTGCAGCAGGCTGCGCAGCGCGTCATTGTCGACCACCGGGCCACGGCTGGCGTTGATCAGCCAGGCGCCCGGGCGCAACTGTGCCAGGCGCTCGGCATCCAGCAGGTGCCAGGTCGGGTGCTCGCCGCCGCGCGTCAGCGGCGTATGCAGGCTGATCACGTCACACTCGGCCAGCACCTGCTCCAGGCTCACGTATTCCCCGCCCTCGCTGGCCTGGCGCAGCGGGTCGCATACCCGTACCGTCCAGCCCAGCCTGCGCAGCACCTCGACCAGGCGCCCGCCCACCTCGCCGGCCCCCACCACCCCGTAGCTGCGCTCAGGCAGCGCCACGCCATCGAGTTCGGCCAGGGTCAGCAGGCTGCCCAGTACGTAGTCGACCACCCCGCGGGCGTTGCAGCCCGGCGCGCTGGACCAGTGGATGCCGGCCTGGGCAAAATAATCCAGCGCCAGGTGATCGGTGCCGATGGTGCAGGTGCCGACAAAGCGCACCCGGCTGCCTTCGAGCAGTGCCTGGTCGACCGTGGTCACCGAGCGCACCAGCAGCACATCGGCGTCCTGCACGCAGGCGCGGTCGATACGGCGGCCCGGGTACCGGCGGATCTCACCGAAACCTGCAAAAAAGGCATCGAGCAGCGGAATATTCTCGTCGGCAACAATCAGCATGGCGCTCTCCTGTAAGGGAGCGCAGTGTAGGCCCATACGGTCGGGCTGATCCAGCCAAGATAAACCCTGCACGTGTATTTCCTGACCAATACGTCAAGGCGTAGACTAGGCGGTTTTCCGCGCTTTTATTGTGGACGCCTGCCTTGTGACGCACCTGAACACCGATACCGCCCGCCTCTCCCGCCCCGCGCGCGTGGGCACCGAAGCCCGCAGCCTGATGCGCCTGGCCACGCCGATCATCATCGCGCAACTGGCGACCACTGCGATGGGTTTTGTCGATGCGGTGATGGCCGGCCGGGTCGGCCCGCGCGACCTGGCCGCCGTGGCCCTGGGCAATTCGATCTGGGTGCCGGTGTTCCTGCTGATGACCGGCATCCTGCTGGCGACCACGCCCAAGGTGGCGCAACGCTTTGGTGCCGGGCAGCACGCCGAGATCGGTCCGCTGGTGCGCCAGGCGTTGTGGCTGGCCAGCGTGGTCGGCCTGGGCGGTTGCGGCCTGCTGCTCAGTGCGCAGCCGATACTGCACCTGATGAAGGTCGACCCGGAGCTGATCGCGCCGTGCATGGGCTACCTGCAAGGCATCGCCTTCGGCCTGCCGGCGGTGGCGCTGTACTACGTGCTGCGTTGCTGCAGCGACGGCCTGGGCCGCACACGACCGAGCATGGTGATCGGCCTTGGCGGGCTGATGCTGAACATCCCGCTCAACTACGTATTCATCTACGGGCACCTGGGCCTGCCGGCCATGGGCGGCGTCGGCTGTGGCTGGGCCAGCGGCATCGTGATGTGGTTCATGGCACTGGGCATGGCGCTGTGGCTCGGGCGCGCCGCCGCCTATCGCCAGGCGCGAGTGTTCAGCCACTTCGACTGGCCGCAGTGGTCGGTGATCAAGCGCCTGCTGAGCGTGGGCCTGCCCATCGGCATCGCGGTATTCGCCGAATCGAGCATCTTCGGGGTGATCGCGCTGCTGATTGGCAGCCTTGGCTCCACCGTGGTTGCCGGGCACCAGATTGCGCTGAACGTCAGCTCGCTGGTGTTCATGGTCCCCTACTCGCTGGGCATGGCGGTGACGGTGCGGGTAGGCCAGGCCATCGGCGCCGGCGACCCGCGCCAGGCGCGGTTTGCCGCAGGTGTCGGGATGGGCACGGCGCTGGCCTATGCGTGCTGCTCGGCGAGCCTGATGCTGTGGCTGCGCGAGCCGATCGCCAGCATCTACACCACCGACGCGGCAGTGATCCAGATTGCCTCGATGCTGATCGTGTACTCGGCGCTGTTCCAATTCTCGGATGCCATCCAGGTGACGGCTGCCGGCGCCCTGCGCGGCTATCAGGACACCCGCGTGACGATGATCCTGACCCTGTTTGCCTACTGGGGCATCGGCTTGCCGGTGGGTTACCTGCTCGGGCTGACCGAGCATTTCGGCCCTGCCAGCGGCCCCAGCGGCTTGTGGGAAGGGTTGATCGTCGGCCTGACCTGCGCGGCGCTGATGCTGTCGGTGCGGCTGGCGCGCAGTGCGCGCAAGCGCATTCGCCAGCAGGGCAAGGCTTAGTCGAGTTTTTTGCGGATCCAGTACAGGTAGGTACCGGCGTCTTCCTGCTGGCCCACCAGTTGGTGGTCGAGGAAGGCGCAGAACTTGGGAATGTCGCGGCGGGTCGAGGGGTCGGTGGCGATCACCTTGAGCAGGCCGCCGGCCGCCAGGTCGCGGATGGCCTGGTGCAGCATCATGACCGGCTCGGGGCAATTGAGGCCGCTGGCGTCAAGGGTGGCGTCGGGGGTGAAATCGGTCATCGGGTGCTCCAGGCAACGGTTGTTCGGTATTGAGGGGCTCTTCGCTGGCAAGCCAGCCCCCACAGGTTCGGTGAACGCTGAAAACCCTGTGGGAGCTGGCTTGCCAGCGAAGAGGTCAACGCGGTTTCAGGTCAAGGCGACGCAGGTGGCACGTCACCTCCTCACGGTCGTGGTACAGCTGCTTGCAGCCGATCGACACCTTGATCTTGCGTGCCTTGAAGCCCTCTTCGATGCGTTCGAGCAAACGCCGCACCTCGGCATAGCGCTGCTTCATCGGCAGCTTGAGGTTGACCACCGCCTCGCGGCACAGCCCCTCGCCCAGCCAGGTCTCCAGCAGCGCTGCGCTGCGCGCCGGCTTCTCGACGATGTCGCACACCATCCAGTCCACCGTCTGCCGGGGCTTGAAGGTGAAGCCGTCAGCCATCAGATGCTGCACCAGCCCGGTGTCCATCAGGCTCTCGGCCATCGGCCCGTTGTCGATGGCGGTCACCAGCATGCCCCGCTTGACCAGTTGGTAGGTCCAGCCACCCGGCGCCGCCCCCAGGTCGACCCCGGTCATGTCACCCGACAGGCGCTGCTCCCACTGGTCACGCGGAATGAAGTGGTGCCATGCCTCTTCCAGCTTGAGGGTCGAACGGCTGGGGGCCTCGCGCGGAAACTTCAGACGCGGGATGCCCATCGGCCACATAGCCGAGTTGTCGGCCGCAGCCAGGCCGACGAACACGCGCCTGCCACTGACAAAGGTCAGCAGCAGACGTGGCTGGCTGTCGCCCTCCACCAGCCGGCCGGCCTTGCTCAACGCCTTGCACAGCGGCGCCTCGAACTTGCGGCAGAAGGTCGACAGCTCCTTGCCGTCGTTGGTGTCCATCACCTCCAGCCATACGCTGCCGCACACCGGGTAGCTGGCCAGGTGTTCGAGCAGCACACTGATGCGGTCGGTCTCGGGCAACTCGACAAAGCTGCCGCGCGCCCACTGGCGCGGGAAGATCAACTGCTTGAAGCGCAGCTCGCGCATCAGGCGTTCGGCGCCTTCGGCGTCGTTGCACACGAACTCGGCACAGGCACTCTGCGGTTTGCCCTTGGCATAGCCGGCGACACCCAGGCGTGCGGCGTGCTCGGCGATCTCGGCACACACTTCACCCTCGAAACCGGGCCGGCAATGCATAAACAGGGTATTCATCATTTACTCCAGAACGGCTGGCATCTTTGCCAACCCTGACCGGGCGCAACACCTGCACGCGGCAAATCGGCGAATGATAAAGCAGTTTAGGAACTGGCGACACGCTCCGCCGGTCCAGTACTTGGTCAGGCCCGCCAAACAGGGCTAACCTGACCGTTCAGCCAGGTCCGTGCCGTGCGGACCGTCACAGAGGCGGTGAACTGGCGACTGCAAGGATGATTGCCAGGCACCGACGCAGAAGGAGTTGGCAGATGCCCTCGCTCGACAGCCTGAAAACCCTCAAGACCCTGACGGTGCACAACCGTGACTACCACTATTACAGCCTGACCGAGGCCGCCCGCAGCCTTGGCGATCTGCAGCGCCTGCCCATGTCGCTCAAGGTACTGCTGGAAAACCTGCTGCGCTGGGAGGACGGCAAGACCGTCACCGACGGCGACCTGCGTGCGCTGGCCGACTGGTTGCAGCAGCGCCGTTCCGACCGCGAGATCCAGTACCGCCCCGCACGCGTGTTGATGCAGGACTTCACCGGCGTGCCCGCCGTGGTCGACCTGGCCGCCATGCGCGCGGCCATGGCCAGGGCCGGCGGCGACCCGCAGCGGATCAACCCGCTGTCGCCCGTGGACCTGGTGATCGACCACTCGGTGATGGTCGACCGTTATGCCACACCGCAGGCCTTCGGCGAAAACGTCGACATCGAGATGCAGCGCAACGGCGAGCGCTATGCCTTCCTGCGCTGGGGCCAGAATGCCTTCGACAACTTCAGCGTGGTGCCGCCGGGCACCGGCATCTGCCACCAGGTCAACCTGGAGTACCTGGGCCGCACCGTGTGGACCCGCGAAGAGGACGGGCGTACCTACGCCTTCCCCGACACCCTGGTGGGCACCGACTCGCATACCACCATGATCAACGGCCTCGGCGTGCTGGGCTGGGGCGTGGGCGGCATCGAGGCGGAGGCCGCCATGCTCGGCCAGCCGGTGTCGATGCTGATCCCCGAGGTGATCGGCTTCAAGCTCACCGGCAAGCTGCGCGAAGGCATCACCGCCACCGACCTGGTCCTGACCGTGACGCAGATGCTGCGCAAGAAGGGTGTGGTGGGCAAATTCGTCGAGTTCTACGGCGACGGCCTGGCGCAGTTGCCCTTGGCCGACCGTGCGACCATTGCCAACATGGCCCCCGAGTACGGCGCCACCTGCGGCTTTTTCCCGGTGGACGAGGTGACCCTGGACTACCTGCGTCTCTCGGGGCGCCCGGCCGATACCGTGCAACTGGTCGAGGCCTACTGCAAGGCCCAGGGCCTGTGGCGCGTGCCGGGCCAGGAACCGGCGTTCAGCGACACGCTGGCACTGGACATGGATGAAGTCGAAGCCAGCCTGGCCGGGCCCAAGCGTCCACAGGACCGCGTGGCACTGTCACAGGTCAGCCAGGCCTTCAACAGCTTCATCAGCCTGCAGCCCAAGGTGTCGAACAAGGAGGTCGGCCGCCTGGAGAGCGAAGGCGGCGGCGGTGTGGCGGTCGGCAATGCCGATCAGGCCGGCGAGGCCAGCTTTGAATACGAGGGCGCCAGCCACCTGCTCAAGGACGGTGCCGTGGTGATCGCGGCCATCACCTCCTGCACCAACACCTCCAACCCCAGCGTGATGATGGCGGCTGGCCTGGTGGCGAAGAAAGCCGTGGAAAAAGCCTGCAACGCAAACCCTGGGTCAAGAGTTCGCTGGCCCCCGGTTCCAAGGTGGTGACCGACTACTACAAGGCCGCGGGCCTCACCCCGTACCTCGACGCGCTGGGCTTCGACCTGGTGGGCTATGGCTGCACCACCTGCATCGGCAACTCCGGCCCGCTGGCCGAACCGATCGAAAAAGCCATTACCCGAGCCGACCTCACGGTAGCCTCGGTGCTGTCGGGCAACCGCAACTTCGAGGGCCGTGTGCACCCGCTGGTCAAGACCAACTGGCTGGCCTCGCCGCCCCTGGTGGTGGCCTATGCCCTGGCCGGCAGCGTACGCGTGGACCTGTCCAGCGAGCCGCTGGGCACCGGCACCGACGGCCAGCCGGTGTACCTGCGCGACATCTGGCCCAGCCAGCAGGAAATTGCCGACGCCGTGGCCAAGGTCGATACCGCGATGTTCCACAAGGAGTACGCCGAGGTGTTTGCCGGCGACGCCCAATGGCAGGCCATCGAGGTGCCCCAGGCCGCCACCTATGTCTGGCAGGATGACTCCACCTATATCCAGCACCCACCGTTTTTCGACGACATCACCGGCCCATTGCCGCTCATCCAGGATATCCATGGCGCCGCGTGCTGGCTCTGCTGGGTGACTCGGTGACCACCGATCACATCTCGCCCGCCGGCAACATCAAGGCCGACAGCCCGGCCGGGCGCTACCTGCGCGACAAGGGTGTGGAGCCTCGCGACTTCAACTCCTATGGCTCGCGCCGCGGCAATCATGAAGTGATGATGCGCGGCACCTTCGCCAACATCCGCATCCGCAACGAAATGCTCGGTGGTGAGGAAGGCGGCACTACCGTGTACGTGCCCAGCGGCGAGAAGCTGGCGATCTATGATGCGGCCATGCGCTACAAAGCCGACGGCACCCCGCTGGTGGTGATTGCCGGGCAGGAATACGGCACCGGTTCGAGCCGCGACTGGGCCGCCAAGGGCACCAACCTGCTGGGGGTCAAGGCGGTGCTGGCCGAAAGCTTCGAGCGCATCCACCGCTCCAACCTGGTGGGCATGGGCGT
>NZ_JAAHBU010000338.1 GCF_010671725.1 Pseudomonas brassicae | reverse complement strand
GGGGGGCCGCCGATAACAAAAAGGAGCACCCCTCATGCGCGCCCTCGCCGCCCTCAGCCGCTTCGTCGGCAATACCTTCGCCTGGTGGGTGCTGCTGTTCGCCCTCCTCGCCTTCCTGCAGCCCGCCTGGTTCATCGGCCTCAAGGTGGCCATCGTGCCGCTGCTGGGCCTGGTGATGTTCGGCATGGGCCTGACCCTCAAGGTCGACGACTTCGCTGCCGTGTTCCGCCAACCCTGGCGCGTGGCACTGGGCGTGGTCGCCCACTTCGTGATCATGCCGGGCATGGCCTGGCTGTTGTGCCAGCTGTTCCACCTGCCCGCCGAGATCGCCGTCGGCGTGATCCTGGTCGGCTGCTGCCCAAGCGGCACCTCGTCGAATGTGATGGCCTGGCTGGCCAAGGGCGATCTGGCCCTGGCCGTGGCCATCGCCGCCGTCACCACCCTGCTCGCCCCGCTGCTGACCCCGGCCCTGATCTGGCTGCTGGCCTCGGCCTGGCTGCCGGTCTCGTTCATGGAGATGTTCTGGTCGATCCTGCAACTGGTGATGCTACCCATCGTGCTGGGCGTGCTCACCCAGCGCCTGCTCGGCGCCCGCGTGCAACTGGCCGTGCAAGTGCTCCCGCTGGTGTCGGTGGTGAGCATCGTGCTGATCGTGTGCGCGGTGGTGGCTGCCAGCCAGGCCAAGATCGCCGAATCGGGCCTGCTGATCATGGCCGTGGTCATCCTGCACAACACCTTCGGCTTCGCCCTGGGCTACCTGACCGGCAAGCTGTTCAAGCTGCCACTGGCGCAACGCAAGTCGCTGGCACTGGAGGTCGGCATGCAGAACTCCGGGCTCGGCGCGGCCCTTGCCAGTGCGCACTTCTCGCCGCTTGCAGCCGTGCCGAGTGCCTTGTTCAGCGTATGGCACAACATCTCGGGGGCGCTCCTCTCGACCTGGTTCCGACGCATGGAAGAACCGCCAGCAACGACGGCAACGGTCGACGCCACACGCTGACCGGCACTTGCCCCCCGGAGAAGACTTGTGCACTATAGTGCGCACTGTGAGGACGACCTCACGACGCACTGCGTGACCGACCCGGGGACGGCCCCATCAATCGATGGAGTACACCGCATGTCCTGGATCATCCTGTTTTTCGCCGGCCTGTTCGAAGTCGGCTGGGCCGTCGGCCTCAAGTACACCGACGGCTTTACCCGCCCCCTGCCCACCGTGCTGACGGTTGCCGCCATGGCGGTGAGCCTCGGCTTGCTGGGCCTGGCCATGAAAGAGCTGCCACTGGGCACCGCCTACGCGATCTGGACCGGTGTCGGTGCGGTGGGCACGGTGATCGCCGGGATCATCCTGTTCGGCGAGTCGATGGCGCTGATGCGCCTGGGCAGCGTCGCCTTGATCATCATTGGCCTGGTGGGGCTCAAGGTCAGCGCCAGTTGACCTTGGCCCAAGCCCTGCTACCTAGCCCTAGCGCGCAGCACCGCGCAATTCGCTGACTCGCTCGCGCAGCAGCGCCGGCTGCGCCGCCTCTACCGGGACGGCGTTGCCGGCCACCAGGGTTACCCGTGACCACAGGCGGCGCAAGAACCCCTTGGCCGGATCGCGACTGAAGAAACTCCCCCACAAGCCCTGCAGCGCCAGCGGGATCACCGGTACCGGGGTACGCTCGATGATCAGGCTCAGGCCGCCCTTGAAGGCATCGATCTCGCCATCGGTGGTCAGCTTGCCTTCCGGGAAGATACACACCAGTTCACCGTCCGCCAGATACGCCGCGATCTTCTCGAACGCGCGCTCGTAGGTAGCCAGGTCTTCATTGCGCCCGGCAATCGGGATCGCGCCGGCGGTGCGGAAGATGAAGTTGAGCACCGGCAGGCGGTAGATCTTGTAATACATCACGAAGCGAATCGGCCGGCGCACGGCACCGGCAATCAGCAGCGCATCGACGAACGACACGTGGTTGCACACCAGCAGCGCGGCGCCTTCATCCGGAATCTTGTGCAGGTCACGGTGTTCGACGCGGTACATCGAATGGCTGAGCATCCAGATCATGAAGCGCATGCTGAATTCGGGCACGATGCGGAAGATATACGCGTTGACCGCAATATTGAGCAGCGACACCACCAGGAACAGCTGCGGGATGCTCAACTCGGCCACGCCCAGCAGCAGCATGGTAATGATCGCCGACACCACCATGAACAGCGCATTGAGGATGTTGTTGGCAGCGATCACCCGTGCGCGCTGGTCCTGTGGGGTACGCGACTGGATCAGCGCATACAGTGGCACGATGTAGAAGCCGCCAAAGATGCCCAGCCCCATGATCGACAGCAGGATCCACCACGCCTTGGCCATGCCCAGCAGGGCCAACCAGTCGTAGGGGGCGGCCGGGGCAGGAATATCCCCGGAGTGCCACCACCACAGCAGGCCGAACAGGGTCAGGCCGAACGAGCCGAACGGTACCAGACCGATCTCCACCTTGCGCCCGCTGAGCCGCTCGCACAGCAGCGAACCCACCGCGATACCTACCGAGAACAGCGTCAGGATCAGGGTGACCACGGTTTCGTCGCCGTGCATCCACGCCTGGGCATAGGCCGGAATCTGCGTGAGGTAGATGGCGCCGACGAACCAGAACCACGAATTGCCGACAATCGAGCGTGACACTGCCGGGGTCTGCCTGAGCCCCAGGCGCAAGGTGGCGGCGGTCTGCGCAAAGATGTTCCACTGCAGCGTGAGGCCGGGCGCCGAGGCCGCTGCCCGCGGGATGGCGCGGCTAGCGAGGTAGCCGAGCACCGCCACCAGCACCACCGCACAGGCCACCAGCGGTGCGTAGTGAGCGCTGGACATCATTACCCCGGCACCGATGGTACCGGCCAGGATCGCCAGGAACGTGCCCATTTCCACCAGGCCGTTGCCGCCTACCAGCTCGTCTTCGCGCAGTGCCTGGGGCAGTATCGAATACTTGACCGGGCCGAACAGCGCCGAGTGGGTACCCATGGCAAACAGCGCCAACAGCATCATCCACAGGTGGTCATAGAGGAAACCTGCCGCCCCTACGCCCATGATCACGATCTCGGCCAGCTTGATCGTGCGGATCAGCGCGTCCTTGGCGAATTTTTCGCCAAACTGGCCAGCCAGGGCCGAGAACAGGAAGAACGGCAGGATGAACAGCAGCGCGCAAAGGTTGACCAGGAAGGTGCCATCGGCGCCCAGGCTCAGCTTGTAGAGGATGGCGAGGATCAGCGACTGCTTGAACAGGTTGTCGTTGAACGCCCCCAGTGACTGGGTAACGAAAAACGGCAGGAAGCGCCGTTTTTGCAGCAGGGCAAACTGTGAGGGGTGGCTCATCGTCCATGGTCCTGAGTGAGGCTTTGTGATTGGAGGAACCTGGTACGCAAAAAGCCACAGTTGCTCAGGTAAATGCAAGTGATCGTGACGCCCCCTTCGCTGGCAAGCCAGCTCCCACACGCTATGAGAGCGCCGCAAAACCCTGTGGGAGCTGGCTTGCCAGCGAACGACGCAACGCGGTCGCAGATCCCCCAAGCCCCCCCACCCTATCAATGCGTGCGCTGAACCCCGGCTCAAGCCATTTCCACCAACCCCACGCGCGTGCTCTATCTCATGCACGGCCGTGAGGCTCAGCATCTGCTGGGGTGTT
>NZ_JAAHBU010000337.1 GCF_010671725.1 Pseudomonas brassicae | reverse complement strand
TGCAACGCACCATGGCCTGATAGATCGGCGTAGTCAGCCTTGGTAGCCACACATCAGATCCCAGTGAGCCCATCACGGGCTCCCCCCCACCCTACGGCGCCAACACCACACCACGCGCCTCCAGCAATTTCACGAACATCGCCAGGCTGCGCGATACCGTGCCACTGCGCCATACCAACCAGGTACGCAAATAACGGAAATTTTCCGATAACGGCCATACGCTCACGGTGGCACACCCCGGCATGCTTTCAAGCATGCTGCGCGGCATCAACGCCAACCCCGCACCCGCACTCACACACGCCAACATGCCGTGATAACTCTCCAGCTCGAAAATCTTGCCCGGCACCGCCGCATCCACGGTGAACCAACGCTCGAAATGATGGCGGTACGAGCAGTTGGCCCGGAACGCGTAGATGCTCTCGCCATTCACGTCCTGCCCACGCTGGATCGGCGCATGGTTGAGCGGCGCAATGATCACCATCTCTTCCTCGAACACCGGTACCCCCTCCAACGACGGGTGCAACACCGGGCCATCGACGAACGCCGCCGCCAGGCGCCCCGCCAACACTCCCTCGATCATGGTGCCGGACGGCCCCGTGGAGAGGTCCAGCTCGACCTTGGCGTACTGCTGGTTGTAAGCGGCCAGCAACGCCGGGATGCGCACCGCCGCCGTACTCTCCAGCGACCCCAGCGAAAACGCCCCCTGAGGCTCATCACCCGCCACCGTCAACCGCGCCTCTTGCACCAACGCCAGAATGCGCCTGGCGTACTCCAGGAACGTCCACCCCGCCGGCGACAGGCGCAGGCGCAGCTTTTCGCGTATGAACAGCTCGACCCCAAGGTCGGCTTCCAACTGCTTGATCCGCGTGGTCAGGTTGGACGGCACCCGGTGGATGTGCTGGGCCGCCGCGCTGATGCTGCCATGCTCGGCCACCGCCTTGAAAATCTCGAGCTGTACCAGATCCAATTCATTCTCCAATCGTGAACGAAACCATCTTTACTATTCAGTTTTCGAAAGATTAACACGGCAGTACGCTGGGCCCCTGTTTCCCCTTCCGCAGGAACGCCCGCATGACCGACATCTCCAGCCGCACCCACGCCCTGTCCATCAACCCGGCCACCGGCGAGCAGGTCGGCCATTACGCCTACGCGTGCGACGCCGCGCTGGATGCCGCCCTGTCGCGCGCAACTGCAGGGTTTGCCAGCTGGCGCCGCACGCCCGTCAGCAACCGTGCAGCGTTGCTGGTGAAGCTGGCCAGCGTGTTGCGCGCCAACGTCGATGCGATGGCCCGCATGATCACGCTCGAAATGGGCAAGCCGGTCACCCAGGCCCGTGGCGAGGTGGAGAAATGCGCCCAGCTGTGTGAATGGTACGCCGAACACGGCCCGGCCATGCTCGCCCCGGAGCCAACCCAAGTGGCCGACAACAAGGCACACATCGAATACCGTCCACTGGGCCCGATCCTGGCGGTGATGCCGTGGAACTTCCCGCTCTGGCAGGTACTGCGCGGCGCCGTGCCAGCGCTGCTCGCCGGCAACACCTATGTGCTCAAACACGCCCCCAACGTGATGGGCTCGGCCTACCTGCTGCGCGATGCCTTGCAGCAGGCTGAGTTCCCCGAAGGCGTGTTCGAAGTGCTCAACGTGACACCTGATGGCGTGTCCAAGGCCATCGCCGACCCGCGCATCGTCGCCGTGACCCTCACCGGCAGCGTACGCGCCGGTACCGCGATCGGCGCCCAGGCCGGTGCCGCGCTGAAAAAATGCGTGCTGGAACTGGGCGGCTCCGACCCGTTCATCGTGCTCAACGACGCCGACCTGGACGCCGCCGTGCAGGCCGCCGTGATCGGCCGTTACCAGAACACCGGCCAGGTCTGCGCCGCAGCCAAGCGCCTGATCGTCGAACAGGGCGTGGTGGCCGAGTTCACCCGCCGCTTCGTCGAGAAAACCCGCGAGCTGGTGATGGGCGATCCGCTGCAGGCCAGCACCTACCTGGGCCCGATGGCGCGCTTCGACCTGCGCGACGAGCTCGACGAGCAGGTCCAGGCCACCCTCGCCGAAGGCGCCACTCTGCTGCTCGGCGGCCACAAGGCCAGCGGCCCGGGCAACTATTACGCGCCCACGGTACTGGCCGATGTCACCGACCAGATGACCTCGTTCAAGCAGGAGCTGTTCGGCCCGGTGGCCTCGATCATCACGGCACGCGATGCCCGCCACGCCCTGGCACTGGCCAACGACAGCGAGTTCGGCCTGGCCTCGACCATCTACACCCGTGACGTGGCGCTGGCCAAGCAACTGGCCGACGAGCTGGACACCGGCGGCGTGTTCATCAACGGCTACTGCGCCAGCGACCCGCGCGTGACCTTTGGCGGGGTGAAAAAGAGCGGCTTCGGTCGCGAGCTGTCGCACTTCGGCGTGCGCGAATTCTGCAACGCGCAGACCGTGTGGTACGACCGCCACTGACCGCTACCCGGGCCTGGCAAGCACAGCGCTGCCAGGCCCGCACCGCGCATATGCCGCCAAGCGAGGCGGCTATGCCATAAAAGCCGTACAGCAACGCTGCAGGCTGGGTTTAAATACACCTACCTGGCACACCAGGCCCTGCCCTTTTTCCTCACGTTGCGCCCCTTTGGACACGCCACCTGGCGACCCACGCTTGTGCTTTGCAACGTGCATTCCAGGTAACCAGATGTCCGAACCAACCCCTCTACTGTTTGCCCTGTACGAGCAGGCCAGCGTCGGCTGCGGCGGTGCGCCGAGCCTGTGGACCCACCCTGCCGACGAGCGCCTGGCGATCAACTCGCTGGGCTACTGGTCGAACCTGGCGCGCATCGCCGACCAGGCGCACCTGGACATGCTGTTCTTCGGCGACGTGCTGGGCTTTTACGATGGCTTGGGCGGCAACGCCGATGCCGCGTTGAAATGGGCCGTGGAAGCCCCGGCCAACGACCCGCTGATGCTGATCCCGGCACTGGCGGCGGTCACCGAGAACCTGGCGTTCGGCGTGACCGTGACCACCAGCTACGAACACCCGTTTACCCATGCGCGGCGCTTCAGCACGCTGGACCACCTGACCAATGGCCGCGTGGGCTGGAATATCGTCACCTCCTACCTGGCCAGCGCTGCACGCAATTTCGGCCTGGAGCAGATGATCAGGCACGATGACCGCTATGAACGCGCCGAGGAGTTTCTGGAGGTGGCCTACAAACTGTGGGAAGGCAGCTGGGCCGACGATGCAGTGGTGGCCGACAAGTCGCGCCAGCTGTATGCCCAGGGCCACCGCGTGCGCCCGATCAACCATGCTGGCGAACATTATCGGGTGGCCGGCCCGCACCTGACCTCGCCGTCACCGCAGCGCACGCCGCTGCTGATCCAGGCCGGCTGGTCGGGGCGCGGGCGTGCCTTTGCCGCCAAGCATGCGGAGTTGATCTTCATTGCCAAGTCCAACCCGCACGAGATCCGCCAGGGGCTGGAGGACATCTGGGCGCAGGCCGAGGCACGCGGGCGTCAGGCGCAGGATGTGAAGTCGCTGACGGTGCTGCGCATCGTCACCGCGCGTACCGAGATCGAAGCCCAGCGCAAATACGACGAACTGCAAAGCAACTACCACCTGCAGGCGCAACTGGTCAGCTACGCGGGCGACACCGGCATCGACATCAGCCGCTATGCCGACAACGAAGCGCTGGCCACCCACACCGAAGGGCTGACCTCGTACGTGATGCACCCCGACGGCAGCGGCAAGCCGTTGACGGCCGGTGATGTAAAGCAGCGCTTTGCCCAGGTGACCCGCGGCAGCGACCTGATCCTGGTCGGCACCGCGCAACAGGTAGCCGATCGCATCGAGGCCCATGCAAAAATCTCCGGGACCAGTGGCTACATGCTCAACCCGCTGATCAGCCCCGGCAGCCTCGAAGACTTTGTCGAGCTGGTGATCCCCGAGTTGCAGAAACGCGGCCTGTACCGTACCCAGCCGCACACCGGCACCCTGCGCTCACGCTTGCGCGCCGACGGCGCCAGTCATCTGCCAACCTCGGCCTACGGGGCTGGATTCCGCTTCGATCACTGACAATCTGGATTTATCCTACAAAGCACAGGATAAAAAATTACATCCCTCCTGTGCTTTGTAGATACCGCTCCCCCGCGCGATCCGTTAGCCTCGATTCACTTCCAAGCCATCAGGCCCTTCTCCCGATAAGAAACCACCACCGCTTACGAACTTTGCGCCCGCTTGCAACTGCCAATACATAACTCGAAACAACAGTCTTGATTGGAGCGTTCGAATGTCGAAAAAACTCTTCACCCTGTCCGTACTGGGCGGCCTGATGTTGGCCAACAGTGCATTCGCCGAGAAACTTACGGTGATCTCCTACGGCGGCGCGAGCAAGGCCGCACAGGTCACCGCGTTCTACAAGCCCTACGAAGAGAAGAGCAAGACCCAGGTCATTGCCGGCGAGTGGAACGGTGAAATTTCCAAGCTGATGGCCATGTCCCAGACCAACACCGTGACCTGGGACGTGCTCGACACCGAAGACACTGACCGTGCCCGGGGCTGCGAAGACGGCCTGTTCGAGAAACTCGACTATGCACGGCTCGGCGATGAGAAGGACTGGATCGACGGCACCAAGAGCGACGATGGCTGCGGTATCGGGATCTTCGTCTGGTCCAACGTGCTGGCGTACAACGCCGACAAGCTCAAGGGCGCTGCACCACAAGGCTGGGCAGATTTCTGGGATGTGAAGAAATTCCCTGGCAAGCGCAGTTTGCGCAAATCGGCGCGTGGTTCGCTGGAATTCGCCCTGATGGCCGACGGCGTCGCCCCCGGCGAGGTCTACACGCTGCTCAAGACCAAGGCCGGCGTAGACCGCGCGTTCAAGAAGCTGGACGAGCTCAAGCCCTATATCCAGTGGTGGGAAGCCGGTGCACAACCGCCGCAGTACCTGGTGGCAGGCGATGTGGTGATGGCGTCTTCATACAACGGCCGCATCCACGCCGCACAGCAGAGCGGCAGCAACCTCAAGATCGTGTGGAACCAGAACCTCTACCAGTTCGATGAATGGGCTATCCCGCGTGGTACCAAGAACCTGGACAAGGCCTACGACTTCATCAAGTTCGCCATGCAGCCCGAGCAGCAGAAGCTCTACACCGAGCAGATGGCGTACGGCCCGTCCAACACCAAGGCGGCAGCCATGCTCGACAAGTCGCTGGCCGACGACCTGCCGACGGCAGCCGAAAACAACAAGAATGCCCTGCGCGTAGACGTCGACTTCTGGCTTGAGAACGCCGAGACGCTGGAACAGAAGTTCAACGCCTGGGCCAGCAAGACCTGATTTCCCCACCCTGTGCGCCCCATGGACGGTCAGCGCACAGGTTCTATTCATCTGAGCCAGGGCCTCGCCGCTGCCATGTCCAGTCCGTTAGACTGCGATCCTTCTTCGTGTCTGGATCGTGGATTGCACATGAAACTTGCCGATGCCCTGGAACAGACTTCCCTCAGCCGCGCCACCGTGGTCGCGGGCAGGCAAGCCCTGGACCGCGACCTCGGGTGGGTGCACATCGTCGACCACCCGGACATTTTCAACTGGTTGAAAAAGGGTGATCTGCTGCTGACCACCGGCTACAACTGGCCCCACGACCCGCAGACGTGCCGCGAGATGGTACGCAAGCTGGCCGAACTGGAGCTGGCCGGGGTGGTGATGGCGGTGCCGCACTTTCATGAGCATTTCCCCCAGGCCGCCATCGACGAAGCCGAGCGCTGCAATTTCCCGCTGCTGGAACTGCCATGGGAGGTCGCCTTCAGCGACATCACCCAGCAGATCCTCGAACAGATCATCAACTTCCAGACCCGCATCATCCGCCGTTCCGACCGCATTCATCGCATGCTCACCCGCGCCGCCATCGAGGCCGACAACCTGCAGAGCCTGGCCGTGGCGCTGGCCACTGCGCTGGAGCTGCCGGCGCTGATCGTAGCCACTTCCGGTGGTGTGCTTGGCGCCAGTGCCAGCGTGGACCCGGTACGCGAACGCGAGGTGATGCGCAGCTTGCCCGAGGGACTGTTCGCCAGCGCCGAACCGCAGATACTGGGCTTGCCCCAGGATGCAGAAGGCCATCGGCTGGGATGCCCGATCCGCTTGCAGGGTGAACTGGTCGGTGTGGTGTGGCTGCACAGCCCCGCCAACGGCTTTGAAGAACTGCACACCCGCGCAGTCGAACATGCTGCATTGATCGCCGCCCTGCACCTGTCGCACCAGCGCGAACTGCTGGACCAGGAGACCCGCCTGGGCCATGCACTGGTAGCCGGCCTGCTGGAAGGCAAGTTCCCCGAGACGCCGCGCGCTATCGAGCGCGCCCTGGTGTCGGGCTGGTGCCTGACGCGCGACTACCGCGTGTGCCTGGTGCTGCTGGACGAACCGATCCCCCTGAGCCTGGAAGGTTTTCGCCGGCGCAAGGAGCAGGCCGAGCGCATCACCAGCGTGCTGCAGGAGCTGGGTATTGCGCCGTTGCTGTCGGTTTCGCTGAACCAGATCAGCCTGATTGTGCCGGCCGATGTGGCGGTCGAGTCGATCTGGAAGCAGATTCGACTGGAGGCCGGCGCCATGGCGTTCAGCCGGGTGCACCGTGGGGTGGCGGGCATGGCCCTGGGTGCCGAGGACGTGGCCACCCTGCTACCGCTGCTGCGCCCGGGCAAACTGCATGGTTTCGACGAGGTACTGTTCCCGCGGGCACTGATGGGTGATGACGATGCACGGCGCCTGCTGCTCGACCGACTCGTCACCCCGCTGATCCGCCACAAGAACGGCGCGATGCTGATGGAAACCTTGTGCACGCTGGCCAGCGAAGGCTTTCAGCTGGCCAGCAGTGCGCGCTGCCTGGATATCCATATCAGCACATTGCGCTACCGAGTGGAGCGGATCGAGGAGCTGCTGCAGTTGTCGATGGAAAACCCGCAAGCACGTTTTCAGTTGCAAGTGGCGACCGAGATGTACCGCCTGCAACACGACGCCTGAAGCGCATCGCATGCGTTGCCGGCAACGCCGGCTCCTACAGGCGAAGGGGGGTCAGAGCAGCCGCAGCATAGTCTGCCGCTGCGGCGCATAATTCGGCATTTCCTCCCAGCCCAAGCTGCCATCTCGGCATCGGCGACTGCGCCGGCCTTCTTACAATCGTGCTATCCACCGCACCCGTAGAAGGCACTCCAGACATGTTCAAAAACACCCTGCGTGACCCCTCTCTGCTCGTCGAACGCGCCTACGTCAATGGCCGCTGGATCGACGCCGACGACGGTGCCACGATTGCCGTGATCAACCCTGCCGACGGCAGCGAAATCGCCCGCGTGCCAGCGCTTGGCGGCGCAGAAACGCAGCGCGCCATCGAGGCTGCCCGTGAGCGCTTCGAGAGCTGGCGCGAAGTCCCTGCCGCCACCCGTGCACGCCTGCTCGAAACCTGGCATCGGCTGATCCTGGAGAACCAGGACGACCTGGCCCTGATCATGACTGCCGAGCAAGGCAAACCGCTGGCCGAATCGCGCGGCGAGATCGGCTACGGCGCCACATTCGTCAAATGGTTCGCCGAGGAAGCCCGACGTATCTACGGCGACACCATCCCTGCGCCCACCAACGACCGCCGCATCCTGGTACTCAAGCAACCGATCGGGGTGGTGGCGGCCATCACGCCGTGGAACTTCCCCAACGCCATGATCACGCGCAAATGCGCGCCAGCCCTGGCTGCCGGTTGCACCGTGCTGGTCAAGCCATCGGAAATGACCCCGCTGTCGGCCCTCGCCCTGGCCGTGCTGGCCGACCGTGCCGGGATTCCTGCCGGCGTGTTCAACGTGCTGACCGGCCTGCCCGCCGGCATCGGCGGCGAGATGACCGCCAACCCTGCCGTGCGCAAGCTGTCATTCACCGGCTCTACGCGCATCGGCAAGCTGCTGATGAGCCAGTGCGCCGACACCCTCAAGCGCCTGAGCCTGGAGTTGGGCGGCAACGCCCCGTTCATCGTGTTCGATGACGCCGACCTCGACCTGGCCATCGAGGGGGTGATGCTGAGCAAGTTCCGCAATGCCGGCCAGACCTGCGTGTGCGCCAACCGCATCCTGGTGCAGGACGGCATCTATGAGCGCTTTGCCGAGCGCTTGCAGGCCGCCGTGGCCGCGCTCAAGGTCGGCGATGGCCTGGGCGAAAACGTCACCATCGGCCCGCTGATCAATGCCGCAGCCGTCGACAAGGTGGCCCGCCATATCGGCGACGCGGTGGAAAAAGGCGCACGCATCGCCATCGGCGGGCTGCCACAGGGCGATGACCTGTTCGTGCAGCCGACCGTGCTGCTCGATGCCAGCACCGACATGCTGCTGGCCAGCGAAGAAACCTTCGGCCCGGTAGCGCCGCTGTTTCGCTTTACCGACGAAGCGCAGGCCCTGGCCATGGCCAACGCCACCCCCTTTGGCCTGGGCGCCTACTACTTCACCCAGGACATGCGCCGCGCATGGCGCGTGGGTGAGCGCCTGGAATTCGGCATGGTTGGCCTGAACACCGGGATCATCTCCATGGAAGTCGCGCCATTCGGCGGCATGAAACAGTCCGGCACGGGGCGCGAAGGCTCCAAGTACGGCCTGGACGAATTCCTCGAAATCAAGGCCTGGCACATGGGCGGCCTGGACTGAATACACCCTTTGCACCGACCCACCCACCTCTTCGTTTATGGAGCTGCACATGACTGCTGCACAGACTGAAAACCAACGCCTGCTGGCGCTGCGCGAACAACATGTACCGCGCGGCATCGCCACTGCGCACCCGATCGTCGTGAGCCATGCCCAGGGCAGCGAGCTGTGGGATGTGGACGGCAAGCGCTACCTGGACTTCGTCGGCGGGATCGGCGTGCTCAACGTCGGCCACAACCACCCGCGCGTGGTCGAGGCCGTGCGGCGCCAGGTGGGGGAGATTTCCCACGCCAGCTTCCAGGTGGTGGCGTACGCGTCCTATATCGACGTGGCGGCACGCCTGAATGCCATGGTCGGCGGGGGTGAAGCCTACAAGAGCGTGCTGTTCACCTCCGGCGCCGAAGCGGTGGAGAACGCCATCAAGATTGCCCGTGGCTATACCAACCGCCCTGCGGTGATTTCGTTCCGCGGCGGCTTCCACGGGCGCACCCTGCTGGGCGTGACACTGACCGGCATGAGCCAGCCGTACAAACAGAACTTCGGTCCCTTCCCGGCCGAGATCTACCACGCCACCTACCCCAACGAGTACCGCGGCGTGAGCAGTGACGATGCGCTGGCCGAACTTGACCACCTGTTCGCCACCGACGTGGCCCCCGACCGCGTGGCGGCGATCCTGATCGAGCCGGTGCAAGGCGACGGTGGCTTCCTGCGGGCTCCGGATGCGTTCCTGCGGGCCCTGCGCGAGCGCTGCACCCAGCACGGCATCGTGCTGATCCTGGACGAGATCCAGGCCGGCTTCGGGCGCACCGGCAAGCTGTTTGGCTTCCAGCACGCCGGCATTCAGCCAGACCTGGTGACCGTGGCCAAGAGCCTGGCCGGTGGCATGCCGCTGTCGGGTGTGGTGGGCCGTGCCGAGATCATGGACGCACCGACCCCGGGCGCCTGGGTGGCACCTACGGCGGTAACGCGGTGGCGTGTGCCGCAGCGCTGGCGGTGATGGACCTGTTCGAGGAAGAGGACCTGCTGGCCCAGGGCGAGCGGCGCGCCGCACAACTGCGTGAAGGCTTGCTGGCGTTGCAGAACCGCTACCCGTGCATCGGTGATGTGCGTGGCCTGGGCTTCATGCAGGCGATCGAGATCGTGGCCGACGATGCCGGGCAAACCCCGGATGCGACCCTCGCCCAGTCGATCATCGACCAGGCCCGCGAAGCCGGCCTGTTGGTGATCAAGTGCGGCGTGTACCGCAACGTGGTGCGCTTCCTGGCACCGCTGGTGACCACCGAAGCGCAGGTCGCCGAAGCCCTGCGCATGCTCGACCAGGCCCTGGCCCGCGCCACGGGCTGATACCTGGCGCCCTTCGCTGGCTTGCCAGCGAAGGGACCCTTGAGCGAAGTGTGGCCTTATTTCACCCCGGTTCAGGAGCAAAGAATGGAAGCGGCAACCAAGCTGGATCGGATCGATATCAATATCCTGGTGCAGTTACAAAAAGACGGCCGCATGACCAACGTCAGCCTGGCCGAGGCCGTGGGCCTGTCACCCAGCCCTTGCCTGCAACGGGTCAAGCGCCTGGAAGCGGCCGGTTACATCAGCGGCTACGAAGCGCACATCAACCTGGCCAAGTTCGCCAACTCGGTGACCATCTTCACCGAGGTGACCCTGAGCGACCACAAGCGCTCGGACTTCCAGAAATTCGAATCGAGCATCCGCAACATCGACGAAGTGCTTGAGTGCCACCTGATCAGTGGTGGCTATGACTACCTGGTGCGTTTTCTCACCAGCAGCATCCAGCATTACCAGGAGCTGATGGAGTCGATCCTGGACCAGGACATCGGCATCGAAAAGTATTTCAGCTACATTGTGATCAAATCGCCAGTGATGAAAAACAAGGTACCGCTGCGCAGCCTGATGGCCGCGGTCTAGCTCACTGCCGCGGCGCAGCACGCAGGCTGTCGAACAGCGCCTGTGCGGCCGCCGACAATTCGTGCCCCGGCTTGGTGAGCACGCCGATGGCGCGCTCTACCGGGTCGTTCAGCGTGATGCAGCGTGCACCCAGTTCCTGCATCTGTTGCGCACACAGCGCCGGCACCGCACTCACCCCCAGCCCGCTCGCGACCATGCGCCCCACCGTGGCCAGCTGATGGCTCTCGAACTCCACCGCCAGCTTCATGTCCCGAACCTTGAGGTGCTCTTCGAGCATCACGCGCACGTTGGAGGGGCGCTGCAAGGTGATGAACGGATGCTCCAGCAGCGTCTGCCAGTCGACCTGTTGTCGTTGTACCAACGGCGAGTCCAGAGGCACCACGGCAATGAAGCGGTCGATGTACAGCGGCGTGAATACCAGTGACGAACCCTCGAACGGCTCGAACGCCACCCCCAGTTCCACCTGGCGGTCACGCACCATCTCCAGCACCTGCTCGTTGATCACGTCGTTCACCGTCACGCCGATGTTCGGGTAGCGGGTACGAAAGGCCTTGAGAATCGGCGGCAGCAGGTTGCCGGCGAACGACGGCATCGCCGCCAGGGTCACGCGCCCACGCTGCAGGGTAAAGCGCTGGCGGATCTCGTCTTCGGCATTGTCCCAGTCAGCCAGCAGGCGGCGCGCCAGCGGTAGCAGCGACTCACCTTCCGGGGTCAGCGTGACGTTGCGCGTGGTGCGCGTGAACAGGCGCCCGCCCAGGCCCTCCTCCAGCGATTTGATGGTCAGGCTCAGCGCCGACTGCGACAGGTGCAGGCGCTCGCAGGCCACGGCAAAACTCAGGCTCTGGGCCACCGCCCAGAAGGCGCGCAGTTGCTTGACGGTCATGGGGGCCTCGAATGGATGATCAATTGTTGAGGTTTATCGATCAATCCATCTCAAAAATCAACTTAACAAATATATGTAATGGCGTAACACTCACGCCCACTGGACTACCTACAAGGAGAACACGCCATGCAAGACGTCGTCATTGTCGCCGCCACGCGCACCGCGATCGGCAGTTTTCAGGGCTCGCTGGCTGCCATTCCGGCACCGGAACTGGGGGCGGCGGTGATCCGCCGCCTGCTGGAGCAGACCGGCCTGGCTGGCAGTGAAGTGGATGAAGTGATTCTCGGCCAGGTGCTGACCGCCGGCAGCGGCCAGAACCCGGCGCGCCAGGCCGCGATCAAAGCCGGGCTGCCGCATGCGGTGCCGGCCATGACCCTGAACAAGGTCTGCGGCTCGGGGCTCAAGGCCCTGCACCTGGGCGCACAGGCGATCCGCTGCGGCGATGCCGAGGTGATCATTGCTGGCGGCATGGAGAACATGAGCCTGGCGCCGTATGTGCTGCCGACGGCACGCACGGGCCTGCGCCTGGGCCATGCAAGCATGCTCGACAGCATGATCAGCGACGGCCTGTGGGATGCCTTCAACGACTACCACATGGGCATCACTGCTGAAAACCTGGTCGATAAGTACGCCATCAGCCGTGAGGCCCAGGACGCCTTCGCCGCCGCCTCGCAGCAAAAAGCCTGCGCCGCCATCGAAGCGGGCCGCTTTGCCGACGAGATCACGCCCATCGTGATCGCGCAGCGTAAGGGCGAACCCCTGGTGTTCGCCACTGACGAGCAGCCCCGTGCGGGCACCACGGCCGAGTCGCTGGGCAAGCTCAAGGCGGCGTTCAAGAAAGACGGCAGCGTCACTGCCGGCAATGCCTCAAGCCTGAATGACGGCGCGGCGGCGGTACTGCTGATGAGCGCACGCAAGGCCAAGGCGCTTGGTTTGCCGGTGCTGGCGCGCATTGCGGCGTATGCCAATGCGGGTGTCGACCCGGCGATCATGGGCATCGGGCCGGTGAGTGCGACGCGCCGCTGCCTGCAAAAGGCCGACTGGTCGCTGGAGCAACTGGACCTGATCGAGGCCAACGAAGCGTTTGCCGCCCAGGCGCTGTCGGTGGGCAAGGAGCTGGGCTGGGACGCGAGCAAGGTCAACGTCAATGGCGGCGCGATTGCGCTGGGCCACCCGATCGGTGCGTCGGGTTGCCGGGTGCTGGTATCGCTGCTGCACGAGATGATCAAGCGCGATGCCAAGAAGGGCCTGGCCACCTTGTGCATCGGGGGCGGCCAGGGTGTGGCATTGGCCATAGAGCGCGCCTGATTCGCGGGCGGCGTTGCAGCCCTTCGCTGGCAAGCCAGCTCCCACAGGTACATCACTGT
>NZ_JAAHBU010000336.1 GCF_010671725.1 Pseudomonas brassicae | reverse complement strand
TCAAGGTCAATTGACCTTGAACAGCGAGGTGTTCGGGGTGTGCCCGATGGCAATGAACACGCCGTCGACCTTCAGTTCGTCGAAGCTGCCGTCGTTGTTTTTCAGGCGCGCACCGGTCACGCCCATGTTGTCGCCCAGCACTTCGTCGAGGGTCGCGTTGAGTTTCAGCTCGATCTTGCCTTCGGCCACACGGGCGTTGAGCTTGTCGATCAGGATCTTCTCGGCGCGGAAGGTCTCGCGACGGTGCACCAGAGTCACTTTGCTGGCGATGTTGGCCAGGTACAGGGCTTCTTCGACAGCCGTGTTGCCACCACCGACCACGGCCACCGGCTTGTTGCGGTAGAAGAAACCGTCGCAGGTCGCGCAGGCCGACACGCCCTTGCCCATGAAGGTTTCTTCCGACGGCAGGCCCAGGTAGCGGGCGCTGGCGCCAGTGGCGATGATCAGTGCGTCACAGGTGTAGGTCGCGCTGTCGCCCGTGAGGGTGAACGGCTTGCTGGCCAGGTCGACAGCGTTGATGTGGTCGAACACCACTTCGGTCTCGAAACGCTCGGCGTGTTCCTGCATGCGCTGCATCAGGGCCGGGCCGGTCAGGCCGTGCGGGTCGCCCGGCCAGTTGTCGACTTCGGTGGTGGTGGTCAGCTGGCCGCCCGCCTGCATGCCGGTGATCAGCAGCGGCTTGAGGTTGGCGCGCGCAGCGTACACCGCGGCGCTGTAACCGGCAGGGCCGGAACCGAGGATGATCACTCGCGAATGACGTACTTCAGACATGACTCTCTCCTGTCGAGCTGGCGCGTCAGCATCGTGACGCCGGGCGCACCGGCTTGAATAAAAAGAACCCGCGAAGCACTTGGGGAAGGCTTATGGCCGCAGGTTCTGGAAACCTAATGGGGTGTGACTGTATCGAGGTGGCAGAGATTAAGGAAATATCCTTAGACAATCCACCTTATAGAAGACCTCTATCCAAGCCCTGCCCTACCGCCACTTTGCCTATGAAATGCTTCACGGGGATTTGTTACAGCCCGTTGCGCGCATTTCGCCGTGCTTTCACCGCTTGCGCAAACTCGGTAAGGTCGGCGCGTTTTCCACCGCTCGGAGCATTTTATGCAAGCCTCTGTCCTTTCCGGCCCACAGTACCTGCGCGAGGGCCTGAAACTGGTCCTGAGCCCTGGCCTGCGGCTGTTCGTGCTGCTGCCGCTGGCGGTCAACCTGCTGTTGTTCGTCGGCCTGATCTACGTTGCCGGCCATCAATTCAGTTTGTGGGTCGACACCCTCATGCCGACGCTGCCCAGCTGGCTGAGCTTTCTCAACTACCTGCTGTGGCCGCTGTTCGTGGTGCTGGTGGGGTTGATGGTGTTTTTCACGTTCACCATGCTGGCCAACGTCATCGCCGCACCGTTCAACGGGTTTCTTGCGGAAAAGGTCGAGGTGGTGGTACGCGGCAACGACCCCTTCCCCGATTTCAGCTGGGCCGAACTGGTCGCCATGGTGCCACGCACCCTGAGCCGCGAGTTGCGCAAGCTGGGCTACTTCGCCCCCCGCGCACTGGCGCTGTTCATCCTGTCGTGGATCCCGGTGGTGAATATCATCGCCGCACCGCTGTGGCTGCTGTTCGGCATCTGGATGATGGCCATCCAGTACATCGACTACCCGGCCGACAACAACAAGCTGAGCTGGCAGGACATGCTGGCCTGGCTGCGTGCCAAGCGCTGGCAGAGCCTGGGCTTTGGCGGCTCGGTGTACCTGGTGTTGCTGATCCCGTTCGTCAACATCCTGATGATGCCGGCGGCCGTGGCCGGGGCCACGCTGTTCTGGGTGCGCGAGCGCGCCTGAGTGCTGGAGGCCGCGACTGCGCACTGCAGCCGCCGGCCAGGCATCAGGACGCGAGCTGGTTGGAGAACTGCCCGACCGCGTCCACCACCTTTTTCGCCCCGTCCTGAATCTCGACGATCACGGTGCCGGTCTCGCCCGCCAGCGACAAGCCCTGTTCGGCCTGGCGCTTGCTGCTGTCGATGATGTCGACGGCGGCCTTGGCCAACTGGGCGTTCTGCTGCACCACGCGAGCAATCTCCTCGGTGGCGGTGCTGGTGCGCGAGGCCAACTGGCGCACCTCGTCGGCCACCACTGCAAAGCCGCGCCCCTGCTCACCGGCGCGGGCCGCCTCGATCGCCGCGTTGAGCGCCAGCAGGTTGGTCTGCCCGGCGATGTCGCTAATGGTCTTGATGATCGAACCGATTACCTGCGACTGCTTGTCGAGCGCCTGGATGCCCTCGGCGGCCTCCTGCATGAAGGTCTCCAGGCCGCGCATCACCTCGACCGTCTGGGTCACCACCTCGGTGGCCTTGCGCGCACTGGCATCGGTGTCCAGCGAGGTGGTGTAGGCGATATCGGCGGCGTGAGCCACGGCTTCTTCCTGGTTGACCTGCTCGGTGATCACGGTGGCGAACTTGACCACCTTGTACAACACGTCATGGGCATCGATGATCGGGTTGTAGGACGCCTCCAGCCACACCACGCGCCCATGGGCATCGATGCGTTTGAAGCGCTCGGCCACGAATTCGCCGCGGCGCAGCTTGTCCCAGAACTGCTGGTAGGCCACCGAGTTGTATTCCTCGGGCTCGCAGAACAGCCGGTGATGCTTGCCGCGCACCTGCTCCAGCGTGTAGCCCATGGTCTGCAGGAAACGATCATTGGCCGCCAGTACCTCACCATCAAGGTTGAACTCGATCACCGCCGTGGA
>NZ_JAAHBU010000335.1 GCF_010671725.1 Pseudomonas brassicae | reverse complement strand
CGCCGCGCCTGCGCATTGCCGGCTACGGCGCCCCGGCCGGTTACCTGCCGCTGCGCCAGACCTTGCAGGCGCGCCTGCACGGGCAGGGCATCGGCGCTCCGCTGGAGCAGATCGTCACCACCAGCAACACCGTGCAGGCGCTGGACATGCTGCTGCGCCTGTTGCTGCGCCCAGGTGATTGCGTGGTGCTCGACAGCCCCTGCTATTTCAACTTCCACGCCAACCTGGCCCTGCATGGCGCGCGCAGCGTGACCCTGGAGCGGGGCGCCGACGGCCTTGATCTGGCGCGCTTTGAACAACTGCTGGCGCAACACCGCCCCAGGCTGTACCTGACCACCGGCGTGCTGCATAACCCCACCGGGCATTCGTTTACCCCCGGCCAGGCGTTCGCGCTTTTGCAACTGGCGCGTCAGTACGACTGCCATGTCATCGAGGACGACCTCTACGCCGACCTGCATCCGCAGCCCCCGGCACGCCTGGCGGCGCTCGCGGGCCTGGAGCAGGTCACCTATGTCTCGGGCTTCTCCAAGACCTTCAGTGCCAACGCCCGCGCCAGCTTCGTGGTCGCCGCGCCGCAACTGGCCGCCAGCCTCATCCACCTCAAGTTGATGAGCGGCGGCATTACCTGCGAACTGCTCGAACAGGTGGTGGGCCAACTGCTTGCCGACGGCAGCTACGACAAGCACCGCAAGCGCCTGCAACTGCGTCTGCAGGAAGCTGCGGGGCGCGTCGAGCAGCGCTTGCGCGCCCTCGGTTGCACGCCGTTGCAGGCCTATGCCGGGGGCCTGTTCATCTGGGCGCGGCTGCCCGCCGGCTGCGACAGCGAAGCCCTGGCCCGTGCGGGGCTGGCGCGTGACATGCTGCTCAGCCCCGGCAGCCTGTTCGGCCCTGATCCGGCCCTGCTGGGCTGCATGCGCTTCAACATCGCCTGTAGCGATGACCCGCAGGTGTGGGCCGTGCTGACGGTACTATTGGACAGTACTGCGGTCCGTTCATCTGCGTTATAACGTCGGCTCAAACGCGTCGGCCGCGGTGTGCAGCACCTGCGGCCATTTCTACAAGGAATTCCCATGTTGCCAAGGCGGCCCTCCGTCCTCACCCTCCTGCTGCTCGGCTCCGGCTGTGCGAGTGCTGACAGTGTCGACCTGGCGCCGCTGGAAGTGACCTCCACGCGGGTCACTTCCGAGTGGCTGCAGACCCCGGCGGCGGTCAGTTCGGTGAATGTCGCCGACAAGCCCGGCGAGCAGTTGCTGACCCTCGACAGCCTGCTCACGGCGGTGCCGGGCACCGTGCCCCAGAGCCGCTACAACATGGCCCAGGGCATGCGCCTGTCGATCCGCGGCTTTGGCGCGCGCTCCAGCTTCGGCATGCGTGGCATTCGCGTGCTGGTGGACGGCGTGCCGCTGACCATGCCCGACGGCCAGACCGAAATGGACGGTGTCGACCTGGGCCTGGTGGAGAACATCGAAGTGATCCGCGGCTCGGCCTCGACGTTGTACGGCAACGGTGCCGGGGGTGTGCTGGCGATCACCACCCGCGAGCCTTCGCTGCAACCGCGGTCGAGCGTGGACATCAGTGGCGGCGCGGACGGCTATCGGCGTGTGCGGGCCGAAACCAGCGGCACCTCGGGCAACCTGGGGGGCCTGCTGGCGCTCAACGTCACCAACCTGGACGGCTACCGCGAACACTCGGCTTCCGAGGCGCGCAACCTCACTGGCAAGCTGCGCTGGCAGGCGGAGGCGGGCGAGCTGGGGGTGACCTTGCAGGCCCTCGACAACCGCTCCGAAGACCCCGGCGCGCTGACCCTTGCCCAGGTGCGCGACAAGCGCAGCCAGGCGCGGGCGCAAAGCCTGCTGTTCAATTCCGATGAACACATGAACCAGCAACGCCTGGCCATCAACTGGACCAGCCAGCTCAGCGACACCGACAGCTACCAACTGCGCAGTTGGCTGGGCCGGCGTGACTTCGGCAACCGCCTGCCGCTGCGGGCGGGCGGGCAGACCACCTACAGCCGGCTGTTCGCCGGGATGGGCGGGCAATACACGCACCTGGCCAACTGGTTCGGCCTGGGCCACCAGTTGACCACCGGACTCGACATCGAGCAGCAGCGCGACGACCGCGAGCGGCACAACAACGAGGTCGGCGGGCATACCGGCGACCTTACCCTGCGCCAGCGCGAAAAGGCCGGGGGTTATGGCCTGTATGTGCAAGACAGCATCGACCTCACCGAGCGCCTGCAACTGACCCTGGGTGGTCGCTACGACGCTACGCGCCAGGCGGTCGATGATCGTTTCAGCGGCGATGGCGATGCCTCGGATGCGCAGCGTTTCGAGGACTTCAACTACAGTACTGGCCTGAGCTATCGCTTCACCGCGCACACCATGGCCTATGCGCGCCTGGCCACCTCGTTCGAGACCCCGACCCTCAACGAACTGAGCAACCCCATGGCGGGCGGGTTCAACACCGGCCTGCAGCCGGCCCGCGCACTGACCCGTGAGCTGGGTGTGAAAGGCGAGTGGGACGACCTGCGCCTGGAGGCCGTGGTCTACAGCATCCTGCTCAAGGACGAACTGGTGGCGCAGAGTACTGACCGGGGCAATACCTACAGCAACGCCGGCAAGTCCCGGCGTGAGGGTTTCGAGCTGAGTGGCGAATACCGGCCTGTGGATAACTGGCGCCTGTCGATGGCCTACAGCTACAACGACTACCACTACACCCGTTTCGAGGGGTATGACGACAACCGCTTGCCGGGCATTCCCCGGCAGACCTTGTTCAGCGAAGTGGCGTACCAGTCGGATGCATTCTATGCGCGGGTCAACATGAACGCCTACGGCCCGCAGTACGCCGACAATGGCAATGCTGCGCGGGTGGCTGGCAATGCCTTGTTCAACCTGCGTGTCGGCAAGCTGATCACGTTGCAGGGCCAGGAGCTGGAGCCCTACCTGGGTGTGGATAACCTGACCGATCGTCGTTACTACGACAACCTGCGCATCAACGATACGGCTGCACGTTATTACGAGCCGGGTCCTGGGCGGACGGTGTATGCGGGGGTGCGCGCCAGTTTTTGAGGTTGCTGCAACAGCATGGGGGTGCGCCGGATTCGCGATGAATCTGTAGGCGCCGGCCGTGCCGGCGAAGATGTGCCCCAAAGCTTGAACCCCATCACGTTTCCGTCTATCCCCGCGCAACTTTATTCCGAAACCACCGTCAGAGGGTTTCGGTAGAGGTTGCAGGGCAATTCGTTGTCCGTTTGCCTGCGTTAACACGCCGTCGCTAAGCGACGCCTCGCCCCCCCATTTCTGAATTCCGGCCCACAAGGATGTGCCATGCAGCCGATCGCCCGTTGCCGGGCGTTGACGATGAGTGTTGCCCACCGTTTCGTCAGCGCTTTGCCCCCCACCCCTGTCGCCGCCCTGCTGCTGGCCGTGTTTGCCTGGGCCGCAGGCGTGGGCAGCACCGCGCAAGCGGCCGACCCTAACGCCGAACTGCTGCGCCAGCGCGAGCGCGAGCGCGTGCTGCGCGAACAGCTCGAAGCACGCCCCGACGTACGTCTCGAAGCCGCTACTGGCGATGAAGGCGAAGGCCGCCTGCCGGCCAGCGAAACCCCGTGCTTTGCGATCCGCCACATCCGCCTGGTGGGCGACGCGGCCGAGCAGTTCCAATGGGCCCTGCGCGCCGCCAACCCGGAATACGACCCGGCTGCCGGGCGCTGCCTGGGCGCAGGCGGGATCAATCTGACGATGAAACGCATCCAGAACGCGATCATCGAAAAAGGCTACGTCACGACCCGTGTGCTGGCCGAGGAGCAGGACCTGAGCCAGGGCGAGCTGCGCCTGACCCTGATCCCGGGGCGCATTCGCGACATTCGTTTTGCCGAAGGTACCAGCGCCCGTGCCAATGCCTGGAACGCCATGCCCGCACGCTCTGGCGAGCTGCTCAACCTGCGCGATATCGAGCAGGCCCTGGAGAACTTCAAGCGTGTACCCACCGCCGAAGCCGATATCCAGATCGCCCCGGCCCAGGCCAGCGATGCCGCACCGGGTGAAAGCGATGTGGTGATCGCCTGGCGCCAGGCGTTCCCGGCCAGGCTCAGCCTGTCTGTGGATAACTCCGGCAGCAAGACCACCGGCAAGTACCAGGGCAACCTGGCGCTGTCGCTGGACAACGTGCTTTCGCTCAACGATCTGTTCTATGCCAGCACCACCCAGGACATGGGCGGCGGCGAATCGGGCAACCGCGGCTCGCGGGGCAACACGCTGCATTACTCGGTGCCTTTCGGCTACTGGCTGCTGGGCTTCACCAGCAGCGAGTACGACTACCACCAGAGCGTCGCCGGCGAGAACCAGCGCTATCAGTACCGCGGCGAAACGCGCAACAACGAACTGCGCCTGTCGCGGCTGCTCTACCGCGATGCGGTGCGCAAGACCACAGCCTGGAGCAGCCTGTGGACGCGTACCTCGGAAAACTTCATCGACGACACCGAAATCGAGTTGCAGCGCCGGCGCATGGCCGGATGGGAAGCCGGGCTCAGCCACCGCGAGTTCATCGGCGCGGCGACCCTCGACCTGAGTGCCGGCTACCGCCGTGGCACCGGCGCGCATGGCGCGTTGCAGGCGCCCGAAGAGCTCACTGGCGAGGGCACGGCGCGCTCGAAGATCATCAGTGCCGACGCGCAGTTGCAGGTGCCCTTCGTCGCCTACAACCAGCGCCTGCGCTACATCAGCGGCTGGCGTGCGCAGTGGAACCGCTCGGCGTTGGTGCCGCAAGACCGCTTTTCCATCGGTGGGCGCTACACCGTGCGCGGTTTCGACGGCGAGAACATCCTCTCGGCCGAACGCGGCTGGACCCTGCGCAACGAAGTCGGCCTGACCCTGGGCGCGACCGAGCAGGAGCTGTACACCGGCATCGACTACGGCCAGGTCAGCGGCCACTCCAGCGACTACCTGGTCGGCAAGCGCCTGGCCGGTGCAGTGGTCGGGGTACGCGGTGGCTACAAGGCCTTGTCCTACGACTGGTCGTTTGGCACGCCGCTGAAGAAACCGGACGGTTTCGAGACGGCCAACATCACCAGCGCTTTCACTGTTTCCCTGTCGTTCTGAGGCCTGCCATGCGCTATGACCGTTTCGACCTCATCGCCCCCGCGTTCAGCGACGAACCCTGGAACGAGGCCACCGTGCTCGGCTCGGTGGCCTGGCTGTGGATGCACTCCAGCGCCCACCGCGATGCCCCCTTGCACAGCCTGCCACGCCTGCTGTTGCCGGCCCTCAAGCACCGCCAGTTCGTGCTCGGCAGCGAGGCCGGCAAGCCGGTGTTCTACCTGGCCTGGCTCAACCTGGATGCCGATGCCGAGCAGCGCTACCTCGAGCGCTCGCCGCTGGAGCGCGAGGATGCCGACTGGAACTGCGGCGAGCGCCTGTGGCTCAACGACTTCGTCGCCCCGTTCGGCCACACCACCGACCTGGCGCGCCTGATACAGCGCCAGCTGTTCCCCAACCGCTGCATGCGCTCGCTCGACCACCACGGCGAAGAGCGTGGGCTGCGGGTCAAGACCCACATGGGGATCGGCGTGATCCCCGAACAGGCACATGCCTGGTTTGCTGCGCACCCGCTGGGACTCACAGCGTAACCCTGACTTCTGGCGGTCTGGCACCGCAAATGGAATTGCAATGAACAAGCATCTTTATCGTATCGTTTTCAACAAGGCTCGCGGTCTGCTGATGGTGGTGGCCGAGAACGTCGCCAGCCAGGGCAAGGCCCCGGGCGTCACCAGCGGCCCGGTGGCCGGGCCGGCTGGCGGCTCGGCCGAGCTT
>NZ_JAAHBU010000334.1 GCF_010671725.1 Pseudomonas brassicae | reverse complement strand
GTGCCGCTGCAGGACATGCTGCGCGGGCTGATTGCCTTCTTCGACCTGCCGATGTCGGACTTCGCCCGCGGCCCCGAAGACCAGGCCATGCTGCAGGCCAAGGGCTACCATCTTGCCCCGATGATCTGCTACGAAGTGGTCTACCCCGAGCTGGCCGCGAGCCTCGCGGCCAAGAGCGACATCCTGCTGACCATCAGCAACGACACCTGGTTCGGCAAGTCGATCGGCCCGATCCAGCACCTGCAGATGGCACAGATGCGCGCCCTTGAAGCCGGGCGCTGGATGATCCGCGCCACCAACAACGGCGTCACCGGGCTGATCGACCCCTTCGGCAAGATCAGCGCACAGATCCCGCAGTTCGAACGCGCCATCCTGTACGGTGAGGTGGTGCCGATGCAGGGGCTCACGCCGTACCTGCAATGGCGCTCCTGGCCCATGGCAATCGTCTGCGTGCTGCTGTTCGGCTGGGCCCTGCTGGCCAGCCGGATCGCCAAGACGGTCTAGTAGAACAGGCGATAGCCGAGCAGGCCGACCGCTTCATTGAGCAGTTGGCCGCTCTGCCACATCGCCTTGCTCTCCGGCATCCAGCCGCCGAACGCACGGGCATTGTCGTTGCCCAGGAAGCCCACCGGCGCACCCACCACCTCGAAGCCGGCCCGCTCGAAGCTCCACACCGAACGCTGCATGTGCCAGGCCTGGGTCACCACCACCACGCGCTTGATCCCCTGTGGCAGCAGCACCTCGGCGCTCATCCGGGCGTTCTCCCAGGTGGTGCGGCTCTGCGCTTCCTGCCAGCGCACGCTCACGCCGAAATCGCGCTGCAGCGAATCGGCCATCAGCTTGGCCTCGCTGGGCGGCGTACCGTAATGCAGCCCACCGCTGGTCAGCAGCGGCAAGCCACTGGCCTTGGCCAGTTGCGCGGCATAACGCATGCGCTCAAGGGCCACACCGGTCGGCTGGTCGACATTGCCCCACGCCGGGTCGCCGCGCTCGCGCCCCGCCCCCAGCACCACGATCGCATCGGCCCTGCCGGCCAACGCCGGCCACTGTGCAGGCTCGATGGCCGCTACGCTTTCCAGTTGGCGTGCGGCAAACTCGACCGCCACCGGCAGGCTCATCAGCCACAACCCGCCCAGCCCTGCGCCAAAGCACGCCAGCGCAGTGCGCGGCCAGCGACGGCGCAGCCACCACGCGAGCAGCAGCAATAGCAGCAGTACGCCGGGGGGCAGGATGATTTGTTTGATCAAGTAGCGAAATGGCATCAGGCATCTCCATGAATGCCCAAGGCTACAGAGAAACGGCGCCTGGCAACAACGATCACCAGGCGCCGATCAGCATGAAGTCCATGAATGCGGCGCACTCCGTCTGCGCCTGGTGCTCCCGAACGGTTATTTGCAGTGCAGCGTTCTGGGTTTGGCCGTGGTGGTGGAGCGGGCCTTGTCCTTGAGCCAGACAACCCTGGCCGAAGGCGGCGACTCCGCTTGCTGCATCGCGCCGACGCTTCCCTGCCGGCCTGCCGGAAGCGACTCCAGGTAGGCCTTGATCACCTCGAATTCGGCGCGGCTCAGGCCACGCAATTCCAACTCAGCAGGCATTTCATCGCGTAATCGAACGGCGGTGCGTGCAGTGTCGAGGGCGAGCCCCAGACGGTCGATCAACCGCTCGTAAAGCTCCGGGTTCAGTGCTTGTAGCTGCGACTCTCCCATCCGTTCACCTCATTGAAGATAGAATTCATCTCCCCCACACGTCAGCTTAGCGGCACTCGAAAAACCAGCGAGGCGCCGCGACCAACGGCCCGCGGCGCCGCTACCGATGCAATCAGGGTTTCCCACGATGGACGGGGGTCATGTATGCTACGGCGCTCACTCTTGACACCGGATTGCCGGGCGCTACGGTTTTCAACCAGCCTGGATAAGGTCTCCCATTTCTCAGCGCAAAGTAGCCATGCACGAACTCTATCAGCCCCGCGAAATCGAAGCCGCCGCCCAGTCTTACTGGAACGAGCACAAGTCTTTTGAAGTCAGTGAACAGCCAGGCAAGGACACGTACTACTGCCTGTCGATGTTCCCTTACCCAAGCGGCAAGCTACACATGGGCCACGTGCGCAACTACACCATTGGCGACGTGATCGCACGCTACCAGCGCATGCTCGGCAAGAACGTCCTGCAGCCGATGGGCTGGGACGCCTTCGGCATGCCGGCCGAGAACGCCGCGATGAAAAACAATGTCGCGCCGGCCAAGTGGACCTACGAAAACATCGATTACATGAAGACCCAGCTCAAGAGCCTGGGCCTGGCGATCGACTGGTCCCGCGAAGTCACCACCTGCAAGCCCGATTACTACCGCTGGGAACAGTGGCTGTTCACCCGCCTGTTCGAAAAAGGCGTGATCTACCGCAAGAACGGCACGGTCAACTGGGACCCGGCCGACCAGACCGTACTGGCCAACGAGCAGGTCATCGACGGCCGCGGCTGGCGTTCGGGCGCGCTGATCGAGAAGCGCGAAATCCCGATGTACTACTTCAAGATCACCGCGTACGCCGACGAGTTGCTGGAAAGCCTCGACGAATTGCCGGGCTGGCCTGAACAGGTCAAGACCATGCAGCGCAACTGGATCGGCAAGTCGCGCGGGATGGAAGTGTCGTTCCCGTACGATCAGGCCAGCATCGGCGAAGCCGGTGCACTCAAGGTCTTCACTACCCGCCCCGACACCCTGATGGGCGCGACCTACGTCGCGGTGGCCGCCGAGCACCCGCTGGCCACCCTCGCCGCCCAGGGCAACCCCGAGCTGCAGGCGTTCATCGATGCCTGCAAGGGCGGCAGCGTTGCCGAAGCCGACATCGCCACCCAGGAAAAGAAAGGCCTGGCCACTTCGCTGCTGGTGGAGCACCCGCTGACCGGCGAGAAGCTGCCGGTGTGGGTCGCCAACTATGTGCTGATGCACTACGGCGACGGCGCGGTCATGGCCGTACCGGCCCACGACGAGCGCGACTTCGAATTCGCCACCAAATACAACCTGCCGATCAAGGCCGTGGTGCGCACCAGCGCCGGCGATGAAGTGGGCAGCGAATGGCAGGCCGCCTACGGCGAACATGGCCAACTGATCAACTCGGCCGAGTTCGACGGCCTGGACTTCGCCGGTGCGTTCGACGCCATCGAAGCCGCCCTGATCAAGAAGCAACTGGGCAAGTCACGCACCCAGTTCCGCCTGCGCGACTGGGGCATCAGCCGCCAGCGCTACTGGGGCTGCCCGATCCCGATCATCCACTGCGACACCTGCGGCGACGTGCCGGTGCCCGAAGACCAACTGCCCGTCACCCTGCCAGAGAACGTGGTGCCGGACGGCGCCGGTTCGCCACTGGCGCGCCTGCCCGAGTTCTACGAGTGCAGTTGCCCCACGTGCGGCGCACCCGCCAAGCGCGAAACCGACACCATGGACACCTTTGTCGAGTCGTCCTGGTACTTCGCGCGCTATGCCTCGCCAAACTACGAGCACGGCATGGTCGACCCCAAGGCGGCCAACCACTGGCTGCCAGTGGACCAGTACATTGGCGGTATCGAACACGCGATCCTGCACCTGCTGTACGCGCGCTTCTTCCACAAGCTGATGCGCGACGAAGGTTTGGTCACGTCCAACGAACCGTTCAAGAACCTGCTGACCCAGGGCATGGTCGTTGCCGAAACCTACTATCGCGTTGCCAGCAACGGCGGCAAGGACTGGTTCAACCCGGCCGACGTCGAAATCGAGCGTGATGCCAAGGCCAAGATCATCGGCGCACGCCTGAAGACCGACGGCCTGCCGGTGGAAATCGGTGGCACCGAGAAGATGTCCAAGTCCAAGAACAACGGCGTCGACCCGCAAGCGATGATCGATGCCTACGGTGCCGACACCTGCCGCCTGTTCATGATGTTCGCCTCGCCGCCGGACATGAGCCTGGAATGGTCCGACTCCGGTGTCGAAGGTGCCAACCGCTTCCTGCGTCGCGTCTGGCGCCTGGCCCAGGCCCACGTTGGCCAGGGCCCGGCCTGGCGCGCTGGACCTGTCCAGCCTGGACGACGCGCAGAAGCTGGTGCGCCGCGCCATCCACGCCGCCATCAAGCAGGCCAGCGTCGATGTGGGCCAGCACCACAAGTTCAACACTGCGATCGCCCAGGTGATGACCCTGATGAACGTGCTGGAGAAGGCGTCGCAAGCCACCGAGCAGGACCGCGCGCTGGTCCAGGAAGGCCTGGAGACCGTCGCCCTGCTGCTGGCGCCGATCACCCCGCACATCAGCCATGAGCTGTGGCAGCGTCTGGGTCACGACGGCGCGGTCATCGATGCCGGCTGGCCGGTGCTCGACGAAAGCGCGCTGGTGCAAGACAGCATCGCGCTGGTGATCCAGGTCAACGGCAAGCTGCGCGGGCATATCGAAATGCCGGCCAGCGCCAGCCGCGAAGAAGTCGAAGCCGCTGCGCGCAGCAACGAGAACGTGCTGCGCTTCACCGAAGGCCTGAGCATCCGCAAGGTGATCGTGGTACCCGGCAAGCTGGTCAACATCGTCGCCAACTGACAGCAACGGGCGTCCTGAGTGGCGCCCGCACAGCCCACAAGGTTTCAAGGGAGCAACAACATGATCAAACGCAATCTGCTGGTAATGGGCCTGGCTGTGCTGCTCAGCGCCTGCGGTTTCCAGCTGCGCGGCACCGGCGTAACCGAGCTGAGCCTGAAGGAACTGGACGTGAGCGCGCGCAACGCCTACGGCGCTACCGTCACGCAGCTGCGTGATGTGCTGGAGACCAGCGGTGTCAACGTGCACAAGGGCGCGCCGTACAAGCTGATCCTGACCAATGAACAGGAAACCCGACGCGCGGCCAGCTATGCCGGTGGCGGCGCTCGGCGGAATACGAACTGAACAACGAGCTGACGTACGAGATCCGCGGCCTGGACGACCTGAGCCTGCTGACCGACAAGCTCGAAGTGCAGAAGACCTACGTGCATGACAGCAACAACCTGGCCGGCTCCGACCAGGAAGCCGACCAGATTCGTAACGAAATGCGCCGTGAAATGGTGCAGAAGATGGTCCTGCGCCTGCAGTTGCTGACACCCGAGCAGCTCAACCTGCTGCAACAGGAAGCTGACGAACGCGCCAAGGCCGAGGCCCAGGCGATCGACGCTGCCCGTCGCGCACAAGACGCGCAACCCCAGCAATCGCCGCTGGAACTGCCGGCCAACTGAGCCTGAACGGGGCGCTCCGGCGCCCCGCCTATTCCCATGAAGCTCTCCCCCGCCCAACTCCACAAGCACCTGCAAGGTAGCCTCGCGCCCGTCTATGTGATCAGCGGCGATGACCCGCTGCTGTGCCAGGAGGCCGCCGACGCCATCCGCCTGGCTGCACGCCAGCAAGGCTTCGACGAACGCCAGGTCTTCAGCGCCGACGCCAACTTCGACTGGGGCACCCTGCTCCAGGCCGGGGCCAGCCTGTCGCTGTTCGCGCAAAAGCGCGTACTGGAACTGCGCCTGCCCTCGGGCAAGCCCGGCGACAAGGGTGCGGCGGCACTGATCGAGTACTGCTCGCGGCCGGCCGAAGATACCTTGCTGCTGGTCAGCCTGCCCAAGCTTGATGGCAGCGCCCAGAAGACCAAGTGGGGCAAGGCGCTGATCGAGGGGCCACAGGTGCAGTTCGTGCAGATCTGGCCGGTGGACACCCACCAGTTGCCGCAGTGGATCAACCAGCGCCTGGCACAGGCCGGGCTGTCGGCCCAGCGTGACGCGGTGGAACTGATTGCCGCCAGGGTCGAAGGCAACCTGCTGGCTGCTGCACAGGAAATCGAAAAGCTCAAGCTGCTGTCCGATGGCAACCAGATCACCGTGGAGACCGTGCAGGGCGCGGTAGCCGACAGCGCGCGTTTTGACGTGTTCGGCCTGGTCGATGCGATCCTCAACGGCGAGGCCGCGCATGCCCTGCGCATGCTTGAGGGGCTGCGTGGCGAAGGCGTCGAGCCGCCGGTGATTCTCTGGGCGCTGGCCCGCGAGTTGCGCGTGCTCGCCGGGCTGGCCCAGCAGTTCAGCCAGGGCGTGCCGCTGGACAAGGCTTTCAGCCAGGCTCGGCCGCCGGTATGGGACAAGCGCAGGCCGCTGATGAGCAAGGCCCTGCAACGTCACTCGGCACAACGCTGGGGGCAGCTGTTGCAGGATGCCCAGCGCATCGATGCGCAGATCAAGGGCCAGGCCCAGGGCTCGCCGTGGATAAGCCTGTCGCGATTGTCGTTGCTGATGGCGGGACAGAGGCTGGCATTGCCAGCCGAGTAACACCCAGCCTCTGCGGCGCGGCCTTCGCTGGCAAGCCAGCTCCCACAGGTTTGTCGCTGCTCTTGAGGACAGCGCAGTACCTGTGGGAGCTGGCTTGCCAGCGAAGAGGCCCGCAGATGCACT
>NZ_JAAHBU010000333.1 GCF_010671725.1 Pseudomonas brassicae | reverse complement strand
TTTTTCTGGCGTTCCTCGGAGATGGTCACCTGGTTGACCACGATGTCCAGGCGCCTGGATTCGAGTGCGGCGAGGATGCCGTCCCACTTGGTCGGCTGCAGCCGCGCCTTGACCCCCAACTGCTTGGCCAGCGCCTCGGACAGCTCCACCTCGAAGCCGGACAGCTTGCCGTCGGCATCGACGAAACTGAACGGCGGGTAGGTGCCTTCCAGGCCGATGCTGATGCTGCCGTTGTCCTTGATCTTCTGCAACTGCTCGCCGGCCACGGCCGGGCCGAGCAGGCTGGCGCTGAGCAACAGGCCGAGCCCTGCGCCCAGCCAGTGTTTACCGAATACGCACATCGTCATGACAGGCTCCGCTTGTGTTCGTGGATGTCAGCTGTTCCAGACCTCAGGGTAGGCGAATAATGCCGGTGCCCCACCGGTATGCAGAAAATCAGCGGTCCTTCGTCGAAACGCTGGCGGGCAATGCCGTCGAGCAACCCGGCCATGGCCTTGCCGGTGTACACCGGGTCGAGCAGCAGGCCTTCCTGGCTGGCCAGCAGGCGGATCGCGGCCAGGGTGCCGGCATTCGGTTCACCATAGCGCGGCGCGAAGTATTCATCCCACAGTTCGACCTTGAAGGCGTTCGGCAACGCCACCCCCAGCAACTCGGCGGTACGCTCGGCCAGGCCTTGCACCTTGGGGCGCTGGTCGTGGTCGCTGCGCGACACGGTCACGCCGATCACCGGCAACTGCGGCAACGCCTCGGCCAGCGCCAGGCCCAGGCCGCTGTGGGTGCCGGCGCTGCCTGAGGCCAGTACCACGCCGGCGAAGGTCTGCCCGCTGTGGGTGATCTGCTCGGCCAATTCCAGGCCGGCGCGCACGTACCCCAGCGCGCCCAGTGCGTTGGAGCCACCTATGGGCACGGTGTAGGGTTTGCGCCCGCTGGCCTGCAGGCGTACGGACAGCGCCTGCAATTGCGCATCGGCGTTGTCGAGGTTATCCACACGCTCGACCTTGGCGTCGAACAGCTCCAGCAGCAGGCGGTTGCCGTTGTGCTGGTAGTTGAGCGAGTCGGTGCCGATGGGGTTCTCCAGCAGTGCCACGCAGCCCAGGCCCAGTTGCGCGGCCAGCGCTGCGGTCTGGCGCACATGGTTGGACTGGATGGCGCCGGCGGTGATCAGGGTGTCGGCACCGGCGGCCAGCGCGTCGGCTGCCAGGTACTCGAGCTTGCGCAGCTTGTTGCCGCCCAGGGCCAGTGGCGTCAGGTCATCGCGCTTGACGTAGATATCGCGCCCGGCCCAGGCCGACAGGCGCTGGAGCTTGTGCAACGGGGTCGGCGTACCGAGCAGCGGCAGGCGATTGAAGCGGGCAAGCTGTCGTTCGATCATGGCGTCAGGCTGTCAGGGGGAAACCTCGACTATAGGCAGCCCCCGGCACTCCTTCCAGTGCGCCTGCTTATGCCGGATTTATAGCCAAAGCGCATAAAGGGATATTTTTTCCGCCGTGGCCATTTGCCGTAAAGTGAGCTTCTACAAGGCGGCCACCCCCTCCACAAGCCGCCGCCGCGTCAGGAGAAACAACCGTGAGCGACAACGCGCAATCAGGCTACTGGCAGTTGCACAACATCGTCGGCCAACTGCGTTCGGCCCGTGACCAGTGGCGCAGCCGCAATGGCCGCAGCAGTGGCGAGCAGGGCGGGCGCGAGCTGCCCTCGCGCGAGGCGATGCGCCAGATTCTCGAACAACTGTGCGGTGCGTTGTTCCCGATGCGCCTGGGGCCGGTGGACTTGCGCGAAGAGAGCGAAGACTTCTATGTGGGGCATACGCTGGACGCGGCGTTGACCGCGCTGCTGGCGCAGGCGCGGCTGGAGCTGCGCTACGCGGCGCGCCAGGGCAAGGCCGAGTCGCTGGAGATCGACGCTCAGGCCCTGCGCCTGATCCAGGATTTCGGCGCGGCATTGCCCGGGTTGCGCACCGTGCTCGACAGCGACGTGCTGGCGGCCTACCACGGCGACCCGGCGGCACGCAGCGTGGACGAAGTGCTGCTGTGCTACCCCGGCGTGCTGGCGGTGATTCACCACCGCCTGGCGCACCACCTGTACCGCGCCGGCTTGCCGCTGCTGGCGCGCATCAGCTCGGAGCTGGCGCATTCGGCCACCGGCATCGATATCCACCCGGGCGCACAGATCGGCCCGAGCTTCTTCATCGATCACGGCACGGGAGTGGTGATCGGCGAGACCGCGATCATCGGTGAGCGTGTGCGTATCTACCAGGCGGTGACCCTGGGTGCCAAGCGCTTCCCGGCCGACGAGTCGGGGCAGTTGCAGAAGGGCCAGCCGCGCCACCCGATCGTCGAGGACGACGTGGTGATTTATGCCGGCGCGACTATTCTGGGGCGTATCACCATCGGCAAGGGTTCGACCATCGGCGGCAATGTGTGGCTGACCCGCAGCGTGGCGCCGGGCAGCAACCTGACCCAGGCCAACCTGCAGCACGATGACGGGACGCAGAAATAGTCTTTCGGGTGCTTTTGAGGGCCTCTTCGCTGGTAAGCCAGCTCCCACAGGTACAGCGCAAAGCGCAGGATTTCGGTTATCCCTGTGGGAGCTGGCTTGCGCGAAGGGTCGCACCACACTCCCATCCATGTTTAACTTGAACGCTTGTTCAATGTAAAACGCTGGTGCGCTGCCGGTGTTCAACAGGAGGAAACCCTTTGCTGAACCCGTACAACTCAACCCTCATTCACCCCCGCGAGGTGCACGCGCCATGAGTGCACCGTCTTCCAATTCCCCCAGCAACATCCGCATGAACCCCCCGGTGTTCTACTTCGCGGCAAGCTTCATTTTGCTGTTCGGCCTGGCCGTGATCAGCAACCCGCAGGTGGCCGGTGAGTGGCTGCTGGCTGCACAGAACTGGGCCGCCAACACGGTGGGCTGGTACTACATGCTGGCCATGACCCTGTACCTGGTCTTCGTGGTGGTCACCGCCTTGTCCGGCTACGGCAAGATCAAGCTCGGTGCCGACCACGACGAACCCGAATTCAGCTACCTGTCATGGGCCGGCATGCTGTTTGCCGCCGGCATCAGCATCACGCTGTTCTTCTTCTGCGTGTCTGAACCGCTGACCCACATGCTGCAGCCGCCCCAGGGCGAAGCCGGCACCGCCGAGGCCGGGCGCCAGGCCATGCAACTGCTGTTTTTGCACTGGGGCCTGCACGGCTGGGGCGTGTTCGCCTTCGTCGGCATGGCGCTGGCCTACTTCGCCTACCGCCACAACCTGCCGCTGGCGCTGCGTTCGGCGCTGTACCCGCTGATCGGCAAGCGCATCAACGGGCCGATCGGCTACGCCGTGGACGGCTTCGGCATCATCGCCACGGTGTTCGGCCTGGGCGCCGACATGGGCTTTGGCGTGTTGCACCTGAACTCCGGGCTGGACTACCTCTTTGGCATCCCGCACACGCAGTGGGTGCAGGTGATCCTGATCAGCCTGATGATGGGCGCGGCGGTAGTGGTGGCCATTGCCGGCGTCGACAAGGGCGTGCGGGTGATGTCCGACATCAACATGTTCCTGGCCTGCGCGCTGCTGCTGTTCGTGCTGTTTGCCGGGCCTACCCAGCACCTGTTCAACACCCTGATCCAGAACCTGGGCGACTACCTCGGGGCGTTGCCGCGCAAGAGCTTCGATGTGTACGCCTACAACGAGCCGAGCGACTGGCTGGGCGGCTGGACGGTGTTCTACTGGGCCTGGTGGATTGCCTGGGCGCCGTTCGTCGGCTTGTTCATCGCACGTATTTCCCGCGGCCGCACCATCCGCGAGTTCGTCTTCGGCGTGCTGCTGATCCCGTTGGGCTTCACCCTGGCGTGGATGTCGATCTTCGGCAACAGCGCGATGTTCCAGGTGCTGGAGCATGGCGCCACGGCACTGGGGCAATCGGCGCTGGAGAACCCGTCGATGTCGTTGTACCTGCTGCTGGAGACCTACCCCTGGAGCAAGGTGGTGATCGCCGTCACGGTGTTCATCAGCTTCGTGTTCTTCGTCACCTCGGCAGACTCGGGCACGGTGGTGCTGTCGACCCTGTCGGCGCGCGATGGCAACCCGGACGAAGACGGGCCGAACTGGCTGCGGGTGTTCTGGGGCGCGATGACCGCGCTGGTCACCAGCGGGCTGCTGTTTGCCGGCAGCATCGACTCGCTCAAGTCGGCGGTGGTGCTGACCTCGCTGCCGTTCTCGGTGATTCTGCTGGCCATGATGTGGGGGCTGCACAAGGCGTTCTACCTGGAGTCGCAGCGCCGCATCGCGCAGATGCATTCGCTGGCGCCGTTCGCCAACTCGCGGCGCGGGCGCGGCGGCTGGCGCCATCGCCTGAGCCAGGCGGTGCACTTCCCGTCGCGTGACGAGGTGTACCGGTTCATGGACGACGTGGTGCGCCCGGCGATTGCCGAGGTGACCGATGTGTTTGCCGAGAAAGGCCTGAACGTCATTACCCAGGAAGACCCGAGCCACGACAACGTGAGCTTGAAGATCGGCCACGGGGAAGAGCAGCCGTTCATCTACCAGGTGCAGATGCGCGGGTATTTCACGCCGTCGTTTGCGTTGGCCGGGTTGGGCACGCAAGAGCTCAAGAACCGTCGCTATTACCGTGCCGAGGTGCACCTGAGCGAAGGCAGCCAGGATTACGACCTGGTGGGCTACAGCAAGGAGCAGATCATCAACGACATCCTCGACCAGTACGAGCGGCACATGCAGTTCCTGCACATGGTGCGCTGACCCTGCTGGCCCCTTCGCTGGCAA
>NZ_JAAHBU010000332.1 GCF_010671725.1 Pseudomonas brassicae | reverse complement strand
GAAACACAGGCAGGAGAGATTCCATGCGCGACCATCATCCCCCCCCCATCGCGATGCCGGCGAGCGCCACGACGGCTTCGAGCGCCGTGGCGGCCGCGAACGCGGCGACCGCGGCCCACGGGTTTTCGCCCCCGGCGACCTCAAGCTGCTGCTACTGGCCATGCTGGCGGAAAAGCCCGGCCACGGTTACGACCTGATCCGCCAGATCGAAGCCCAGTTCGACGGCGGCTACAGCCCCAGCCCCGGCGTGATCTACCCCACCCTGACCTTTCTTGAGGAAAGCGAGCTGATCGTCGGCGAAACCCACGGCAGCAAGAAGCTCTACCGCGCCACCGAGGCTGGCCACCAGGCCCTGCTCGACCAGGCCATCGCGCTGGACGGGGTGCGCACCCGCATCGAGGTCAGCAAGCGCTCGCTGCGCGTACACGACCGTCCCCCCGAAATCCACGAAGCCGTGCACAACCTGCGCCATGCCCTGCAGATGCACGCCGGGCGCTGGAACCCGGCAGAAATCGAGCGCGTGCGCAGCCTGCTCAACGACACCGCCAAAGCGATCGTTGCAGGCCCCACCGTCCACCCACAGGAGCAACCCGAATGACCGACACATCCTCCATTCATCGCGTCAACCACGCAATCAAGCGCCGCTGCCTGCAAGTGCTGCGCGTGGCCGAGCTGACCCCGCGCATGCGCCGCATCACGCTCGGCGGGGCGCAGCTGGAAGGCTTCATCAGCGTCGGCAGCGACGACCATGTGAAGCTGCTGTTTGCCTGCTCGCCCGAAGAACAGGCCGCACTGGACAACCCCGGCAGCGACGGCGTGCGTCCGACCATGCGCGAATACACGCCACGGCGCATCGACCTGGCCACCGGTGAGCTGGACCTGGACTTCGTGCTGCACGGCGATGGCCCTGCTTCCACCTGGGCCGCCCAGGCCGCGCCCGGCCAGTTTCTGCACATCGCCGGCCCACGGGCCTCGCTGGTGGTGCCGGATATCTTCGACAGCTACCTGCTGATCGGCGACGAAACCGCGATCCCGGCAATAGGCCGCCGCCTGGAGGAACTGCCTGCCGGGCGCACGGTGCTGGCGGTGATTGAAATCGAGGATGACCACGAGCGCCAGCCACTGAACAGCGCAGCGCAGGTCGAGGTGATCTGGGTGCAGCGCCACCAGCAGGACATCCTGCAGGTGCTGCATGACCTGAGCCTGCCCCACGGCGAACTGTACGCCTGGATAGCCCTGGAAAAAGCGCTGACGCGCCAGGCCAAACGCCTGTTGCTGGAAGACAAAGGCGTGAAGGAGGAATACCTCAAGGCCGCTGCCTACTGGCGTCTGGACCCGCACGACGAAGACTAGTCGGCGGCCCTCAGGGCTGCGCCCTGGCCCGTGCCAGGCGCCGGCCCTGCCAGCGATCCAGGCCGATCAGCAGCAGGCCGAGCAAAACAAACCCGCACACAATCGCCATCGCATTGAGCACCACCTGGCCATACCCGAGGTTGGCCACGTCAATGAACGGATAGGGGTAAAAGCCTATGCCGTGCCCGCGCCCCAGCACATAGATGAAGTACCCCAGCGGGTACAGCAACCAGCCCAGCAGATGCTGCAGGCGCAACTGCCCCTTGGGCACGCAGTACCACCAGTACAACGCATACAGCAGCGGCATCACGTCGTGCAGCAGTTCGTCGGCCAGCCATTGCCAGCCCTGCGGCTGCCACAGGTGACGCAGCAACAGGCTGTATGCCAGCGCGACGAACACGATGCTCACCGCCACCCCGGAACTCACCCAGGGTGACAACCACCAGCGCCGCAATGGCGATGCACGGCCGAAAGCGGCCTGTGTCAGCACGCTGGCCACCAGGGTATTGCTCAACACCGTGAAGTAGCTGAACAGGTTGACCAGCCCGCCCAGCAGACTGGCCTGCTCGTGCCAGCGCGCCCACAGCACCAGGTACAGCTGGATGCCCAACGCCACCCAGCCCAGCACTGCGGCCAGGCCAATTGCCGCGCGACCGGCCGGCATGGGCTCAGCGACCGCGCTGCAACTTCAGGTACAGGCGCTCGACCTTCTCCCGCGCCCATGGCGTCTTGCGCAGGAACGTCAGGCTCGACTTGATGCTCGGGTCGCTCTTGAAACAGCGGATGTCGATACGCTGCGCCAGCCCTTCCCATTGGTAGTGCTGCACCAGCGCGGTGAGGATCTGTTCCAGGGTCACGCCATGCAGCGGATTGTTGTTTGCGGCAGTCATGCCAGTGCTCCAGCCAGACAAAGGTGCGCACCTTAGCCCAGGTGCGGCGGCGCGTCTGCACCTTGTGCAGGCTTTCTCGATCACGTTGCGCCTGAGCAGATTCTAGTGACTGCAAGGGCGCTGGCCAGTACCTCGGGATTTATTGTTTGATGGCAATGTTATATTGTAACTATAGCTGACATCATCAAGGACCCGCCATGCGTCACCTCCCGCTTCACCTCTCCCCGCTCGCCGCTGCCTTGTGGCTTGCGTCCCTGCCCAGCCAGGCGCTCGAATTGCAACCCCAGGTCGTCACCGCCAACCCGTTGGGCAACACGCAACTGGCGGCGCCCAGCAGCGTGCTCGAAGGCGACCAGCTGATCTTGCAACAACAGGGCAGCCTGGGTGAAACCCTGAACAGGCAGCCGGGGGTAGCCTCCAGCTGGTTCGGCCCTGGTGCCAGCCGCCCGGTGATTCGGGGCCTGGACGGCGACCGCATTCGCATCCTGCGCAACGGCGTGGGCGCGCTGGATGCATCGTCATTGTCCTATGACCACGCCGTACCGCTGGACCCGGTCAATGTCGAACGCGTGGAGATCGTGCGCGGCCCAGCCGCCCTGCTCTACGGCGGCAATGCGATCGGCGGCGTGGTCAATACCTTCGACAACCGCATCCCGGACGCGCCGGTCGACGGTATTCACGGTGCCGGTGAGCTGCGCTATGGCGGCGCGGCCACCACCCGCAGCAGCGCCGGCAAGCTGGAGGCCGGCGACGGCCGCTTCGCCTTGCACCTGGATGCCAACAGCCGCCAGTTCAACGATCTGCGCATTCCCGGCTACGCACGCAGTGCCAAGGTTCGCGACGCCGACGAACCCGGCACCCGGCACCGCCTGGAGAACAGCGACGGGCGCCAGGACGGCGGCGCGGTGGGCGGCGCGTACAACTGGGATCACGGCTACGCCGGCCTGTCCTACAGCCGCTACGACGCCAACTACGGCTCGGTGGCCGAACCCGGCGTACGCCTGGCGATGGAACAGGACCACTACGGCTTCGCCTCCGAACTGCGCGACCTCGACGGCCCGTTCAGTTCGCTCAAGTTCGACGCCGGCTACACCGACTACCAGCACCAGGAGCTGGAAGGCGGCGAGGTGCACACCACCTTCAAGAACAAGGGCTACGAGGCACGCGTCGAGGCGCGGCACCAGCCGCTGGGGCCAGTGGAAGGAGTGATAGGCGCGCAAGTCAGCCGCAATGAATTTTCCGCGCTGGGCGCAGAAGCCTTCGTGCCGCAGACCGATACCGACAGCGTCGCATTGTTCGTGCTGGAACAATGGCAGGCCAGCGAACGCCTGGCCCTGAGCCTGGGCGCGCGCCTGGAGCACACCCGGGTCGACCCCGACAGCCAGGGCAGCGAGCGTTTCGCCCAGGCCGACAGCGCCAGCAGCTTCACCGCAGCCAGCCTGTCCTCGGGGGCGGTGTATCAACTCACGCCGATCTGGTCGCTGGCCGCCAGCCTGGGCTATACCGAGCGCGCCCCGACCTTCTATGAGCTGTACGCCAACGGTGCCCACGTGGCCACCGGTACGTTCGAAGTCGGCGACCCCGGCCTGTCGAAGGAGAAAGCCGTGTCCAGCGACCTGGCACTGCGCTTCGACAACGGCACGCACAAGGGCAGCGTCGGCGTGTTCTACAGCCATTTCAGCAACTACATCGGCCTGCTGGCCAGCGGCAACCTGCGCGAAGGTCACGAGCATGAGCATGAGCATGCTGACGACCACGATCACGCCGATGCCGACGTACCCGAGTACCTCTATCGCGGCGTGCGGGCGCGCTTCTACGGCGTCGAGGCCCAGGATCGCTGGCAGTTGCTGGAAAACGCCTACGGCAGTTTTGCCCTGGAATTGTCAGGCGACTACACCCGCGCCAAGAACCTCGACACCGGCGAAGACCTGCCGCGCATTGCGCCGCTGCGCCTGAACAGTGGCCTGGCGTGGAACCTGGAGCGCTGGCAGGCGCGCCTGGATGTACAGCATGCCAGCAGTCAGCACCGCAAGCCGTCCACCGACACCAGCACCGAGGGCTACACCACCCTGGGCGCCAGCGTGGGCTATCGCTTCAACGTCGGTCAGAGCGAATGGCTGGCCTTTGTGCGCGGCGAAAACCTCACCGACCAGACCGTGCGCTATGCCAGTTCGATCCTGCGTGACATCGCCCCGGCCCCCGGTCGTAGCGTGGAAGTAGGCCTGCGGACTACGTTCTGACGCGTCACCGTTGTCGGATTGTTACTCATCCGACAACGGTGACTCTTGTTGATTTGGCTTTTTTTCCTACAAGTTCGTCTATATCCTCCCCGCCTCAAGCTGAACCGCTTCACCTTGCCCCTGACATTGCCTTGCTCTCGACGATGCCTGCACGTCGGGTTATTTGCCGTTTTCCAACAAACAAAAGATAGCGCTATCTCATGCCTTGTTTTCATCGTTTCCGCCCCGCTGCCGCGACCTTGCTCTGCGGCCTTGCCGCCAGCACGCTGGCCTGTACGGTACAGGCCGCACCTGTGTTCGACGGCGACTCGCCGTGGATGCTCGGCGACTGGGGAGGCACCCGCACGCAGCTCGCCGAACGCGGCTACGACTTCACCCTGGGCTATACCGGGGAGATGGGCAGCAACCTGCGCGGTGGCTACGACCACAGCAGCACCGCCCGCTACAGCGACCAGTTCACCCTGGGCAGCCACCTGGACCTGGAAAAAATCCTCGGCTGGCACGCCGCCGAGTTCCAGCTGACCGTCACCGAGCGTCACGGCAATAACATCAGCAACGACCGCATCAACGATCCGCGGGTGGGTGGTTTCACCTCGGCCCAGGAAGTCTGGGGCCGTGGCCAGACCTGGCGGCTGACGCAGCTGTGGGTCAAGCAGAAATACTTCGACGGCGACCTGGATGTGAAGGTCGGTCGCTTTGGCCAGGGCGAGGACTTCAACAGCTTCCCCTGCGACTTTCAGAACCTGGCCTTCTGTGGCTCGCAGGTAGGCAACTGGGCCGGCAGCATCTGGTACAACTGGCCGGTCAGCCAGTGGGCGCTGCGCGTCAAGTACAACCTGAGCCCTGAACTCTACGTGCAGGTCGGTGCCTACGAGCAGAACCCCTCCAACCTTGAGCGCCAGAACGGCTTCAAACTCAGTGGCAGCGGCACGCAAGGCGCGGTGTTGCCGGTGGAACTGGTGTGGACACCGTCGATCGACGGGTTGAAAGGGGAATATCGCGCCGGTTACTACTACAGTACTGCCAACGCACAAGATGTTTATAAGGACCGCACTGGCCAGCCGGCGGCCCTCAGTGGCCAGGACTACCGCAGCAGCTCAAGCAAGCACGGGTTCTGGTTGGGGGCGCAACAGCAGGTGACGTCGCAGGCCAGCGATCACTCCCGTGGCTTGAGCGTATTCGCCAATGCCACGCTGCACGACAAGAAGACCAATGCCATCGACAACTATGTTCAGGCAGGTGTGGTGTACAAGGGGCTGTTCGATGCCCGCGCCAAGGACGACATCGGTTTCGCCCTGGCCCGTGTGCACGTCAACCCGGCCTATCGCAAGAACGCCCAGGCAAGCAACCGCGCCGCGGCCGTTCAAGACTACGACAACCCCGCCTTCCTGCCCGTCCAGGATACCGAGTACAGCGCCGAGCTGTACTACGGCATCCACCTGGCGCAGTGGCTGACCGTGCGCCCCAACCTGCAGTACATCCGCCACCCGGGCGGTGTCGGGCAGGTGGACGACGCGCTGATCGGCGGGCTCAAGATCCAGAGCACTTTCTGAACGGGCCCCGTGGCTCGACCCCTTTGAACCTAACGGAGAACACACGATGAGCACTGATGGTGCCTTGAGTAGAACCCGCTGGCTGCCGAGACTGCTCGGCGTGCTGCTGTTGCTGATGGGGCTGGCGTTGCTGGCCGGTGGGATCAAGCTGAGCCAGCTCGGCGGCTCGCTGTATTACCTGGTTGCCGGTATCGGCTTTGCCCTGTCGGGCCTTCTGTTGCTGGCGCTGCGCCGCAATGCGCTGGGCCTGTACGGCCTGGTGTTACTGGGCAGCACCCTGTGGGCTCTATGGGAAGTGGGCCTGGACTGGTGGCAACTGGTGCCACGCCTGGCCCTGTGGTTCGCCCTGGGCGTGGTGTTGCTGCTGCCGTGGGCGCGCCGCCCGCTGCGTGGCCAGCCAGGCCTGGTGAATACCGGCCTGCTGAGCCTGGCCGTGGTGCTCTCGGGCGCCACCGCCATCGCCAGCCAGTTCACCCACCCCGGCGAGATCAAAGGCAAGCTGGGCCGCGACGGCAGCGAAATGAGCAGCACCGCGCCGGACATGCCCGAAGGTGAATGGCAGGCCTATGGCCGCACCGAGTTCGGTGACCGTTACTCGCCGCTGCGCCAGATCACCCCGAACAACGTGCACAAGCTTGAAGAGGCCTGGCGCATCCGTACGGGCGACCTGCCAACCGACAACGATCCGGTCGAGCTGACCAACCAGAACACCCCGCTCAAGGTCAACGGCAAGCTCTACGCCTGTACTGCACACAGCAAGGTACTGGCGCTGGACCCGGACACCGGTGCGGAAATCTGGCGCTTCGACCCGCAGATCAAGAGCCCGGTGGGCTTCAAGGGCTTTGCCCACATGACCTGCCGTGGCGTGTCGTACTACGACGAAAACAGCTACGTGAACAAGGATGGTACGCCGGCACCGAAGATCTCCGAAGCCGGCCAGGCCGTGGTACGCAGCTGCCCGCGGCGCCTCTACCTGCCGACCGCCGATGCCCGCCTGATCGCACTCAACGCCGACACCGGCAAGGTCTGCGAAGGCTTTGCCAACCAGGGCGTGATCGACCTGACCACCGGCATCGGCCCGTTCACCGCCGGCGGCTACTACTCCACCTCGCCTGCGGCAATCACCCGTGAGCTGGTGATCATTGGCGGGCACGTCACCGACAACGAGTCGACCAACGAGCCGTCGGGTGTGATCCGTGCCTACGACGTGCATGACGGGCACCTGGTGTGGAACTGGGACAGCAACAACCCGGACGACACCACACCACTGGCACCGGGCAAGACCTACAGCCGCAACTCGGCGAACATGTGGTCGCTGGCCAGTGTCGACGAGAAGCTGGGCATGGTGTTCCTGCCGCTGGGCAACCAGACCCCGGACCAGTGGGGGGGCGACCGCACGCCAGGTGCCGAGAAGTTCAGCGCCGGCATCGTGGCGCTGGACCTGGCCACCGGCAAGGTGCGCTGGAACTACCAGTTCACCCACCACGACCTGTGGGACATGGACGTCGGCAGCCAGCCGACCCTGCTTGACCTGAAGACGGCCGATGGCGTGAAACCTGCGCTGATCGCACCGACCAAGCAGGGCAGCCTGTATGTGCTGGACCGGCGTGACGGCACCGCGATCGTGCCGATCCACGAGATCCCGGTGCCGCAAGGCGCGGTCAAGGGTGATCACACCGCACCGACCCAGGCCCGCTCGGAGCTCAACCTGCTGGGCCCGGACCTGACCGAAGCGGCCATGTGGGGCGCCAGCCCGTTCGACCAGATGCTGTGCCGCATCCAGTTCCGCGAGCTGCGCTACGAAGGCCAGTACACCCCGCCGTCGGAGCAGGGCAGCCTGATCTACCCGGGCAACGTGGGCGTGTTCAACTGGGGTGGCGTGTCGGTCGACCCGGTGCGCCAGATGCTCTTCACCAGCCCCAACTACATGGCCTTCGTGTCCAAGATGGTGCCGCGTGCCGACGTGGCCGCGGGCAGCAAGCGCGAAAGCGAGACCAGCGGTGTGCAACCGAACACTGGCGCGCCGTATGCGGTGATCATGCACCCGTTCATGTCGCCGCTGGGCGTACCGTGCCAGGCACCCGCCTGGGGCTATGTGGCCGGCATCGACCTGACCACCAACAAGGTGGTGTGGAAGCACAAGAACGGCACCAGCCGCGACAGCTCGCCGATCCCGATCGGCCTGCCGATCGGTGTACCAAGCATGGGTGGCTCGATCGTGACGGCCGGTGGCCTGGGTTTCCTCAGCGGTACCCTGGACCAGTACCTGCGCGCGTATGACGTGAACACCGGCGAAGAGCTGTGGAAGTCGCGCCTGCCGGCCGGCGGCCAGGCTACGCCGATGACCTACACCGGCAAGGATGGCCAGCAGTACGTACTGGTGACCGCAGGCGGGCATGGCTCGCTGGGCACCAAGATGGGCGACTACGTGATCGCCTACAAACTGGCGCAGTGATCTGCCGCTAAGCCTGGGCTGCTGTGCAGCCCTTCGCCGGCAAAGCCGGCTCCTACAGGAGTTTTGTGAGCGTCACATGACCCTGTAGGAGCCGGCCTTGCCGGCGAAGCGGCCTGCGGCTAGCAAGCATATTTTTGAACCCATTCCCTGGCAGTCTGCTCGTAACGCGCTGAATTTTTCTGATAAATAGCGGCAATCTCTGGAACCAATGGGGTTTCCGGTTGGGGATTTTCAAGCAAATCGACGAGCGCCTGCACTACTCTAGAGATCGTCAATGAAGGCAGCCATTCTTCCCTCAAGATGCTCAGAGCAATTGCACCATCGGAATTGATATTCGGATGATAGATTCTGGTCGTGAACCTGATTTTGGGCGGTTTGAACGGGTAATCACTTGGAAAGTGAATGTCCAAAAAGAACACGCCTCCTGAATAGGGACTCTCTTGAGGTCCCATGATGGTTGCCTGACAGTGAAAGAGATTATCGCCCACTGGCCCTACGCGGCAGCCAGCGGGAGGGTCCTTTTGAAATTCTTGAAGTTCTTTGTTTATTCTCGTCAATCCGCGCATTTGCGTGCCTCCAGTAAGTGCCCTTCTCACCCTACCCCTGTGACACATTCTGACAACTGACAGAAATACCAGGATCAGCTTCGCTGGCGACAGCCCATACGTCTCGTCACATCCCCCATTGAAACCTCTCCCCTCCTGCCCCATCTAAGCACCATAGTCATTCACGCAGGTGCCCCATGAGCGACCAGCAGGATCTCCCCGAACACCCCGACGAAGACGCTGAAGTCGAGCATCTCGACGCCGCCGACCATACCGGCCGCACCCTGGCCATCCCGGGCCAGCAGTTGCCGGACAAGGTCTATGTGATTCCGATCCACAACCGCCCGTTCTTCCCCGCGCAAGTGCTGCCGGTGATCGTCAACGAGGAACCCTGGGCCGAAACCCTCGACCTGGTAGCCAAGACCCCGCACCACGACCTGGCGCTGTTCTTCATGGACACCCCGCCCGAAGACCACCGCCACTTCGACACCTCGGCCCTGCCGCTGTACGGCACGCTGGTCAAGGTGCACCACGCCAGCCGCGAGAACGGCAAACTGCAGTTCGTCGCCCAGGGCCTGACCCGTGTACGCATCCGCACCTGGCTCAAGCACCACCGCCCGCCGTACCTGGTGGAAGTCGAGTACCCGCACCAGCCCAGCCAGCCCACCGACGAGGTCAAGGCCTACGGCATGGCCCTGATCAACGCGATCAAGGAACTGCTGCCGCTCAACCCGCTGTACAGCGAAGAGCTGAAAAACTACCTCAACCGCTTCAGCCCCAACGACCCCTCGCCCCTCACCGACTTCGCCGCCGCGCTGACCTCGGCCACCGGCAACCAGTTGCAGGAAGTGCTCGACTGCGTGCCGATGCTCAAGCGCATGGAAAAAGTCCTGCCGATGCTGCGCAAGGAAGTGGAAGTGGCGCGCCTGCAGAATGAGATTTCCGCCGAGGTGAACCGCCAGATCGGCGAGCACCAGCGCGAGTTCTTCCTCAAGCAACAGCTCAAGGTGATCCAGCAGGAACTGGGCCTGACCAAGGACGACCGCAGCGCCGACCTCGAACAGTTCCAGCAACGCCTGCACGGCAAGACGCTGCCCGCCGCCACGCAAAAACGTATCGACGAGGAAATGGGCAAGCTGTCGATTCTCGAAACCGGCTCCCCCGAATACGCCGTCACCCGCAACTACCTGGAGTGGGCCACGGCGCTGCCGTGGGGCGTCTACGGCAAGGACAAGCTCGACCTCAAGCACGCGCGCAAGGTGCTCGACCAGCACCACGCGGGGCTGGACGATATCAAGGAACGCATCCTCGAATTCCTCGCCGTGGGTGCCTACAAAGGCGAGATCAGCGGCTCCATCGTACTGCTGGTGGGCCCGCCCGGCGTAGGCAAGACCAGTGTCGGCAAGTCGATTGCCGAGGCCCTGGGGCGACCGTTCTACCGTTTCAGTGTCGGCGGCATGCGCGATGAAGCCGAGATCAAGGGCCACCGTCGCACCTACATCGGCGCCCAGCCCGGCAAGCTGGTGCAGGCGCTCAAGGACGTGGAGGTGATGAACCCGGTGATCATGCTCGACGAGATCGACAAGATGGGCCAGAGCTACCAGGGCGACCCCGCCTCAGCGCTGCTCGAAACCCTCGACCCCGAACAGAACGTGGATTTCCTCGACCACTACCTGGACCTGCGCCTGGACCTGTCCAAGGTGCTGTTCGTGTGCACCGCCAACACCCTGGACGCCATCCCTGGCCCCTTGCTCGACCGCATGGAAGTGATCCGCCTGTCGGGCTACATCAGCGAAGAAAAGGTCGCCATCGCCAAGCGCCACCTGTGGCCCAAGCAGCTGGACAAGGCCGGCGTGGCCAAGACCAGCCTGAGCATCAGCGATGCCGCTTTGCGCGCGGTCATCGACGGCTATGCCCGCGAGGCGGGTGTGCGCCAGCTGGAGAAGCAGTTGGGCAAGCTGGTGCGCAAGGCCGTGGTGCAGTTGCTCGACAACCCCGATGCCACGATCAGGATCGGCCCCAAGGACCTTGAAGCGTCGCTGGGCATGCCGGTGTTTCGCAGCGAGCAGGTGCTGTCGGGCAAGGGCGTGATCACCGGCCTGGCCTGGACCAGCATGGGCGGCGCCACATTGCCGATCGAGGCGACCCGCATCCACACGCTGACCCGCGGCTTCAAGCTTACCGGGCAACTGGGCGACGTGATGAAGGAGTCCGCCGAGATCGCCTACAGCTATGTCAGCGCCAACCTCAAGCAGTACGGGGGGGAAACGGGCTACTTCAACGAGTCGTTCATCCACCTGCACGTCCCCGAAGGCGCCACGCCCAAGGACGGCCCGAGCGCCGGCGTGACCATGGCCAGCGCTCTGCTCTCGCTGGCACGCGATCAGGCACCGAAGAAAGGCGTGGCCATGACCGGTGAACTGACCCTGACCGGCCAGGTACTGCCGATCGGCGGGGTGCGCGAAAAGGTCATCGCGGCGCGACGCCAGAAGATCCACGAACTGATCCTGCCCGATGCCAACCGCGGCGACTTCGAAGAGCTGCCCGACTACCTCAAGCAGGGCCTGAGCGTGCATTTCGCCAAGCGCTTCAGTGACGTGGCCAAGGTACTGTTCAACTGAACCGACACCGGGCGCGCCGCAACGGCGCGCCCGCTGCCAGGCTTACTGGCTGTCGCCGTACTGCTTGAGCATCAGGCGCTGGTAGTCGGCCAGTTGCTTGAGCAGCGTGACCGCCACCAGTACGTTGTGCGGCTTCTGCGTATCGATTTTCTTCACGCTCACCAGGTGCATATCCAGGTGCTGGCGAATCGTCAGCATCTGCTGCTCCCAGCGCCCGCGCTGTGCGGTCAGTGCCGGGTAACCCGCCAGCACATCAAGGTATTGCTGCAACTCGGCCTGACGCCGCGCGCCCCGGGCGATGCTGCCTTCAAGCTCGTCGATGCGTGCATGCAGCAGGCGGCGCTCATCGGCCAGGCGTGCATAGCGCACACCGTCGAGCGCACCGCCGAGCACCTTGCGTACCCGCTCCAGCGCCAGTTCCACGGCCTCGAGGTCGATCTTCTGGGTGGTAACGATGCGCTGCGCCGCCTTGAGCTCGGCACTTGTGGGCAGCAAGCCGTTGAACAGCGCTTCGATGCTGTTGGCCTCCAGCGTGGCAATCGCCGACTGCAGCAGTTGCAGCGCGCCACGCTTGGCCGACAGCGCCTTGCGCGAGGTGTCCAGCTCGCCGACCTGGGCCGCCATCTCGCGGGTGTACTGCTGGGCCGCGGAAGCTGGATCGGGCTGCGGCACGCCCTTGAGCTCGCGCGGCACCGCCGCCAGGTACAGCACCTGGTCCTGCAGTTTCTTGATGGCCTTGCCCAGCACCGTGGCGAACAGTTCCAGATAGAGCGCACGGTCCTCAGCCGTTGCACCCGCGCTCGACAGGCCGATGGCAATCGTGTCCAGCCCGGTGTTGTTGAGCTCGGCGGTCACCCGTTTGCTGCACTTGACCAAGCCGTCGGTGTACTCGCGGAAAAACTCCGCATGACGTCCCACGCTCTCGTGCAGCATGGGCAAGAACATATAGCGCCCGCGCATCCACGCTTGCATGTAATTGTTGACCGTACCCATGACCTGATCCAGCTGCGGATTGTCCTGAGCGGTGAGAACTGCAGTATTGTCATCCATGATTGGCTCTCCTTAACGTTCTGATACAGCATCGTCAAACATCTTGTTCATCACCTGCGCATTGCTCTCGATCACGCTCCACTGCCCCAGGAATCGCTGGAAAAACAGTACAAAGCGCGCCAGTTGCTGGCCGGTCGAAATACTCTCCAGATCCTCGATGGAAGCGTCGATATAGGTTTCAACGCTCTGCCATGCAGACTGCAGGTGGGCGGCCGCGACCGTGACGTCCTGCACGCGGCTGTCGAGGATGTCGAGATTGCTGATCAGTCGCTGCATGTGCCCTTCATAGGCCTGTGCGTCGACGAGCTGCTCACTTAGCTGGTCGCGGCGTTCGAGCTTGCGGTTGCGCTCCTTGCGTGTTGCTTCCGCCTTGGGCGCGTAGATCGAAGCGGTGATGGTGACGCCGATCAGGCCACCGGCCAGGCCGTACAGCGAGCTTTTCACATACTCGTCGTACTCGCGGCGCAGTTCGGCGATCAGCCCATCGACCTTGTCCAGTTCTTCGCGAATCTCACTGGCGCTGTGGCCATCACCCTCACGCAAAGCGGCAGTTTTCATTTCCGACACATCGGGGGCCAGGCTCCAGCGCGCCTCGTCACGAAAGGCTTCGGCCTGCGCACGTACCCGGGTCACCCGCTTGGCAAAGCTGTTGGCATCTACCCGCAGCACCTGCATGTACTCCACCAGGCTGTTGACGATGCCGCGATCGCCATCGGTCAGGGCGATCGGATCGAGGAATTCCAGATCGTCCCAGCGTCTATGCTTGCCCAGCGCAACCTCTGTTTCATGGCAATACTTGATGACGGTCTGCCGGTGGTATTGATCTTGTTGGCGCAGGTCGCCAACGACACGCTGAGTTTCTTGCAACTGTCCGAAAGCCCGCCCCAACTCTTGCCATGGGCCTGCAGCCGCAGGTGCAGGTCGGCAATGGACTGGGCTGACAGCAGCGGATCGTCACCGCTATCGAACCCCAGCCAGCGCTCTACCTTGTCGGCCTCGTCGGGCAGCGAGACGACAAAGTTGGAGTAGCGGTTCAGTGTCTTGATGTTCTCCCTGCTGAGGGTAAGGCCTCCCTCGTCCTCTACATCACGGTTGTTCAGTGCCTGGATCAGGGCCAGCGGCAACGCCGCCACCTGCTCCTGCAGCGCATCCATCTGCTCTTCGTTCAGACTTTCCATCGCCCATCTCCTTCCCGGTGGGTGCCACTTGGAAGGCCAGCGTAAAAGGCGATAAGCTCCAGCCCCAGCGTGCAGGCCTTCCTGTACACCGTTCAATGCCCGGGATGCCCCCGCTCGATCACTCTGGAGCCATCATGAATACCCGCCCGCTTCCCCTGCTGCTGGGCCTGGGCCTGCTGAGCGCCTGCACCCCTCACGGCGGCCCCAGCGAACCGCTGCTGCTGGAAAAACAGCGCCAGTGCCCGGTGCACGTCAACGTCGGCCAGGCATTGACCTTGAGCCTGCCCAGCAACCCCAGCACCGGTTATCGCTGGCTGTTGCAGAACCCGGCCAACAGCGTGCTGACGGCGCTGGGCCCGGAGGTGTACAGCCATCCGGAAGAAGTGGGGTTGGTCGGCAGCGCCGGGCAGTCACAATGGCGCTTCAAGGCCACCCAGGCCGGCAGCGGCCATTTGCTGCTGGTGTACCAGCAACCCTGGGCGCCCGAGGTCAAGCCGGTGCAGACCTTTGACTGCGACATCGAGGTGCGCTGATCAGCGCATCATTGCAAACGTTTCTCCAGGGCGATGGCGCACTGCTCGATAAAGGCCCACTGCGAGAGAAAGTTCTTGAAGTGGATGACGAAGATGCCGAGTTGCTGGCTGTTGTGCAGTGTGTGCAGGCGTTCAATGGAAGTCTCGATGTAGACACCGATGAGCTGCCAGGCGGTGTGCAGATGAGCGGCCGAGGTGGTGACATCCTGCATGCGCGTGATCAACTGGTCCAGGCGGGTAGCCAGGCCCTGCAGCCGCCCCTCGTTGCGGCACAGTCGTTCCAGATCTGCGCTGAGGCTGATGCGTAAGCGCCGAAGCTCATCGGCCTCCTCACGTATCCTGCGTTGCACTTCACGGAACTCAAGCGCAAAACGGTCAGTGCTGGCTTGCTCCCTCACCGACTTGGCATGCATCTGCTGCAGATTTTCGATGCGCACATCAAGTCGCTCTATCGCAAGACGAAACCGCAAGATATCCGGGTGATCCTGGATGCGCCTGATCGCTTCGATCTTGCGCCACAACAACGGTCGGTAGTCGTACCTGGCCTTGTCGCGAAAGGCTTCGATGCCTGTACACAACGCCGTGACCCGTGCATGAAACCTGGCGACCTCGACCTGGATGGCACCAAGCAAACCGATCAGGTCAGCCACGATCACCTTGTCGGCAGCGCTCAGCACGACCGGTGCTTCGAATTGCACAGACGCCCAGGCCTCCCGGCGCCCGCCCAAGGCCTTGGTTTTTTCGCAGGCCAGCAATGCCTGCTCGCCGCAGTGCTCAATTGCCCTGGCACACACGCCCAGTTCGCTCGGCAACCCCAGGCAGCATGCACGTAACGCCGGCCAGCCGGCGGCATGCACCCGCAGCATGCCGAACAGCCGCTGCATCGCGTCCACTGCGAGTTCAACGTCGGCGTGCGTCGAGTAACCGAGCCACGCCATCAGCGGCTGCCGCGCGGAGGGGATGGCGGCGATCTCTGCGCTGTACTCATCGAGCGTGGCCATGTGCTCACGCGTCAACGTCAGCCCCGGCCCGTCTTCGCCCGCGCTCAGGTACTGTATCAATTGCCTGGGCAAGGCCGCTGCCTGCTCTTCGCGCCCCTGTTCGGAAGACGCAATCTTGAATGTTTCAATGGTCATGCTGCTGTTCTCAATGCGGCGGCAGGCGCTTTTGCAGTGCAACGGCGCACTGTTCGATAAAGGCCCACTGCTCGAGGAAATTCTTGAAATGGATGACGAAACGGGCCAGTTGCTGGCTGTTCTGCATCATCCCCACGCGTTCAATGCAGGTGTCCAGGTAGACACCGATCAGTTGCCAGGCGGTTTGCAGGTGGGAGGCCGAGGTGGTGACATCGCGGGTCTGGGCAATCAACTGCTCGAGACGACTGGCCAATGCCTCCAGCCGGCCTTCGGTTGCGCCCCTGGACTGCAGCTCTTCACTCAGGTAGCGACGGCTCTCCAGCAGTTGGTTGCGTTCTTTGCGCAGCGTGCGCAACTGTATGCCGTAGATCACCCCCAGCAGCGCAGGCCCGGCCGTCAGACGTTGCGCATAGTCCAGATCAAGCGCTTGGATACGGGCATCTATGCGCTGCAGTGATGCGCGCATCTGCACGATCGGCGGGCTGTTCTGCGTGCGTTTGATAGCGTCGACCTTGCGCCCCAACTGCGGTTGGTAGCGAAACCTGGCTTCATCACGAAACTGTTCGACGCCCTCGCGCACCACCGACACACGCCGGTAAAACCGCTCGCACTCAACCCGCATCACGCCAAGCCAGCCTGACAGGTCAGTCACCCGCGCCTTGTCCTCAAGGCTTAATGACACGGGGGGTGCAAACTGCACGAATTGCCAGGACGCCCCTCGGCCGCCCAGGGCTTTGGTTGCCTCGCACGCCGCCAAGGCCTGTTCACCGGCATCCTGCATGGCCCTGGCACAGCTGCGCAGCTCGCCAGGCAGGGCGCTGCAACACCGCTGCAGGGGTACCCAGGTGTCGGCATGCAAATGCAGGTTGTCAAACATCTGCTGCATCAGCACAACGGCCAGCTCGACCTCGGAATGCACCGAGTAGCCCAGCCACTGGATCAACTGAGGCGTGTCGAGGGGGATGGTTTTTACATGCGCACAATAGGCGTTGAGCGTCGCCATGTGCTCGCGGGTCAAGGTCAGGCCGGCTTCACCATCCTCCTCGCTCAGGTGCTGGAGCAGTTGCCTGGGCAGGCGCGCGGCCTGCTCCTCCCGCTGGTGTTCGCAGCGGGCAATCATCAAGGGTGCAATCGTCATGCTGGGATACTCGAAGATCGGCATCATCGAAGCGGCACGGGGCATGGCGTGCCCCGCGCCGCCTGTGATCACCGCAGGGACTTACTGACCCGGGCGGAAATCAGCGAGTACCTTGCGCGAGAAGGCATGCAGATCACTGATCTGCGGTTGCACGGCCAGCAGCGACGCCACGCTCTTGACCTGATACCCGCCAAGCTGACGCTCGACCGGCACCAGTTGCTGAACGATCTGGTTGAAGCCTGCCTGCCATTGCTCGCGCTGCTCGACCAGCAGCGCGTAGTCGCCAAGACGTTCACAATAGGCCTGCGTATCACGCCTGCTCTGCTCCATCGCCCTCAGGGTGGCGTTGAGTTCGTCGACAGTCTTTTGCACGTCGCGGCGCTGATCCAGGATTCTCGAGTAGCGCAGGCCCTCCAACGCATTGCCGATCATTTCACCGATCTGCTTGAGCGCATTCTCCACGCCTCGACGCTCACACCGCCGGCGGCGATCGTGCTGGCCGCATCCTTGAGCTGCTGGGCGGAAGGAATGCTGCCCGCAAACAGCGCTTGCAGGTTCGCGGCTTCCAGCACCTTGATCGCCTCGTCCAGGCGGACAAGCTCGGCTTCACGCGCCTGCAACTCGGCCGTGCGCGCCGGGTGATCCTGGTCCAGCTTGTCCAGCTCGCCCTGGTAACGGCGCAGGTCACGGCTGACATCGTAGACGCCCAGTGCGGCCACATCGATCAGGACCAGCCTGAGTGCGGTCATCTGCTTGCCTAGCGCATCCGCGATGCTGGCAATGGCGTCCTCACCCACGGTCAGGTATTCGGCGATGTCCGCAGGGTCGTCGAGCCTGGATATCCTCGATGATTTCATCCAGATCGTTCGACCTGATCGTTGCACTGATGCGCTCAGCGTTTCGATGGAACTCTTCGACACGCTTGATGAAGAACTTGGCGTGCCGTTCCAGTAACTGGTGCAGCGCGGGCAGGAACGCGTAGTGTTGTGTTTGCCACGCCGCCAGATAGGCCGCGCCGATGGATTGAAGTGTCGAGATCTGCGGGTCGGCCATGGTAATGGGGAATTGCACTACGTTGCTGTTCATGGGGCTGTCCTTATCAAGTCCACAACGAATCGTCGAAAACACGGGTCATGCTGATGGAACATCTTTCGATCACATCCCATTGCGAAAGAAAGTTCTTGAAGTGAATGATGAATATCCCCAGCTGGCGGCTGTCATTCATCTTTTCGAGTTTCTCGATAGACACCTCAATGTACGTACCGATGGTTTGCCAGGCGGTCTGCAAGTGCGACGAGGCGGTCACCACCTCTTCCAGCCGCGAGGTCAGTTCGTCCATGTTGGTGCGCAGTATCTGCAGGCGCCCCTCAAGGTTGACGGCCGCGCTCAATCTTGCGCTGCAGGCCTTGCGTTCCTTCTGGAGCCTGTTACGTTCCTTGCGGATCTTTTCCGCCTTCGAACCGTAGATCGAACCGGTGATCACTGCGCCCAACGGCCCGGCTGCAAGGCCCGACACGGCCATTTTCACGTACTCGTCATACTGCTTGTTGAGCGCCTCGATATCCTTGTCGAACGCAGCCAACTCCTCGCGCAGCGCCTGGACGGCGGCGCCGTTCTGATGGCGCGTGATCGCATCGGTCTTGATGTTGACCTCCGACAGCAGGTCGAACCGCGCCTTGTCGCGAAAGGCTTCGGTGGTCTGGCGCACCGAGGTGACGCGCCCGTAGAACAGGTCGACATCGTCCTTGATGACTTCCATGTAATCGACCAGATCACGGACGATGCCCTTGTCGGCAGCGTTCAGCTCGACCGGCGTCTCGAACTCGACCAATTGCCACTTCTCGCGCGCCTTGCCCAGCGCCTTGGTGCGCTCGCACTCCTGCAACACGCCTTCACCGGTGGTATTGATGGTGCGTGCACGAGCCCCCAGTTCGGACGACAACTTCTTGCATTCATCCGAGAGCGAACCCCACTCACGCGCATGGCTATGCAAGTTCAGGAACGTCGCGCGCATGGCGTCGACCGACAGGACCGGCTCGCTGATCTCGGTATAGCCAAGCCATGGCACCAGGGACGGTAAGTCGGTGGGCAACCCGGTGACATAGCGCACGTATTGATTGAGCGTAACGATATGCTCACGGGATAACGTCAGGCCGCCTTCATTTGCACCGTCGCGCTGGTTCATGCCTTCAATCACATTGCGCGGAAGTACCGCAGCGTCGCGTTCCAGTTCGCCCTCGGCATAGGTACGTTCAGATAAACTATTTCTCATTCTGCCTTCCTTGTAGTCGAATGAAGTTAGTGTGGAGGCGCCACTCTAGAAGTGAACCCGGCACGCAACTAGCTGGCAGACTTTCCTTGAATCGCACGCCTGCGCGGGGCCCATCGTCGCCGCGCCGGTCAGGCGACCATGCATCCTTGGGCAACATTGGCTAAAATGCCGACCCTTTACCGCCGAACGCCTGGATTGCCCCGTGAGCAAAGACCCTGACCGCCTATTCGCCCGCCCCCTGGAGCAGGTGCCCGACTTCGCGTTCAACGAAGATGTGGTGCGGGTGTTCCCGGACATGATCAAGCGCTCGGTGCCCGGCTACCCGACCATCGTCGAGAACCTTGGCGTGCTCGCCGCGCAGTTTGCCCAGCCCCATACGGCGCTGTACGACCTGGGCAGTTCGCTGGGTGCGGTCACCCAGGCGCTGCGCCGGCATGTGCGCCATGAAGGCTGCCGGGTGATCGCCGTGGATAACGCCGCGGCCATGGTCGAACGCTGCCGCCAGTACCTCAATGCCCAGGACTCGATGTTCCAGGAGTTGTTGCCCGTGGAGGTGATCGAGGGCGATATCCTCGCGCTGCAGTTGCAACCCGCCTCGGTGATTGCCATGAACTTCACCCTGCAGTTCATCGAGCCCTCGGCGCGCCTGGCCCTGCTGACACGCATCCGCCAGGCCCTGGTGCCCGGCGGTGCGCTGATCCTGTCGGAGAAGCTGCGCTTCGAAGACCCGCAGGAGCAGGCGCTGCTGACCGAACTGCATGTGGCGTTCAAACGCGCCAACGGCTACAGCGACCTGGAAATTGCCCAGAAGCGCAGCGCCATCGAAAACGTGATGAAACCCGACAGCCTCGAAGAACATCGCCAGCGCCTGCTGGCCGCCGGTTTCTCCAAGGTGGTGCCGTGGTTCCAGTGCCTCAACTTCGCCTCTCTGATTGCCCTGCCATGATTGATTTGACTCCTCTGGTCCGCCGCCTGGCAGACACCCCACTGGCGCGCTGGGCTGAAGGCCTGCAAGCGCAACTCGATGCCAAGCTGGAAAAAGGCCACGGTGACCTGGAGCGCTGGCAAAGCGCACTGGACGCGTTGCCAGCCCTGGTACCTGGCGAGATCGACCTGCTCAACGGACTGCGCCTGGACAGCGACTGCGATGACGCTACGCGCACGCAGATGCGCACTGCGCTGATGGGGCTGTCGCCTTGGCGCAAGGGGCCGTTCGACCTGTTTGGTGTACATGTCGACACTGAGTGGCGTTCGGACTGGAAGTGGACCCGAGTGGCCCCGCATCTGGACCTGCGCGGCAAGCGTGTGCTGGACGTGGGCTGCGGCAATGGCTATTACCAGTGGCGCATGCTCGGGGCCGGGGCTGACAGCGTGATTGGCGTGGACCCCAACTGGCTGTTCTTCTGCCAGTTCCAGGCCGTACAGCGTTACCTGCCCGAACTGCCGGCGTGGCATCTGCCGTTTGCCCTGGAGGACCTGCCAGCGAACCTGGAAGGTTTCGACACGGTGTTTTCAATGGGCGTGTTCTACCACCGCCGTTCGCCGATCGAGCATTTGCTGGCCCTCAAGGATTGCCTGGTGAAAGGCGGCGAACTGGTACTGGAAACCCTGGTGGTCGAAGGCGACGAACACCAGGTGCTGGTGCCCGAGGACCGTTACGCGCAGATGCGCAACGTGTGGTTCCTGCCGTCGGTACCGGCGCTGGAGCGCTGGCTGCGGCGCGCCGGGTTCAGTGACGTGCGCTGTGTGGACGTCAGTGTGACCAGCGTCGAGGAACAGCGCAGCACCGAATGGATGCGCTATCAGTCACTGAGTGACTTCCTCGACCCGAATGACCCGTCGCGCACCCTGGAAGGCTTGCCGGCGCCGCGGCGCGCGGTGCTGGTGGCGCGCAAGTAATCAGAATCGGCGGTGCTCGCTTCGCTGGCAAGCCAGCTCCCACAGGGAATATGCAACGGCGAACCTTGTGGGAGCTGGCTTGCCAGCGAAGAGGCCAGCATAGCCAGTACAGACTTCTAGTCCTTCGCCACCTTCTGCTCCACCTCCTTCTGCGCTACCTCTTGCTTGCCCTGGCCATGCACTCGCTCCTGGCTCTTGCGAAACTCCGCCCAGAACGCCTGGGAGCGCTCGGCGCCCCCCTCGGCGAAGGCTGCACCACTGCCCAGGACCAACGCCGCGATCAGCGCCAATTTACTCGGGTTCATCGACCTTACCTCGTGATTGAATTCACACCGAGCTTAAGGCTCGCAAGCTAACGCCAAGGTGAGCCGCACATTACAGTGCTGCAAGCTTGTCCTCGTCCTCCTTGCGGTGTGCCCAGTAGTACAGCGCCGGCAACACCAGCAGGGTCAACGCGGTCGACGACAGAATGCCGCCAATCACCACGGTCGCCAGCGGCCGTTGCACCTCGGCCCCGGTACCGGTCGCCAGTGCCATCGGAATGAAGCCCAGCGAGGCCACCAGCGCCGTCATCAGCACCGGACGCAAGCGTGTCAGCGCGCCTTCGTCGATCGCCACGCGCAACGGCCGGCCCTGCTCGCGCAGGCTGCGGATGAACGCAATCATCACCAGCCCGTTGAGCACCGCCACCCCGGACAGGGCAATGAACCCCACCCCCGCCGAAATCGACAGCGGGATGTCCCGCAGCCACAGCGCTACCACCCCGCCGGTCAGCGCGAACGGAATGCCGGTGAATACCAGCAGGCCATCCTTGACGCTGTTGAACATCATGAACAGCAGGGCGAACACCAGCAGCAACGCCACCGGCACCACTACCTGCAAGCGCTGCGCCGCTGACTGCAGTTGCTCGAACTGCCCGCCCCAGCGCGTCCAGTAGCCGGCCGGGATGCTCACCTGAGCGTCGATGCGCTCACCGGCCTCGGCCACGAACGAGCCGATGTCGCGCCCGCGCACGTTGGCACTCACCACCACCAGGCGCTTGCCATCCTCACGACTGACCTGATTGGGGCCCTGCACCAGCGCCAGGGTCGCCACTTCAGACAGGCTGATGAAGCCGATGCCACCGCCGCCGGCGCTGGCCGGCACCGGTATCAGCAATTGCGACAAGCCTTCGACATCGGTACGCACCTCGTCGGCCAGGCGCACCACCATGTCGAAACGCCGGTCGCCTTCGTACAAGGTGCCGGCCTGGCGCCCACCCACGGCCACGGCGATGGCGTCCTGCACGTCGCCGACGTTGAGCCCGTAACGGGCCGCCTTGTCACGTTCGACCTCGATGGTCAGCACCGGCAGGCCGGAGGTCTGCTCGACCTTGACCTCCGAGGCACCGGGCACTGCCTGCAGGGCGCTGGCGATCTGCGCCGCCGTGCGGTTGAGCACCGCCATATCGTCGCCGAACACCTTCACCGCCACATCGCTGCGCACCCCGGAAATCAGTTCGTTGAAACGCAACTGGATCGGCTGCGACAGCTCGTAGTTGCTGCCCGGCACCCGCGCCGCCGCGCGCTGGATGTCGGCGATCAGTTGCTCGCGGGACTTGCCCGGGTCGGGCCACTGCGCCTGCGGCTTGAGCATTACGTAGCTGTCGGAGATGTTCGGCGGCATCGGGTCGGAGGCGATTTCGGCGGTACCGGTGCGCGCAAACACCCGCTCCACCTCCGGCACCTGGCTGAGCACGCTCTGCTCCAGGCGCTGCTGCAATTCCACCGACTGGCTCAGGCTGGTGCCCGGTACGCGCAAGGCCTGCAAGGCAAAGTCGCCCTCGCTCAGGCTGGGCACGAACTCGCTGCCCAGGCGTGCGGCCAGCAGCGTGCACAACAGCACCGACGCCCCGGCCAGGGAAAACGCCAGCCTGCGGTGCCCCATCACCCACTGCAGCAACGGCGCATAACCGCGCTTGGCGCTGCGCATCAGCAGGTTTTCCTGCTCTTGCACCTTACCGGTGACGAACAGTGCAATGGCCGCCGGCACGAAGGTCACCGACAACAGCATGGCCCCCAGCAAAGCGATCACCACCGTGAACGCCATGGGGTGGAACATCTTGCCCTCCACGCCGCTGAGGGCAAAGATCGGCAGGTACACCACCATGATGATCAACTGGCCGTAGATCAGCGGCGACGGGCCTCGCGCGCGGCGCCGAACACCTCGCGCAAGCGCTCGGCGCGGGTCAGCAGGCGGCCATGGTGCTGCTGCGCGTGGGCCAGGCGCCGGATCGCGTTCTCCACGATCACCACCGCGCCATCCACGATGATGCCGAAGTCCAACGCCCCCAGGCTCATCAGGTTGGCGCTGACCTTGTTGCTGAACATCCCGGTGAAGGTGAACAGCATCGACAACGGGATGACCATCGCGGTAATCAGCGCCGCACGGATATTGCCCAGGAACAGGAACAGAATCACGATGACCAGGATCGCGCCTTCCACCAGGTTCTTCTTCACCGTGGCAATGGCATTGTCGACCAGGTCGGTGCGCTCGTACACGGTGACGGCCGAGATCCCGGGGGGCAGCGTACGGTTGATCTGCGCCAGCTTGGCCGCCACCGCCTGGGACACCGTGCGGCTGTTCTCGCCGATCAGCATGAACACGGTGCCCAGCACCACCTCGCGGCCGTTTTCGGTGGCCGCGCCACTGCGTTGTTCGCGGCCGATGCCCACCTGGGCAACATCACGCACGCGGATCGGCGTGCCGTCGACGTTGGCCAGCACGGTATTGGCAATGTCCTCGATGCCCGCCAGTTGCCCTGGCGCGCGAATCAGCAACTGTTCGCCGCGCCGTTCGATGTAGCCGGCGCCGACGTTGGCGTTGTTGCGCTCCAGCGCGGTCAGCAGGTCACCCAGGGTCAGCTTGTAGGCGGCCAGGCGCTTGAGGTCGGGGGCGATCTGGTACTCCTTGGCAAACCCGCCGATGCTGTTGATTTCTGCCACGCCGCGCACGTTGCGCAACTGCGGTTTGATGATCCAGTCCTGAATCTCGCGCAGGTCGGTGGGGGTGTACTCGCGGCCATCGGGCGTGCGCGCGTCTACGGCGGCTTCGACCGTCCACAGGAAAATCTCGCCCAGGCCGGTGGAGATCGGCCCCATCGCCGCCTCGACACCGTCGGGCAACTGCCCACGGGCCTGCTGCAGGCGTTCATTGACCAGTTGGCGGGCGAAGAACAGGTCGGTGCCCTCCTCGAAGATCACCGTGACCTGCGACAGCCCCGAGCGCGACAGCGAACGGGTCTGCTCCAGCCCGGGCAGCCCGGCCATGGCCGTCTCGATGGCGAAGGTGATGCGCTGCTCGGTCTCCAGGGGCGAGAAGCCGGCGGCCGACGTGTTGATCTGCACCTGCACGTTGGTGATGTCGGGGACCGCATCGATCGGCAGCTTCTGGTAGCTGGCCAGCCCCAGACCGGCCATCAGCAACACCGCCAGCATCACGATCAGGCGCTGCTCGATGGCAAATTGAATGATCCGTTCGAACATGAGGAGTTCCCTGGCTCAGTGAGAATGCTCGGCGCTGGCTTTGCCCAACTCCGACTTGAGGATGAAGCTGCCCTGCGCCGCCACTTGCTGGCCGGCCTGCAGGCCCGCCTTGATCTGCACGAAGCCGTCGGCGGCCATGCCCAGGGTCACCGCCTGCGCGGCAAAGCCGTCGGCGGTACGCACGAACACCGTGGGCTGCTCTTCCAGGGTTTGCAGCGCCACCTCCGGCACCGCCAGCGCGTCGGCCTGGCGCTCGGTCGGCACCCTGACCGTCACGAACAGGCCGGGGCGCCAGGCGCCTGCGGGTTGTCCAGGGTGACGTGCACGGTGGCGGTGCGGGTCTGCTCGCCAAGCAGGCTGCCGACATGACTGACGGTACCGCTGGCCTGTTCGCCCAGTTCGCTGGCAACGATGGTGACCGGCATGCCGACCCGCAACGTGGCCAGCTCGCGCGGCGGCACGCCAAAGGTCGCCCACACCCGCGACAGGTCCGACAGGGTGAACGCCGCACTGCTTTCGCTGACCACTTCGCCCGGCACCAGGTGCTTCTCCACCACTTGCCCGGCAAACGGTGCACGCAACTCGTAGCGGTTGCCGCCGGCGAGCACCCCGCTGCCGCTCAGGGCGCTGACCTTCTGTCGGGCGTTGGTGGCGGCAATCTCGGCCTCCTGCAGGGCCTGACGCGCTTGCAGGTAGTCCTGTTCGGCTGAGATGCCCTCCTGCCACAGGTCTTTTTCGCGGGCGAAGGTGCTGCGCGCCAGCTCCAGCCGGCGCTGGCTGGCAGCCAGCTCGCTGCGTTGCTCGGAGATCTGCGGGCTGGCAATCACCGCCAGCAGCTCGCCGGCCTTGACCTGCTGGCCCAGCAGTACCGGCACCGACTCCACGACCCCGGCGGCCCGCGGCACCAGGTGCGCGGTACGGTCTTCGTCGAAGCGGATCTCGCCGGGCAGGCTGAGGCTGCGGTGCAAGGCCTGCGTGGCCACCGTGGCCAACTCGATGCCCGCCACGTTTATCTGTTCGTCGCTGAGGGTCAGGTGGCCCTCTTGCGGCTCGTCAGCGTGCCCGCCTTCCTCGCCATGCCCATCTTCATCGCCATGCCCATCTTCATCGCCATGCCC
>NZ_JAAHBU010000331.1 GCF_010671725.1 Pseudomonas brassicae | reverse complement strand
AATTCCGACGCATTGGGAAACAGTTAGGCTTAAGTATCTTTTCAAAGAAATCAATGAGCGAACCAAAACGGGCGAAGAAACGTTGCTTTCCTTGAGAATGGAGCTTGGGCTTGTGCCCCATGATGACGTCTCGGATAAGGCAATTTCCAATGAGAGCCTAGTGGACTATAAGATAGTTCGTCCCGGCCAAATGGTTATGAATCGCATGAGGGCTGCAATCGGGATATTTGGTGTTTCCTCTCGGCTTGGCTTGGTAAGCCCCGACTATGCTATTTTTGATATTAAAGAGCGCGCCAACCCATCATTTTTCCTCAGGTTATTCAAGCTTCCTTTGCTAGGAACTCAGTTTCGCCTTGGCTCAAAAGGGTTAGGCACTGGTTCTTCAGGGTTTATGCGGCTCTATACCCAGGATTTTGGCGATATAAAAGTTGCTGTTCCTCCTTTGGGCGAGCAGTTAGAAATCCTGCAGTTCATAGACTCGACCTCGGAACGAATAGATAACGCCTGCACATTGTTTGAACAACAAATCACGAGGCTTAAAGAATACAAAGCCACCCTGATCAATAGCGCCGTCACCGGCAAGATCAAGGTGCCGGGCGTGGTGGAGCCAGATAGCGGCGAATGTCTGCCCCCGTTGGCTGGATAATTTTAGACATTTGCACCCAGTGCCGGGCTCGCCTGGCAGAGGTAAGAAAGGACAAGCACAAGGAAGCCGGCATGGTAAGCAAGACCAACGAACAGGCGCTGGAAGCTAGCATCGAGAAATACCTAACCGGCACTTGCCTGGAAGAGCAGGCGGTAGGCCGTAACAGTTCGGTGCCCGTGCCGACGGGCCTCAACCACGGGTATCAACTGGGCCGTGCTCAGGATTTCAATGCCCGGTATGCCGTAGATAGCCGTTGCTTGTGGCAATTCCTTGAGGCCAGCCAGGGTGAAGAGTTGGAGCGTCTCAAGCAGCGCTACGATGATTGGGATTTGCGCATCCTCGATCGCTTCGACCGACTGGCGAAGAAGTACGGCGCGCTGCACCTGCTCAAGCGCGGCCTGGACATCGAAGATGTGCACTTCAACCTGATGTACCCCGCGCCACTTGCCAGCAGTTCGGAGAGGGTCAAACAGAAGTTTGCGGCGAATATCTTTAGTAGCACCCGCCAGGTGCGTTACTCCCTGAGTAATCCGCTGGAAGAGATCGACCTGGTGCTGTTTATCAATGGTTTGCCCTTCGCCACGCTGGAGCTGAAGAACCCTTGGACGGGCCAGAACGCCCGTTATCACGGGCAAAAGCAATACAAGCAGGACCGTGACACGGGCCAGCCGTTGCTACAATTCGGCCGCTGCCTGGTGCACATGACGGTAGACACCGACGAGGTCTACATGACCACCAAGTTAGCCGGTGTCGCAACCTTCTTCTTGCCATTCAACAAGGGCCACAACCACGGGGCTGGCAACCCGCCCAACCCCAATGGGCACAAAAGCGCCTACCTATGGCAGGAGATTTTCAGCCGAGCAAGCGTGGCTAACATCATCCAGCACTTTGTGCGCCTGGATGGCAACAGCAAAATGCCACTGGCCAAGCGCACGCTGTTTTTCCCGCGTTATCACCAGTTGGATGTGGTGCGCCGTCTGGTAGACCATGCCAGCCAGCAAGGTGTGGGACAGCGTTATCTAATCCAGCATTCGGCCGGCTCGGGCAAGTCCAACTCCATCACCTGGGCGGCCTATCAGCTGATCGAAACCTATCCAACTTCGTTGGAGGTTGCTGGCGCGCGTGGACTGGATGTGCCGCTGTTCGACTCGGTAATTGTGGTGACCGACCGCCGACTGCTGGACAAGCAACTGCGCGAGAACTTGCGCGAGTTTTCAGAGGTGAAAAACATCATCGCTCCGGCGTTGAAGTCTTCTGACCTTAAGCATGCGCTGGAGCAGGGCAAAAAAATCATCATCACCACCATCCAGAAATTCCCGGTGATCGTGGATGGTATCGACGATATGGCCGGCAAGCGCTTTGCCGTGATAGTGGACGAGGCACACAGCTCGCAGGACGGTAGCAGCCACGGCACGATGAACAAGGTGATGGGTGGCGACGAGCAAGACGACACTCAGGAGAAGATCCTCAGCGCCATCAAGAACAGCAAGATGCGCGGCAATGCCTCGTATTTTGCCTTCACCGCCACCCCTAAGAACAGCACGCTGGAGAAGTTCGGCGAGCAGCAGGCCGATGGCCGCTTCGCGCCCTTCCACCTGTACTCGATGAAACAGGCCATTGAAGAGGGCTTTATCCTTGATGTGCTGGCCAACTACACCACGTACCGCAGCTACTACGAAATTCAGAAGTCCATTGAGGACAATCCGCTGTTTGACACGCTGAAAGCGCAGAAGAAGCTCCGCGCCTACGTCGAACGTGACCAGCAGACCATCGACGTTAAGGCCGAGGTGATGCTGGAGCATTTTATTGAGCAGGTGATCACGCCGAAAAAGCTCAAGGGCCAGGCGAAGGGTATGGTCATCACTCAAAGCATTGAAGCCGCCATCCGTTATCACAAAGCCATCAGCCGCTTGCTCGCGGCGCGCGGCAACCCGTTCAAGGCGCTAATTGCCTTCTCCGGCGAAAAATTGATTGATGGTGTCGAGTACACCGAAGCCGGCATCAACGGCTTCGCCGAAGCGGATACGCGAGACAAATTCGACACGACGAATACCGCTTGCTAGTGGTAGCTAACAAGTACCTGACGGGCTTCGATCAGCCTAAGCTGTGTGCTATGTACGTGGACAAGAAGCTGCAGTACGTACTCGCCGTGCAAGCGCTGTCACGCCTTAATCGTGCCGCGCCGAAGTGGGGCAAGAAGACCGAAGATCTGTTCGTTCTGGATTTCTTCAATCAGGTGGAGGACATCAAAGCCTCCTTCGACCCGTTCTACACTGCCACCAGCCTGTCCGGAGCAACGGATATCAATGTTCTGCATGAACTCAAGGACCAGCTGGACGAGGTCGGCGTATATGAGTGGCCGGAGGTGGAGGCATTTGCCAGGCAGTATTTCGACAACGTTGATGCTGAAAAGCTGGCTGTGTTGATCGATATCGCCGCTGAGCGTTTCGACGTGGAGCTTGAGCTGGAGGATGAGGCCAAGGTCGATTTCAAGATCAAGGCCAAACAGTTCGTAAAGATCTACGGCCAAATGGCCTCGATTATGCCGTACGAGATTGTGGCCTGGGAAAAGCTATTCTGGTTCCTCAAATTCCTGATCCCGAAACTCAAAGTGCAGGACAAAGACGCCGACGAAATCGACGCTCTGCTCAACTCGGTTGACCTGGCTTCCTATGGGCTGGAACGGGTCAAACTGAACCACAGCATTGCATTGGATGACGCTGAAACCGAACTGGACCCAGCAAACCCCAATCCGCGTGGGGTGCATAGCGGTGAGCAGGAAAAGGATCCGCTGGACCAAATCATCCAGAGCTTCAACGAGCGTTGGTTCCAGGGCTGGGGGGTGACCACGGAAGAAAAGCGCGTGAAGTTCCTGAGCATTCTAAAGGGGATTCAGGAGCATCCGGACTTTGAGCCCAAGTACCAAAATAGCCAGGACGAAGACCACCGTGCACTGGCGTTTGAGAAGATTTTCGAGGAAGTCATGCTAATACGCCGCCGCCAGGACCTGAGCTTACCGCCTCGGTAGCCAGTGATGCGGCGCTCAAGTCTTC
>NZ_JAAHBU010000330.1 GCF_010671725.1 Pseudomonas brassicae | reverse complement strand
AGCGGCGACCGGCAAAGCCAAGCCGGCGGCTGCGGCGCCCAAGGCCAAGCCACCGGCACCCGCCGCCAAGGCCGACGCTGCAAAGAAACCCCGTACACCCAAGAAACCCGCGACGCCCTGAGCGGCGTCGCCTCGCCGTACCCGACCCGGCCAGGGGCAGCGCAATGCCGCCCCGGTGCCGGGGAAGCAGCCTATCGCCTCGACAAGGATCCCTATGAGCCAGCCCAAGCCCACTGCAACGCCCGAGCCTGCCAGCGTCGAACCTTCGCGCATCCGTGAAGGCCTGCCTTTCCCCCTGGGCGCCACCTGGGACGGCCTGGGCGTGAACTTCGCGCTGTTTTCGGCCAACGCCACCAAGGTCGAACTGTGCCTGTTCGATGCCAGTGGCGAGCACGAACTCGAACGCATCGAGCTGCCGGAGTACACCGACGAAATCTTCCATGGCTACCTGCCCGACGCCCACCCGGGACAGATCTACGGCTACCGGGTACATGGCCCGTACGAGCCGCAGAACGGCCACCGCTTCAACCCCAACAAGCTGCTGATCGACCCCTATGCCAAGCAACTGGTGGGCGAGCTGCGTTGGTCCGAAGCACTGTTTGGCTACACCATCGGCCACCCCGACGGCGACCTCAGTTTCGATGAGCGCGACAGCGCGCCCTTCGTGCCCAAGTGCAAGGTCATCGACCCGGCGTATACCTGGGGTCGCGACCAGCGCGTGGGCGTACCCTGGGACCGCACGGTGTTCTACGAAGCCCATGTGCGCGGTATCAGCATGCGCCACCCGGCCGTGCCCGAAGCGGCCCGCGGGACGTTTGCCGGCCTGATGAACGACGAACTGCTGGGGCACATCAAGGGCCTGGGGGTCAGTTCCATCGAACTGCTGCCGATTCACGCCTTCGTCAACGACCAGCACCTGCTGCAGAAGGGCCTGAACAATTACTGGGGCTACAACAGCATCGCCTTTTTTGCACCGCACCCGCGCTACCTGGCCAACGGCAAGATCGCCGAGTTCAAGGAGATGGTCGCGCACCTGCACGACGCCGGCCTGGAGGTGATCCTGGACGTGGTGTACAACCACACCGCCGAGGGCAACGAGCAGGGCCCGACCCTGTCGATGCGCGGTATCGACAACGCCTCCTACTACCGCCTGATGCCCGATGACAAACGCTATTACATCAACGACTCGGGCACCGGCAACACCCTGGACCTGAGCCACCCCTGCGTGCTGCAACTGGTCACCGACTCGCTGCGCTATTGGGCCGGCGAAATGCACGTGGATGGCTTCCGCTTCGACCTGGCGACCATTCTGGGCCGCTACCACGAAGGCTTCGACGAACGTCACAGCTTCCTCGTGGCATGCCGACAGGACCCACTGCTCAGCCAGGTCAAGCTGATCGCCGAGCCCTGGGACTGTGGGCCCGGCGGTTATCAGGTGGGCAACTTCGCCCCCCGGCTGGGCCGAATGGAACGACCGCTTTCGCGACACCGTGCGCGCCTTCTGGAAGGGCGACGAAGGCCAGCTGGCGGACTTTGCCGCACGCATGACCGCCTCGGGCGAGCTGTTCAATCGCCGCGGCCGGCGCCCGTACGCGTCGGTCAACTTCATCACCGCCCACGACGGCTTCACCCTGCGTGACCTGGTGTCGTACAACGACAAGCACAACGAGCAGAACGACGAGAACAACCAGGATGGCAGCAACAACAACATCTCGTGGAACCATGGCGTGGAGGGCGTCACCGACGACCCCGAAATCAATGCATTGCGCCTGCGCCAGATGCGCAACTTCTTTGCCACCCTGCTGCTGGCCCAGGGCACGCCGATGATCGTTGCCGGTGACGAATTCAGCCGTACCCAGCATGGCAACAACAATGCCTACTGCCAGGACAGCGAGATCGGCTGGGTCAACTGGGAACTCGACGACGAAGGCAGCGCGCTGCTCAAGTTCGTCAAGCGCCTGACCAAGCTGCGCCTGGCCTACCCGATCCTGCGCCGCAGCCGCTTCCTGGTGGGTGACTACAACGAGGCGATCGGGGTCAAGGACGTGACCTGGCTGGCGCCGGATAGCAACGAGATGAGCGTGGAGCAGTGGGAAGACCCACAGGGCCGATGCCTGGGCATGCTGATGGATGGCCGCGCGCAGGTCAGCGGCATCTTGCGCCCGGGGGCCGATGCCACCTTGCTGCTGATCGTCAACGCGCACCATGACAGCGTCGCGTTCACCTTGCCCGATGTACCCCAGGGCGAGTACTGGAGCTGCCTGATCGATACCGACCGCCCGCAGTTGCGCAAGGCGCAGCGGTTGGCGTTTGGCAGCGTGTTCGAGGTCACCGGCCGCTCGCTGCTGCTGCTGGAACTGCAACGCGACGAAGACGCCTGAGCAATCGTTTTGGCATAGTGAGCCGCGTTGAAATACTCAACGCGGCTATGCGCCATCAATAACCTCTATTTATCAACGCATTAAGCAGCAAAATAGCCCGATAACGAAATAATCACACAATCTTGACGCCCGCCTCCTCCTCTCCTTAGCTACAACTAGTACGCATGCTTCAACATCATTCCGGGCCTCTAGCTCGCGGGTTTTCGCGGGCGCAAGGCAGGTTTGCTGGTTTGGGTCGCCCTCTGGTTTTGCCTTACAGCCCGTGACATCAGGCCAGATCTTTGGCTGTTACAACAAGAGGAGATCCGCCATGAAAAGAGCATCGAGCCCTTCGGGTTTTGAGTACGTTTTCTATGCGGTTTCCACGTCGCTGCTATTAGCAACCCCGGTGGAAACCCGTGCAGTGGGACTGGAGGACGATGCCCCCCTGTTCAACCTGGCCGCTGGCATGCCCGTGCTGGCGCTTGGCCCCACCAGCGTGTCGAGCTTGAGCCTGAACACCCTGGGAGTGTTTTCCGAGCACCTGGCCGAACGCCATGCGCTGCCACCCCAGGACGCCATTGCCAGCCAGTGGGCGCAGTTTTTTCCCAACCCGGCCAAGACAACCCCCGCGCCCGGGGCACGGCTGAACACCCCGAACCAGAACCTGCAGGTCAGCCCTGACCTGTTCATTCGTGAAACCGCCGGCGGCAACACCCATCGTGCCGGTATTTTCGTGGGCCACAGCAACCTGCAAAGCGGCTTTGAGGGCGGCAAGCCGCCATTGGGCGACAAGAAAAATGCGCTACGCCTGGAGGGTGAGAGCCTGGGCATGTACTGGAGCATGCAGCATGATCAGGGCTGGCACGTGGACGCGGTGGCCATGGGCACGCGTTTCGATGCCAGCGGGCGCGCCGGCAATGGCGAGCGGCTGGACGGCAACGGGCATGCGCTGACCTTTTCGGTGGAGGGCGGCTTTCCGATCGGGCTGGGCAAGAACTGGGTCATCGAACCCCAGGCGCAGTTGATCAACCAGCAGTACTACCCCGGCAACGAGGCGCAAGCCGAGACCTTGCAGGCGTACGATCGTCAACCGAGCTGGACCGGCCGCGTGGGTGCGCGCCTGTCGGGCCGCTACGAGGTGCGCGGCATGCCGATCGAACCCTATGTACGGACCAACGTGTGGTATGACTTCTCCAATGCCGATACGGTCAGCCTGGACAAGGTCGACAAGATCAGCAGCGGGCGCAATTCGGCCACGGTGGAAGTGGGCCTGGGGCTGGTGGCGCGGGTGACGCCCAAGGTGGCGCTGTTCGTGAGTGCCGACTACAGCAGCGATGTGGATGACAACGACTTGAACGGCTTGATCGGCAACCTCGGGGTGCGTGTGCGCTGGTGAGCAGCGAAGGGGCCAGCCGCATCACCCAATAGGTATACTGCCGGCCCTAGCCCTCACAACACGTGTCCGCATGATCCGCTTCATCGCCGTCTTTCACCTGCGCAGCACCTACCTGGCCAACCGCGGGTTCAAGGTGCACGCGCTGCGCAGCACCAACCATCCCGATGCCTACCTTGAAGCCAGCGATCTGCGCATCGAGCAGTTCGACAAGCAGGGCCAGTACTGCAACTTCACAGTGGTCGAGATCGACGACACCCCACGTGCGCCCCGTCGCCTGACATGGCTGGAGCGCATCACCGGCAATTTCGAACGGCGCTACTAAATAGGCGCGACTGCGAGGTACCCATGAGCCGCTTCATCGCTGTAAGTCACGCCTGGAATCTCAAGGGCAGCCTGGGCTTCCAGGTTTACCAACTCACCCCCCAACAGGCCGCCGAGGCACAGCTGCAGGCCGATGCAACGATCACGTCCACGGGCGACTCGCCTGGCCAGTGGAACAAGGTCTTCACCCTGGTGGAGCTCGACGACCACGAGTACTACGCCCGCCCACTGACCTGGCGCGAACGCCTTACCGGCACCTTCAAGGGCCGCAGCTAGTCACCTTTCACAGCCAGCACGTTGCACGGCACCTGGTACAGCACCTGCTCGGTGGTGCTGCCCACCAGCCGGACCAGCCCGTGGCGATGGGTATTGCCCATCACGATCACATCGGCGCGGTGATGCTGGGCGAACGCGGCAATCACCCGTGTGGGCGAGCCGGCCAGAAAGTGCTGGCGCTGCGCCGGCACACCGAGCGCATCGGCCAGGTGGTCGAAGTTCAACTGCAGCGAACGCCGTACCTCACTGCTGAACCCCGGCATGGTCACCGCACCCGCGCCGAAATCGGCAAGGTGAGTATTGGCAGTATCGAAGCCGTGCAGCAGGTGCAGCTCGGCATCACACTGGATGGCCAATGCGTTGGCGGCCTGGATGATCTGCTGGTTGATCGCGGCATGCGCCTGCGAAGGGTCGACGGCGGCCACTACCACCCGCGGCAACGGGCTGCGTATTTCGCTGACCAGGTGCACCGCCACCGCGCATTCGCGCAGCAGGTGCCAGTCCAGCGGGGTGACGAACACGCGCTTGAGTGCCGACTCGTGATGCACATCCTTGAACACCAGGTCTGGATGCAACTGCTCGATATGCTGAAGGACTTCGTCCAGCACCGTACGGGTTATCGCAATCTCGCTCGTGACCACCAGCGCGCTGCCCTGCAGCTGTTCAATTTCATCCTGCAGCCACTGTCGGTTTTGCGCTGCCAGTGCCTGCAAGGCTACCTGCTTGCCCTGCACACCGAACAGGTCGGGGTCTTCGATGAACACCGTGATGTGCAACGCGGCACCACTAGCCTTGGCGATAGCCCCTCGGCTCAGCCGTCCTGGCGTGCGCGTGTGCGCTTGCGCTTGCCGCGGCCACGCAGGCGCGGCGGCGGCTCGGGGTCGCTGTCCATGTACATCGGCGTGAGCGGCCTGGGCTTGGGCCGCTTGATCAGCCTGAGGGCAAAACACAGGGCAGACCAGCCAAACAGAAAGCCGATCTCGACGTTGACGCCTTCGTGGCAGTACAGCAGGAATGCCCCCAGCAACAGGCACACCCAGCCGCACCACAGCACACTGGATTGGCCGTGTTCATAACTGCCCCACACCATCCTGGGCTTGCGGCTCAGAGGCAGGTCGCCAACGCCGCCATGCGCCGCTGCGCCAGCGCATCATCCGTGACCGCGTAGAACTTCACCACGGTGCCTGCGGCCTCGGCGCGCACGTCCGCAAAGTACGCGGCGCCACGCGTCGACACGGTAGCGCCGCCGTTGGGACCGGCCTCCAGGTAGCCGCTGGCGTCCACGCCGAACACCGCCTCGTCCTGCCAGCCGAACTGGATGCACTCGGCTACCAGCGGTTCGGCCTTGGCCGAGGTGAAGGTTTTGTCGGGCGCGCCTGCGCGGGCCTGGTTCATCGTCGACGACGCACAACCGGCCAGCACCACGGCTGCCCCCAGTACCATTGCTACCCGCATGTAATCACTCTCCCAACTATCCAATAGTGGCTGCAGCGGCCCCTTCGCTGGCAAG
>NZ_JAAHBU010000033.1 GCF_010671725.1 Pseudomonas brassicae | reverse complement strand
ACAGGGGCTTGCGGCGTCCATTTAACCTGTGGGAGCTGGCTTGCCAGCGAAGGGGGGGCGCCGCGTTATTCGAACATGAACAACGTTTCGTTGCTGAACTGCGCCTCGAACTGGTTGGCCGGCATCGGTCGCCCGAACAGGTAGCCCTGCACCTCGTCACAGCCGTGCTCGCGCAGGAACTCCAGCTGTTCATGGGTTTCCACGCCCTCGGCGATCACCGCCAGGTTAAGGCTGTGGGCCATCGCGATGATGGCGCGGGCGATCTGCGCGTCCTGTTCGCCTTCGGGCAGCCCGTCGACAAAGGTGCGGTCGATCTTGAGCACGTCGATCGGGAACTGCTTGAGGTAGTTGAGCGACGAATAGCCGGTGCCAAAGTCGTCCACCGCAATGCTCAGGCCCAGGTTCTTGAGGCTGTCGAGAATCACCATGGCCTCGTTGACCTCGCGCATCAGGATGCTCTCGGTCAGTTCCAGCTCCAGGCACGCCGGTGGCAAGCCGGTTTCGCCCAGGATGGTGGCAATCCGCGTACCCAGTTGACCATCGGAGAACTGCCGCGCCGAGATGTTCACCGACACCTTCGGCACCCGCACCTTGGCCTGGTGCCAGGCCTTGAGCTGGCGGCACGCTTCGCTGATGACCCAGTCGCCCACGTCCACCACCAGCCCCAGCTCCTCGATCACCGGGATGAAGTCGCCGGGTGGTACCAGCCCGCGCCGTGGATGGCGCCAGCGCAGCAGCGCCTCGGCGCCGGTCAGGCGTTTGCCGTCGCCACTGAACTGTGGCTGGTAATAGAGGATGAACTCGTTCTGCTCCAGCGCATGGCGCAGGTCGCTTTCCAGCTCCAGGCGCTCCAGTGCACTGGCGTTCATGTCGGCCTGGTAGAACTGGAAGTTGTTCTTGCCACGTTCCTTGGCGTGGTACATGGCCGTGTCGGCGTTCTTCATCAGCTGGCTCAGTTCGCCGCCGTCCTGCGGGCTGAGGGCGATGCCGATACTGGCCGTGACGAAGAACTCGCGGTTCTCCAGCACGAACGGCCGCACCAGGCTGGCGAGGATCTGCTCGGCCACGTTGATCGCGCGGTTCAGGGCCAGCTCGCGGGTCGCCTTGGGCTGCAGCAGCAAGGTGAACTCGTCGCCGCCCATGCGCGCCACGGTGTCATCGTCGTGCACGCAGTCGAGCAGGCGCTCGGCCATGTCCTTGAGCATGCGATCGCCCGCGGCATGCCCCAACGAGTCGTTGATCGGCTTGAAGCGGTCCAGGTCGAGGAACATCAGCACCACCCAGGCCTTCTGCCGCTCGGCCTGCTGCAGCGCGGTGTACAGGCGGTCCTGGAACAGCGTGCGGTTGGGCAGGTGGGTGAGGGCGTCGTAGTAGGCCAGGCGGTGGATGCGTTGTTCGCTGGCCTTGCGCTCACTGATGTCGGTGAAGAAGCACACGTAGCTGGCCAGGTCGCCCTCGTCGTCGAGCACCGCGGTGATGCCGACCCACGCCGGGTAGTGTTCGCCACTGCGCCGCTTCAGCCACACCTCGCCTTCCCACGTACCGCGCTGCTGCAACTGCTTGAGCACGTAGTGCAGGTGCGCTTCCTGCTGTTCGTCGACGGTGAGCATGCTCGGCAACTGGTCGAGCACATCGGTCACCGCATAACCGCTGACGCGGCTGAACGCCTCGTTGGCCTGCACGATGTAGCCGGCCGGGTCGGTGATCAGGATCGCCGACGTCGAGTGCTCGAACACCGTGGCGGCCATGCGCAGGTCTTTCTCGGCACGGCGCTGCTGGCTGATGTCGCGGCCAACGCCGAGGATGCCTTCGAAGTGGTTGCGCTCGTCCCATACCAGCACCACGCGCAGTTCGATCGGGATCTTGCGGCCATCGGCGCGCAGGCAGTCGAACAGGAACAGCTGGGTGGTCACTTCGTTGCGCAGCTGCTCCAGCGCGGCAGGCTCGGTCAGCGCATGGCTGACCCGTTCGAACAAGGTATACAGGCCTGTCAGCTGCGCCGGGTTGGCGATGGTCGACTGCCAGCCGTTGTCGAAGATCCACTGTACGTCATAGCCCAGCACCGCGTGCACCGAAGGGCTCACGTAGTTCAACTGCAAGCGCGGGTCGGTGGAGAAGATCACGTCGCTGATGCTCTCGGCGAGCATGCGGTAGCGCTGCTCGCTGTCGCGCAGCGACTCGCTGGCCTCGATCTGGTCGGTGACGTCCTTGGCCACGCCGATGATGCGCAGCACGTTGCCGGCAGGGTCGCGGGTCAGGGCCTGTTCACGGATGTCGTAACGCCGCCAGCTCTGGTCGTGGTGGCGAAAGCGTAACTGGCAGTGAAGTTGCTCGATGTAACCGGTCTGGCGCTGGTGCTGGCGCATCTGGCGGAACCGTTCGGCGTCCTGCGGGTGCAGCAGCACTTCCCAGAAGTATTCGCCCATCTGCGCCAGTTCATTGCGCGCATAGCCCAGGGTCTGGCCCAGGTGCCGATTGCTGAAGATCATGCGCAGGCTGTACACATCCTGCACATACAGTTGGTCGGGCACCGTGCGCACTACGTCCGACCAGAAGCTCTCGCGCTCCAGCAGCGACAGCTCCACGCGCTTGCGGCTGGTGATGTCGCTGATGCTCAGGATCACGGCCTGATAATCGCGGCGCTCCTGCGGGAAGCGCACCATCAGCCACAAATGCTGATCGTGGCCCAGTGCGTCGCTCAGGCGCACTTCCAGCTCCAGCAGGCGCTGGTCGTTGAGCACCGCGTCGAGCAGTTGCATGCCGACGCCGTCATCGTCCGGCGCCGCCCCTTCGATCAAGCGCCGCCAGGCACTCTGGCAGCAGTCCACACCCAGCAGTTGCAGGGCCACCTGATTGACTTCGGTGATTTTCAGCTCACGCAGCAGCGTGCTGCGCAATGACAGGTCGTTGGCCAGTCGCTGGGCCAGCGCTTCGGTGCTGCGCAGGCGTTGACGCTCCAGCAGTGCATCAAGGCCGGACAGGTCGAGCACGCACAGCGCCACGCCGGTGCCTTCGAAAATGTCCTGATAGCGCCGGCGACCTTCCTGCAGGGCGCGATGGCGGCGGCGCATGCTGATCAGTGCCAACAGCGGGATCAGTGCGCACACCAGCCCCAGTATGCATTTGCCGATCAGCGCGGGCAGCAGTTGCTGGCGACTGTGTGCGGCATCGAACAGGCCGCGCAGTTGCCAGTCGCTGTTGTCGATAAAGGCCAGCATGACGCTCTGCAGCGACGTGTCATCGCTCTGTGGACTGTCGGCGTGAGGCGGGTGACGGTCGATGACCTGTGCGTTGTGGCTGTTTTCCAGCAACCACAGCGGGTGCCCGGGGCGCTCCAGCTGTGCCGTCAGCTCGCGGTAGTAGTCAGGCGCCAGGCGCAGCAGCCAGTAACCACGGTCGCCATCGCCCGGTTGCTGCAGCAGCAGGTAGATCAGGCTGTTGTCGGGGCTGTTGCTGAAGTAATACGCCCGGCCGTGGCTGCGTTGCAGCAGCTCGCCGAGGGCCTGGCGGTCGACGCTGATGCCCGCGCTGTCACGCAGCACGTTGCCCTGGGCATCGAGCCAGGCCAGGCTGCGCAGTGCCGGCAGACGCCCGTGCAAATGCGCGAGCACTGGCGGCAGGTCGGCGGCGGCGGGGGCGTTCGGGTGCGCCTGTAACGGGTTGAGCGCGCGCTGTGCCTGCAGGGCCATGTTCAGGCTCAGGTGGTCGGCCAGGTCGCACTGGCGTCCAGGCTGTGCTGGCGACGATCGGCCAGGGTATGCCGATACTGCTCGATCACCTGCCAGAACAGCAGGGCGAGCAGCAGCAGCGCAAGGATCGCCAGCGCCCCTTTCAGCGAGCCACGCAACGTCGAGCCGGACGCAGTGCCGGCTTTGCGCAGGGATGAAAGCTGAGTCAGATTGGTCAAACAGGGTTCCTGCGGTAAGGCTGTGCCAGGGGGGGGCGCTGCCCCACACGTGTGTGGGCGCAGTGTGCGGTGTTCCTGTCGCATACCAGTCCTGGCGCGCACTATAAGCCCCACGCCCGGAGGGCGGCTAGCATGCCTTGAAGTGTGGCAAAGTGCCAGTGTTGTCCGTCTGTCGTAAGGTGTCCCGGCGCAGGCGAGCGGCTGGAATCATGGAAATGCTGATGCAGGGGTAAACGAGTGCGCCGCCGCTTTGGGCGACCCGACGCGACGTGAGCCCTCGACCATGGCCGGGGTATCCATTTGTGTCTACAATCAGCTCCTTTGATTGACCTACTTACTGGAGCTCACGTTTTGGCTCAATACGTCTACACCATGCATCGGCTGAGCAAAGTTGTGCCGCCGAAGCGGGAAATCCTCAAGAACATTTCACTGTCCTTTTTCCCTGGCGCCAAGATCGGCGTGCTCGGCCTCAACGGCTCGGGCAAATCCACCCTGCTGAAAATCATGGCCGGCGTCGACACCGAGTTCGACGGCGAAGCGCGTCCGATGCCCGAGCTGAATGTCGGCTACCTGCCGCAAGAGCCGCAACTGGACCCGACCAAGACCGTACGTGAAGTGGTCGAAGAGGCCGTCAGCGTGATCAAGGACGCCCAGGCCCGCCTGGACGAGGTCTACGCCGCCTACGCCGAGCCGGATGCCGACTTCGACAAGCTGGCCGCCGAGCAGGCCAAGCTCGAGTCGATCCTGCAGGCCAGCGACGGCCACAACCTGGAGCGCCAGCTGGAAGTCGCCGCCGACGCGCTGCGCCTGCCGGCCTGGGACGCCAGGGTCGAACACCTGTCCGGTGGCGAGAAGCGCCGTGTGGCGCTGTGCCGCCTGCTGCTGTCGGCCCCCGACATGCTGCTGCTGGATGAGCCGACCAACCACCTGGACGCCGATTCCGTCGCCTGGCTGGAGCACTTCCTGCACGACTTCCCGGGCACCGTGGTAGCCATTACCCACGACCGCTACTTCCTCGACAACGTCGCCGGCTGGATCCTGGAACTCGACCGCGGCGCCGGTATTCCGTACGAGGGCAACTATTCGGGCTGGCTCGAAGCCAAGTCCGATCGTCTGGCCCAGGAATCCAAGCAGCAGTCGGCGCATGAAAAGGCCATGAAGGAAGAGCTGGAGTGGGTGCGCAAAGGCGCCAAGGCCCGCCAGTCCAAGTCCAAGGCGCGTCTGCAGCGTTTCGAGGAAATGCAGTCGCAGGAATTCCAGAAGCGCAGTGAAACCAACGAGATCTACATCCCGGCCGGCCCGCGCCTGGGTGACAAGGTCATCGAGTTCAAGAACGTCACCAAGGGTTACGGTGATCGCGTGCTGATCGACAACCTGTCGTTCGCCATGCCCAAAGGCGCCATCGTTGGCGTGATCGGCGGTAACGGTGCCGGTAAGTCGACCCTGTTCCGCATGCTGATGGGCAAGGAACAACCGGATTCGGGCAGCATCGAGATCGGTGAGACCGTGCAGCTGGCCTGCGTCGACCAGAGCCGTGAAGACCTGGACGGCGGCAAGACCGTGTTCCAGCAGATCTCCGACGGTTCCGACCAGATCCGCATCGGCAACTACGAGATCCCGGCGCGTACCTACGTCGGCCGCTTCAACTTCAAGGGCGGCGACCAGCAGAAGTTCGTCAAGGACCTCTCCGGTGGTGAGCGTGGCCGTCTGCACCTGGCCCTGACCCTCAAAGAGGGCGGCAACGTGCTGCTGCTCGACGAACCGTCCAACGACCTCGACGTCGAGACCCTGCGCTCGCTGGAAGAGGCGCTGCTGGACTTCCCGGGTGCCGCCATTGTGATCTCTCACGATCGGTGGTTCCTGGACCGTGTGGCCACGCACATCCTGGCCTATGAAGACGATTCGCAGGCGGTGTTCTTCGAAGGCAACTACACCGAGTACGAAGCCGATCGCAAGAAGCGCCTGGGCGATGCCGCGGCACAGCCGCACCGTGTACGGCACAAGAAACTGGCATGACCCTGGCGGTCTTGCACTGAAACGGGGCCTTCGGGCCCCGTTTTTTTTGGCTTGAAATCACGCTGTGCCCTTCGCTGGCA
>NZ_JAAHBU010000329.1 GCF_010671725.1 Pseudomonas brassicae | reverse complement strand
CAGCGCCAGCAGCACGAACAGTGCCGCCAGGCTGCCCAGCAGCCAGGGTTGTTGCAACCAGGCCTGCAGGCTGGCACCGAGCAGCGCGGCCACCACCCCGAGGGCGGCATACACCAGCGCCATGCTCAGCACGTAGCTGCCGGCCAGCGCCAGGCCGCGCCGAGGGCTGCGCCGTTGCCCATCACCAGGCCGGCGAGAATCGGCAGCATCGGCAGCGAGCAGGGGGTGAACGCCAGCAACACACCCAGGCCGAGGAAGGCCAGCAGGCTCCACGCCAGGGTGTCCTGCTGCAGGCTGCCGGCCAGTGCCTGGTCGCCGGCTTGGGCCGTGGTTGCGCGGGCACCGCCAAGGTCGACCGGGCTGGTTTGCGGGGGGTAGCACAGGCCGGCATCGGCACAGCCCTGCCAGCCCATGCGCAGCGCGCCCGTGGCCGCCGCCGGTATCACCAGTTCGAGCGCGCCGCGGTACACCTGGGTCTGGCCGAAGTATTCATCGCTGTGGGGCAGGGCGGGCGGCAGTGCCGGCAGCGCCTCGGCGGCCAGGCCATCGAATTTCAGGCGCTTCTGGTACAGGTAGTAGCCGTCGCTTATCTGCCAGTGCAGGCGCATGTCGCCCGAGGGCAGGCGTTCATGCGTGAACACGAAGGCCTGGTCCACCGGCAGAAAGTCGCTCTGGGCGAACGGATTGGCAAACGGCTGGGCCTGGCCCAGCGAACTGAACAGCCACAGCATGGCTAGCAGGAGTACACGCATGTCGAAGCCTTGGCAGTGCGATAAGCCTGCAAGCCTGCCCGCTGTGGATTAACCCACGGTTAACCGCCGGGCAGCCGTCGCCCGGCAGGCGACGTGAGCGCCTTGGGACGGCATAATCCCCGGTTAATCCGCCTGTGGCCCACTGGGCCTTTCTGCCAATGACCGAGCCCGACCATGCACGTACTGCTTTGTGAGGACGATGAGCTGATCGCCAGTGGCATCATTGCCGGCCTGAGCGCTCAGGGCCTGACCGTCGATCGCGTGGCCAGCGCCAGCGCGGCGCGGGCCATGCTGCAGGCCGCACATTTCGACGTGATGGTGCTGGACCTGGGGTTGCCCGACGAAGACGGCCTGAAACTGCTGCAGCGCCTGCGCCAGCAGGGGCACAGCCTGCCGGTGCTGATCCTGACGGCGCGCGATGCGGTGACCGATCGTGTCGACGGCCTGCAGGCCGGTGCCGACGATTACCTGCTCAAGCCGTTCGACCTGCGCGAGCTGGCCGCACGCTTGCATACCCTGCTGCGGCGGGTGGCGGGACGCTGCGTGAACGTCATCGAACATGGCCCGCTGAGCTTTGACCCGAGCAGTTGCGAGGCGCACTTGGGCGGCAGCCGGTAGACCTCTCGCGGCGCGAGCAGGCACTGCTTCAGGCGCTGTTGCAGAACCGCGGCCGGGTGCTGTCCAGTGAGCAGCTCAAGGACAGCGTGTACGGTTTCAGTGACGAGGTCGAAAGCAACGCCTTGAACGTGCACATCCACCACCTGCGCCGCAAGCTCGGCAACGGCATCGTCGAGACCGTGCGTGGCCTGGGTTACCGCCTGGGGCCTGCGCAACTGCCGCAAGGTTGCGAACCATGAGCCTGCGTCTGCGCCTGAGCCTGATTCTGGGCACTGCCTTCGTGCTGATCTGGGCGCTGGCGGCCGCGTGGATGCTGCGCGACCTGCGCCAGCAGATGATGTTTTCCCTCGACCAGCGCCTGGTGGCCTCGGCGCGCATGGTCGCCGGCTTGATCGACCAGCTGCCGCAACCGCTCACCAGCAAGGGCGAGGGCACACGCCTGAGTGCCGACCAGTTGAGCATTCCGGACGGCATGGCGTGCCAGGTCAGTTCGCTGCGCGGCGAGATTCTGGCGCGCAGCCACAACCATGCCGAGCAGACCCTGGACGACCAGCGCAGCGGCTTTCATGACCAGGTGATCGACGGCTCGTTGTGGCGCAGCTTCACCTACGCGCGCGGCGATGTGCGAATCACCACGGCCGACCGGCATCTGGAGCGCGAAGCGCTGAATCGTTCGATCCTGCTCGCCGCCTCGGCGCCGGTGCTGGTGGCCCTGCTTGGCAGCCTGGGCCTGCTGTGGCTGGGTGTCGGCAAGGGCTTGGCGCCGCTCAACCGCATGCGTGATGCGTTGCGCAAGCGCAGCCCCGATTCGCTGGAGCCCCTGCAGGTACGCGCTTTGCCCAGCGAGTTGCAACCCTTGCTCGAAACCCAGAACCAGCTGTTCCAGCGCATCGGCCAGACCATCGAGCGCGAACGGCGCCTGACCGGCGATGCAGCCCACGAGCTGCGCAGCCCGCTGACCGCGATCAAGACCCACCTGCAGGTGCGCGCATGACCGATGGTGCGGTCCGCGAGCAGGCCCTCGAACATGCCGAGCAGGGTGCCGACCGCCTGCACCGGACCCTGGAGCAGTTGCTGTTGCTGGCACGCGTGGAGGGCAGCCTGTCGTTTGACGATGGGGTATCGTACAGCGCCGAGCAGATCGCCCGCCTGGCCATCCAGGACGCCGGCCTGGGCGACAACCGGCGCATCCTGCTGCAGGCGCCGGAACGCGCCGCCCAGGTGTACCCGGACATGCCCGCGACCCTGGCGGTGGCGGCGCTGCGCAACCTGCTGGACAACGCCTTGCGCCACAGTGCGCCGGGTGCGCCGGTAGAGCTGCAGGTGCAGCTCGAGGCGCACCGGGTGGCTTTTGTGGTGCGCGACCACGGCCCGGGCATCGACCCGCAGAACCTCGAACATGTGACCCAGCGTTTCTGGCGCAATGGCCACAGCGAAGGGTGCGGCCTGGGCCTGGCGATCGTGCAGGCGATCGTGCAGCGCTGTGCCTGTGCGCTGCAGTTCGACAGCCGTGCCGACGGCCTGCGGGTGCTGCTGCAGATGCCGTTGCGGGTACATCAGGTGTAACCCTGTACGCCTCGTCAGCAGGTGCTTGCGCCGTTAAAGTGGGTGCCCGGCAGCAGCGAGGTGGCAGGCATGGACGCACGGATTCGCATCATCAAGGCCAGGCTGGCCGAGGCTGCAGTGGTCGAGCGGTTGATGCGCCAGACCATTGCCGAGGGTGCGGGCGCCGATCATCAGGGCCAGGCGCGAGTCATCGAGGCCTGGTCGCGCAGCAAGCAGCGGGCGCAAATTGCCCGCTGGCTCGGCGACCCGGCGTTGCACCTCAACCTGGGGCGCTGGCAGGGGCGCCCGGTGGCCACCGGGCTGGCGCTGCGCAGCGGTGAGGTCTGCCAATGTTTCGTGCAGCCCGGCTACTGGCGCCGGGGCATCGGGCGGGCGTTGGTGCAAGACCTGGAGCAGGCGCTGCGCGGCTGGGGATGCCCGCGCGCGATGCTCTACAGCACAGCCTCGGCGTTGGGTTTTTTCGCGCGCCAGGGCTACGCCTGCGACGCCCGCCCCTGGTTTTTCACGGCCTGCACCTGCAACTGATGTACAAAACCCTCTAAAGCGGTATGCGCACGCTAAATCGGCGGGCCGTTGAAGCGTCTTTCAAGCGAGAACACATCCCGACACATCGCTGGCAAACGGCGCGTGGTGGGGTCATCCGCTTGCTTGCGAGGGTTACTTCAGATGTCAGTCGCTACCCGCCTTGCCCAGGCACAGCCGGCTTCTTCAGCCGTCGAGCCTGGCGAAACGCTTTACCATTTCGACGAGTCGCCATTGCTGGCTCGCCAGAAGCAGCAGGAGTCCAATGCGCGCAGTTATCCGCGGCGGATCCCGCTGGCGCTCAAGCGCGCCCGTGGGCTCTACGTCGAAGACGTCGAGGGCCGCGAGTTCATCGATTGCCTGGCGGGTGCCGGCACCTTGGCCCTGGGCCACAATCACCCGGTGGTGATCGAAGCGATCCAGCAGGTGCTGGCCGATGAGCTGCCGTTGCATACGCTGGACCTGACCACACCGGTCAAGGACCAGTTCGTGCAGGACCTGTTCGGCCTGCTGCCGGTGGCGCTGCGCGCCGAGGCGAAGATCCAGTTCTGTGGCCCCACCGGCACCGACGCGGTCGAGGCGGCATTGAAGCTGGTACGCACCGCCACCGGGCGCAGCACGGTGCTGTCATTCCAGGGCGGCTACCACGGCATGAGCCTGGGGGCACTGAGCCTGATGGGCAGCCTGGGGCCGAAAAAGCCCATGGGCGCACTGCTGGGCAACGGCGTGCAGTTCCTGCCGTACCCGTACGACTACCGTTGCCCGTTCGGGTTGGGGGGCGAGCAGGGCGTGCAGGTCAACCTGCGTTACCTGGAAAACCTGCTCAACGACCCGGAGGGCGGTGTGGCATTGCCGGCGGCGGTGATTGTCGAAGTGGTGCAGGGCGAAGGGGGCATGATTCCGGCCGACCTGGACTGGCTGCGCGGCGTGCGGCGGATCACCGAGCAGGCCGGTGTGGCGCTGATCGTCGACGAGATCCAGAGCGGCTTTGCGCGTACGGGCAAGATGTTCGCCTTTGAACACGCCGGTATCGTGCCCGACGTGGTGGTGCTGTCCAAGGCGATTGGCGGCAGCCTGCCGCTGGCCGTGGTGGTGTACCGCGACTGGCTGGACAGCTGGTTGCCGGGTGCGCATGCCGGGACGTTCCGTGGCAACCAGATGGCCATGGCAGCGGGGTCGGCGGTCATGCGCTACCTCAAGCAGCACGATGTGGCGGCCCATGCCCAGGCCATGGCGCGCGCCTGTGCGAGCACCTGGCGGTGCTGCAGCGTGATTTCCCGCACCTGGGCGATATCCGCGGTCGCGGCCTGATGCTCGGGGTGGAGATTGTCGACCCGCAAGGTGCAGTGGACGCGCTGGGCCACCCGCCCGGGTTCGGCACGCTGGCCTCGCTGATCCAGAACGAGTGCCTCAAGCGCGGCCTGATCATCGAGCTGGGAGGGCGCAATGGGTGTGTGGTGCGCTTCCTGCCGCCGCTGATCATTACGGCCGAGCAGGTGGATGAGGTGATGCGTCGTTTCAGCCGGGCGTTGCCGGCGGCCTTGCTGCGGCTCTGAAGGCCGCCACAGAAGGCAGGGTACAAAAAAAAAGCCCCAGGCCGAGAGGCCTGGGGCTTTTTCGTGGTTACCCGGCAAGTGCCTTGATCACCTGATCGATACTGCCCTGCAGTTCGCTCAACGGCTGCTCGCCGCTGCCCTCCAGTACCAGCAGGCGGCTGCCGGCCTGGGCGATCGCCGCTTTCACCGCTTCACTCGGCTGGCGGTGATCCAGCACCAGCGCGACGTCGTTGTCCTTGAGCAGTGCGCTCAGCTGTTGCAGCGCCTCGGGCGTCCACTGCTCATCTGCGGGGGCGCTATACGCTACCTGTTCAAGATTGAGACCGCCGATCAGGTAGCCAAAACGCTCGGACAAACTCACCACGCTCAGGTTGTCGAGCTGCCCCAGGCGTGCCTCGCTGTCGGCACTGAGCTTGAGCAGCTGCTGCTTGAGGGTGGCCAGGTTCGCGTCGATCCTGGCTTTGGCAGCAGGCGCCAGGCGTACCAGGTCGGCAGCAGTGACATCCGCCATGCGCCCCAGGTTGTTGCTCGACAGCCAGGGTTGGCTGTTCAGGCCATCCTTGGGCGCGCCGGGTTGCAGCGCGATGCCTGGCAAGGCGCCGTCCACTGGCCGTGCGGCGTCCACCTCGACGATGCGAACATTGCTGCGCCGTGCCATGGGGTAGAGCGGGTCGTCCGCCCACACCGAACGCAGCCCGATCACCGCATCGGCGTTGACTGCCATCTTTTCCAGGGCCGAGGCGCCGCGCCCGCTGAAGTAGGCGGTCTGGCGCGAGCCGGGCAGGTTGGCTGCGGCAGCGCGCTGCAGCTTGACCTCGCTGCCATCGAGCAGCAGTTGCCCCAGGCCATAGGTGATCGGCAGCGAGGCCAGTACCTGCACCGGGCGGTTGCTCTGGGCGGCGAAGGCGCTGGCGCTGAAGGCGCCGCTCAGGGCCAGTAGCAGGGTCAGTTGGCGAAATGTCTGCATTATCCGATATTCCCTTTCAGGCTGGGCAAGGTGCTGCGGGCGATGGCGGCCAGGGCGAAGGCCATGCCGGCGACCAGGATGATCGCCGCGCCCGATGGCAGTGGCAGGTCGAACACGATCGGCAGCAGGATGCCGCTCAAGGTGCTGATCGTGGCGATCAGCACCGAGCTCCAGAAGAAGCCTTTGAGCGACTGGCTGAGCAGCCGCGCGGCCGCCGCCGGAATCACCAGCAGGGCGCCGACCAGGATTGCGCCGATGACTTTCACCGCCGCCACGGTGATCAGCGTCACCAGCACCACGAACAGGTAGTCCAGGGTTTTCACCGCCACCCCGCGTACCGCTGCCAGTTGCGGGTTGAAGCTGGCCAGCATGATGCGGTTGTACAGCGGCAGGCTCAGGCCCAGCACCAGTGCCCCGACTACCGCCAGTACCAGCAGGTCGTTGCCGTTGACGGTCAGTACCGAGCCGAACAGCACGTTCTCGAGGATGTGCACGTTGATCTTGCCGGCAAGGATCAGCAGCAGGCTCGCGCCCAGCGCCAGCGACACCGACAGGAACACCCCGATCAGCGTGTCCGGGGCCAGCCCGGTGCGGTTGCGCAGGTAGTTGAGCAGTACGCCGAACAGCAGGCAGTAGCCGAACAGGCTGCCGTAAGGGCCGGTATAGGGTTCGCCGAGCAGAATGCCGATGGCCACCCCGGTCAGCGCCGCATGGCCCACCGCTTCGGAGAAGAACGCGAAGCGCTTGACCACCACCAGCGTGCCCAGGCCGCCCAGTACCGGGCCGATCAGCAGGCCGGCGAGCAGTGCGTTGACCACGAAGCCGTAGGCCAGCGCTTCGGGCAGGTAGCCCGAGGACGCCAGCCCCTGGATCATCAGGCGAAACTCTTCATAGTTCATCAGGCGTGGCTCCCGGTCGCGCGCCAGCACTGCGCGGGTGGGTGGAAAACAGTTGCAGCAGCGCGTCCGGGCTCAGCGCCTGCTCCGGCACGGCGTCGAACAGGATGCGCCGGTTGAGCCCGGTCACGCGGTCGGCCAAGCGTTTGACGGCTTCAAGGTCGTGTTCGATCCACAGCACGGTGGTGCCGCTGGCGCGCCAGTCGATCAGCAACTGTTCGAAAATGCGGATGCCGGCCTCGTCCAGTGCCGACATCGGTTCGTCCAGCACCAGCAGGTGCGGGGCAGGGATCAGGCCCTGGGCCAGCAGCACGCGCTGACGCTCGCCACCGGACAGCGCGCCCATGCGCCGCTTGCGCTTGTCCTGCATGCCAACCCGTTCCAGGGCCTGGCCAATGCTCGCCGCGTAATGGCGCGACAGCCCCAGGAAGGCGGGGCGACGCTGGCACATGGCAGCCATGAAGTCGTCCACGGTCATCGGCAGGCCACGGTCGAATTCCAGCGCCTGCGGCACATAGCCGATGCAGCCCGGGGCGCCGGCCCAGTGCAGGTTCAGGCGGCCGTGGTGCGGCATCTGCCCCAGCAGTGTCTTGATCAGCGAACTCTTGCCGCCGCCGTTGGGGCCGACCAGTGCATGCACGCTGCCGGGGCGCACGTTGAAGCTCACCTGGTCGAGGATCGTGGTGCGGCCCAGGGTCAGGCCGACGGCGTCGAACTCGACGCCGGGGCCGCGCGTGGCCTGGGCGATGTGCTCGGCAGCGGTCATGCGCCCGCCTCCTGGATGGCCCGCACCACGGTGTTGAGGTTGTTGGTCATCTCTTTTTCGTACTTCTCGGCGCTGTAGTCGCCGTAGGAGATGTGCGACAGCGGGTAGAGGCGTACGCCCGACTCACGCTGGATGGTCTCGACGTAGGTGGACGGGAAGTCGAGCTCCGAGAAGATCACTTTCACATCCAGGTCGCGCAGCTGGTTGATGGTCTTCTTCAACTGGCTGGGGCTGGGTTCGATGCCGTGGGCGGGTTCGACCACGGCGGTCACTTCCAGGCCGAACTCGCGCAGCAGGTAGTCATAGGCGGCATGCACGGTGGCCACGCGCAGGTCGGCGTTGGGCGCGCTGGTCAGCTTGGCCAGGGCCTCTGCGCGAAGCTGGCGCAGGCGTTTGCCATAGGCGCGGGCGTGGCGGTGTAGGCCTTGGCGTTGGCCGGGTCGAGCTTGCCCAGTTCGCGGGCAATATTGTTGACCTGGGCAATCGAGGCACTGATCGAGAGGAAGGTGTGTGGGTTGACCACCTTGCCCGCGCCGCGTGCGGCGATGCCGGTGGCCGCCAGCAGGGGCACGTTGGCATTGGCCTCGATGGTGGCCACGTTGGGCTTTTCGCTGGCTTCGATCATGCGGTCGGCAAAGTCGTCATGGCCGACGCCGTTGAGCACCACCACGTCCAGCGTGCCGATGCGCTTGATGTCTTCGGCGCGCGGTTCATAGGCATGCGGGTTGAAGCCGGCCGGGATCAGCGGCACCACCTCGGCCTTGTCGCCGACGATGTTGGCCACATAGCTGTAGTAGGGGTGCAGGGTAATGCCGATGCGCAGGCGCTTGGCCTCTTCGGCCTGTGCCAGTGGCAGCATGCACAGGGCGAGCAGGCCGGCCAGCAGCGGCCGGCGTCGAACGAACAACGATGAAATAGACATGGGCACGCGGTCTTCTCTCAAATGAATCCGTGGGTTCAGTGCCGATGCTGGCGAGTGACCCCGGCATCGAATTGCGCGACCACCTGTTGCCAGCCGGCGGCGTTCAGGGCGGCGTCGGCAAGGTCGGCAGGGGCGGTGAGGGCGGCGTTGCGGTTGAGCCAGATATCGGCCGGGCTGTCGGGCTGCGAGCCCAGGCGCATCAGGAACGAGCCGGCCACCTCATTGGCCTGGCTGAGCCCCAGGTAGGCCTTGCCCTCCAGCAGTTGCCAGGTGTGGCCACCGCGGCTGACCGCACTGGCGTCACGGGCGAATGGGGCGAAGCCTTCGGCGTCCAGTTCGGCGGGTGTCGGGAGGGTCTGTTGCTCCTGCTGGAGCAACTGGATTTCATCCAGGGTCACCCGCAGGTCGGCATACACGCCTTGCTCGCCGGCGCTCAAGTCGCGGCGGGCGTCGAGCTGGTGCGCGGCCACCTGGACGGTCTCGGCCGGCTTGCCGTGCCACATCACCACGCTGCCGGCCACCAGCAGCACCAGGGCGCAGAACAGTAGCACGTACAGGGTTTCATGGCCGGCACCGGCCGGGCGGATGGTCTGGGTCGTGGTAGGCGTGTTCATGGTGCCTCGATGTCGGCCTGGTCGATTTCCACCACATGCCCGGGGCCTGCGTCGAACAGCACGTAGAACTCGGCACCGGGGCGCTTGAAGGTCAGTGTCGAGTCGCTGCCCAGCTTGCCGGGCACCAGGATGCTTTCGTCATAGCCGATCACGTCGAGGGTCACACCGGGTGCGCCGCTGCCGTCGGAAAAGCCGCCGGTGCACTGGATCTGGTCGTCGGCGATCGCCTTGCATTCGCAGATCGGGTTGTGCGCCAGGGCCAGGCTGCTGAAGGCGCCGGCGCCGGCCAGCAGTACAGCGCCGCCCAGGCGGCGCAGCAGGTGAGGTACGGGCATCATGGTTTGCCTCCTTGTTTTTCGAGCCAGGCCACGGTGCTCGGCGAAGCTTTGCTGAGCGGGACCGAGCCCTGGTGCATGCTGCCATCCCAGCCTTCCATGGTGACCCACAGCTCGGCGTCGGGTTTGGTCTTTTGCGGGACGGGCACCGAAGCGCCCATGCGGTACGGTGAGCCAAAGAAGATCCCGCCGGCGGCGCGCAGGCTGCGCGGCTTGCCGATCCGCAGGTAGGTGGCCTTGACCTGCGGGATGCAGGCTTGGCAGAGGCTCGCATTGAAGCTTTTCATGTAGCCGGCGGGGCCGTCCTGGCGTGGTGCCTCATTGCGCAGTTCTGCCAGTTTCAGGCTCCAGGGCCCTACCTGGACGTCACCGATCTCGCGCTCGCCCAGGCCCTCGTCACCGCGGAACAGGGCCGCGTCGGCGAAGTACTTGGGCATGAAGCCCAGCGGCACCAGCAGCAACAGCACATTGAGGTGGAACCGCCATTTCAGCCACAGCTGGCGCAGGCGTGAGGGCGGTTGTACGGCGGTTGCGCTGCTCATGCCTGGCTCTCCGAAGGGGTTGGGGTGGCCACGGCGGTGCGCTTGGCGCGTGCGGGCTTTTCGCTGCGCTTGAGCGCGGCGGCGGTGGCGATGGCGGTGCGCTTGGTCCAGATCAGCAGGCCGCTGAGCACCATCATGCTCAGGATCAGGCCGAACAGGAACCAGATCAGCTTGATCCAGATACCGCCGAAGTCGCCGGTGTGCAGCGGGCGCATGGATTCGGTGACGAACTCCAGCTTGCTGCGGTCCGAGAGCAGTTCGTGGGCTTCGATTTCGCCGCTGTAGGGGTTGATCGACGCGGTCTGGTACATCAGCGGGTACCAACTGCGGCCACCCACGGAAACATGGCTGTAGGCATTGCTCGGCAGGCTGATGAAGCTGACATCCAGCCCCGGGATCTTGCTGATGGCGATATTTTCCACCGCGTCCAGGCTCAGTACCTTGGCGGGTTGCCCGGCTTCGGAGGTGGGCACGTTCTCGCGGGCGATCACCGGCAGTACCGGGTTGCTGGAAATCGAGATCTGGTTGTCATACAGGATCGCCTGGATCAGGAACCAGATGCCGGTGATCGAAATCACCGCGATGAACCAGATCGACCAGATGCCACACAGCCGGTGGAAGTCGCCCCAGAAGATTCGGGCGCCGTGCTTGAGGCGCAAGGTCGGCTTGAGGAAGCCCTTCCAGAAGCGCTTGTACACCACCAGGCCGGTGACCAGCGAGGCGAGCATCGGCAGCGCCAGGAACGACACCAGGTACCAGCCCCAGCTGAAACCATTGGTGAACGGCACCAGCCACCAGCCGTGCAGGGCGCGGGTGAAGGCCTGGAAGTTGAACTGTGCCGCCTGGCCCTGGATCACGCCGGTGTACGGGTTGACATACAGCGTGGTGGAGCGGGTGTCGGGGTAGGTGACGCTGACGCTCAGGGCGAAATGCGACTCGTCGGGGCGGATGATGGTGCTCACATACACCCCCGGCTGCGCACGTTCTACCGCGCTTCTGATCTCGTCCAGGCTCAGCAGCGGCGGGTCGCCGTCGGGCTGGGAGGCACGGATTTCCGGTTGTGCCAACCAGACGATCTCCTGGCTCACCACCGCCAGTGTCCCTGTGAAGCACACGATCAGCACAAAGAACCAGATTGGCAGGGTCAGCCAGCTATGAACCAGAAACCAGAGTTTTGAACGTGATTTTTTCGACATTGGGCAGGCAACTTCAATTCGGAGTGTGATGAGCATGAGCAACCAGAGCACCCCGGCAACACGGGGTGTCAGGGCTTGGGCTCGCTCGAAACGGTGCATTGGTAACTGTTAGGACGAATGAGAAGCAAAGATCCTGCATTAAAAAATGCAAGCAAATGTTTCAAAGGCTGCGACCTGCCGCCCGTGGCCTTTGAAATCAAAGCGCTGGCGATGTGCCAACTCTACTCGAGGGTGCGCCCTGCGCGCCAATATCCCATCAGCGTCAGCGCGCGGCGGTCCAGGCCGTGCTCGTTGATCAGGAAGCGCCGGATCCGCATCACCGCGCCGGACTCGCCCGCGACCCAGGCATAGAACGCGTGCGCGCTGCGGCTGGCGCGCTCCCACAGGATCTGGCGCTCGATATCCACTTCTTCCAGCGGCGTGCTGGCTGCCGCTCGCGTGGCCGGCAGCTCGGCCAGGTGCGTGACCGCGTGCAGCATGGCATCGCCCTGCTGGCTGCCCGACTGGTCGCGGGGTAGCCAGTGCAGGGTGATATGCGGGTTGCAGGGCAGGGCCAGACAATCCTGTTGCAGCGGCACCTCGATGTAGGCCTGAACCTGCGGCGGGTCGGCCTGCTCGGCCAGCCCTTCAAGGATGCCCGCAATGGCCGGCAGCGCCGTTTCGTCGCCGACCAGCAGGATGTTGCGCACCCCCGCTGGCGGGTTCCATTCATAGCCGCCCGGGTCGCCGGCAAAGGCCAGGTTGGGGGCGAGGATCTGCAGGCGGTCGCCGCTGCACGCGTGGGTGGCCCAGGCGGATGCAGGGCCGTTGACGCCGTGCATGACGAAATCGATATCGACTTCATTCAGTTCGCGGCGCAGGGCGCGAATCGTGTAGGTGCGCATGGGCGGGCGCTGGGCCTCGCTCAGCGCCCGTCGGGCTTCGTTCCAGTGCAGGCCGTCGGGCAGGTTGGGCGGGCTGCCGTCGGCGCCGGGGAACAATAGCTTGACCCGCTGGTCGGCCGCCAGGGTCTGCATGTGGGCCACCTGCGGGCCGGTGAACACCAGCCGGCTCAGCGACGGGCTGAGTTCGATGCGCTGTTTGAGGGTCACGTCGAACAGGCGATAGGCGCGTGGCGCCTGTGAACCGGTGAGCCTGCGCAGGCCACGTGTGATGGTCTGGCTGAGAGAGGAGGCAGAAGGCATGGGGCAGCGACCTTTGTGCAGCGGGTTTGTTCTATAGACGCTCGACGGCGCGGCGAATTAGCCGGCACGCACAGGCGCGCTCGGGTGCTTAATTTTTCGTGTGGTGTATCCGTTTCGTAGGGATAGCCGGGCCTTCGCCCCGATAGTCAACGTGTACGGAAGCAATCAGATGAATGCTGAAAAGTCCCTCCAACTCGCCTGCCGCTTCATTGAATTGCCGTTGGAGAAGCGCAGCCTGTTCCTGCAAGCCTTGAGCAAGGAAGGCCTGGACTTTTCGCAGTTTCCAATCCCGGCCGGGGTACAGGCGCCGGATCGCCTGGCGCTATCGTATGCCCAGCAGCGCATGTGGTTTCTGTGGCAGATGGACCCGCACAGTGGCGCCTACAACCTGCCGGGGGCGGTGCGCCTGAGCGGTGCGCTGAACGTCGCTGCGCTGGAGCGCGCCTTTGCCCTGCTGGTGGCCCGCCACGAAGCGCTGCGCACGGTATTCCAGCCCCAGCCCGACGACAGCCTGCGCCAGGTGCCATTGGCGCAACCGGTGCGTCTTGAACGGGTCGACCTTGCCGACCTGCCTGCCGACGCGCGCGAGCGCCGCGTGCAGCACGAAGCACAGATGGAGTCGGTGCGCCCGTTCGACCTCGAGCACGGCCCGCTACTGCGCCTGCGTCTGCTGGCATTGGCTGATCAAGAGCATGTGTTGCTGCTGACCTTGCACCACATCGTGTCCGACGGCTGGTCGATGAACGTGCTGATCGAAGAGTTCAGTCGCGCCTACGATGCCTATGCCCAGGGCCTGGAGCCGCAGTTCGAGGCCCTGCCGATCCAGTACGCCGACTACGGCCTGTGGCAGCGCCGCTGGCTGGAAGCTGGCGAGCAGGAACGACAGTTGGCGTACTGGCGTGAAAAGCTCGGTGACGATCACCCGGTGCTGGAACTGCCGCTCGATCACCCGCGCCCGACCTCGCCCAGCTTCAACGGCGAGCGCCTGGCGCTGGCGCTGGAGACGGAGCTGGCCGAGCAGGTGCGCGGCTTTGCCCGGCAGCACAACGTCTCGTTGTTCATGGTGCTGCTGGCCGCGTTCAACGTCTTGCTGTACCGCTACACCGGCCAGGTCGACGTGCGCTTTGGCAGCCCGGTGGCCAACCGCAACCGCAGCGAGCTCGAAGGCCTGATCGGCTTTT
>NZ_JAAHBU010000328.1 GCF_010671725.1 Pseudomonas brassicae | reverse complement strand
CCCACAGGGTTATCAGTGCTCATGAGACAGGCACTTTACCCTGCCTTTACTGGGGCCTTGACCCCCTTCACTGGCAAAGCCAGCTCCCACAGGCGATGGCACCCCTCTCTCAAGGACAGTGACTTACCTGTGGGAGCTGGCTTGCCAGCGAAGGGGCCGTCAGATCAGGCCGAGACCTGCGCGGCGGTAGCGCGACGCACGTCCGGCTGCTTCCACGAATCGGCCGCGCTTTCTTCGATGGCCTGCTGGATCGCACGTTTGCGGCGCTCTTCGGCACGACGGCTGAAGTACCACACCATGAAGGTCACCAGCGACACGCTGAGCAGGATCAGGCTGGCCACCGCGTTGATCTCCGGCTTCACGCCCAGGCGCACCGCCGAGAACACTTCCATCGGCAAGGTGGTCGAACCCGGCCCCGACACGAAGCTGGCCAGCACCAGGTCATCCAGCGACAGCGCGAACGACATCATGCCGCCCGCCGCCAGCGACGGCGCGATCATCGGGATGGTGATCAGGAAGAACACCTTCCACGGCCGCGCCCCCAGGTCCATGGCGGCCTCTTCGATGGACAGGTCCAGCTCGCGCAGGCGCGCCGACACCACCACCGCCACATACGCCGCGCAGAACGTGGTGTGGGCGATCCAGATGGTGACAAGACCACGCTCCTGCGGCCAGCCGATCATCTGCGCCATGGCCACGAACAGCAGCAACAGCGACAGGCCGGTGATCACCTCGGGCATCACCAGCGGCGCGGTGACCAGGCCACCGAACAGCGTGCGGCCCTTGAAGCGGGTCACCCGGGTCAGCACGAAAGCCGCCAGGGTACCCAGCGCCACGGCGGCAATCGCGGTGTAGCAGGCGATCTCCAGCGAGCGCATCACCGACCCCATCAGCTGGGTGTTGTCGAGCAGGCCGACGTACCACTTCACCGACCAGCCGCCCCACACCGTCACCAGCTTGGAGGCGTTGAACGAGTAGATCACCAGGATCAGCATGGGCAGGTAGATGAACAGCAAGCCCAGCACCAACATCAGTTTGGAGAAACTGAAACGCTTCATGCCCTGCCCTCCATCTCTTTGGCCTGACTGCGGTTGAACAGCAGGATCGGCACGATCAGGATCGCCAGCATCACTACCGCCAGGGCCGACGCCACCGGCCAGTCGCGGTTGTTGAAGAATTCCTGCCACAGCACTTTACCGATCATCAAGGTTTCCGGGCCGCCCAGCAGCTCGGGGATGACGAACTCGCCCACCACCGGGATGAACACCAGCATGCAGCCGGCGACGATGCCGTTCTTGGCCAGCGGCACGGTGATCTTCCAGAAGCTGTTGAAGGTACTCGAACCCAGGTCCGATGCGGCCTCCAGCAGGCTCTGGTCATGTTTGACCAGGTTCGCGTAGAGCGGCAGGATCATGAACGGCAGGTACGAATAGACCACACCGATGTACACCGCCAGGTTGGTGTTGAGGATCTGCAGCGGCTGATCGATCAGCCCCAGCCACATCAGGAAGGCGTTGAGCAACCCGTTGTTGCTGAGGATGCCCATCCAGGCGTACACCCGGATCAGGATCGCCGTCCAGGTCGGCATCATGATCAGCAGCAGCAATACGGTCTGCATTTCCTTGCGCGCATTGGCGATGGAGTACGCCATCGGAAAACCGATCAGCAAGCACAGCACGGTACTGATCAGGGCCATCTTCAACGAGCCCAGATACGCCGAGATATACAGCTCGTCTTCGCTCAGCAGGCCGTAGTTGGCCAGGTTCAGCACCAACTGCACCTTGCCTTCGAGGTAGGTGTAGATCTCGGTGTACGGCGGGATCGCCACGTCGGCTTCGGCAAAGCTGATCTTCAGCACGATGAAGAACGGCAGCATGAAGAACAGGAACAGCCACAGGAACGGGACGCCAATCACCAGATGGCGGCCCTCGGGTATCAACCGGTTGATCGCTCGCTTGAGCTTGCGGATCTTCATGACCGCAGGACCACGCCGCTGTCGTCTTCCCACCACACGAAGACTTCATCGTCCCAGGTCGGACGGGTGCCCTGACGCTCGGCGTTGGCCACGAACGACTGCACGATCTTGCCGCTCGGCAACTCGACGTAGAACACCGAATGACCACCCAGGTAGGCGATGTCGTGCACCTTGCCACGCGACCAGTTGAACTCGAAGCTCGGCTGCTCGGTGGTTACCAGCAGCTTTTCGGGGCGCAGTGCATAGGTGATGCGCTTGTCTTCCACCGAGGTGGTCACGCCATGGCCGACGTAGATCTTGCGCTCCAGTTCGGGGCTGGAAATCAGCGCGTGGCCTTCGGCGTCGTCCACCACTTCACCGTCGAACAGGTTGACGTTGCCGATGAACTCGCACACCAGGCGGCTGGTGGGGGTTTCATAGACGTCGATCGGGCTACCGATCTGGGCGATCCAGCCCAGGTGCATGATGGCGATGCGCTGGGCCATGGTCATGGCCTCTTCCTGGTCGTGGGTGACCATCACGCAGGTCACACCGACGCGTTCGATGATCTGCACCAGTTCCAGTTGCATCTGCGAGCGCAGCTTCTTGTCCAGCGCCCCCATCGGTTCGTCGAGCAGCAGCAGCTTGGGGCGCTTGGCCAGCGAGCGGGCCAGGGCCACGCGCTGACGCTGGCCGCCCGAAAGCTGGTGCGGCTTGCGCTTGGCGTACTGGGTCATATGCACCAGCTTGAGCATCTCACCGACACGCGCCTCGATCTCCTGCTTGGTCATCTTGTCCTGCTTGAGACCGAAGGCAATGTTGTCCGCCACACTCATGTGCGGGAACAAGGCATACGACTGGAACATCATGTTGATCGGCCGCTCGTAGGGCGGCATGTCGGTAATGTCCACACCGTCCAGGAAAATGCGCCCTTCGGTAGGCCGCTCGAAGCCGGCAAGCATGCGCAGCAAGGTCGATTTGCCCGAACCGGAGCCACCGAGCAGCGCAAAGATCTCGCCCTTCTTGATCTCCAGGGACACATCGTCCACGGCTACGGTTTCGTCGAACTTCTTTGTAACCCGGTCGATCTTGACCAGCACCGTCTTGGGTTGCTGATCGCCCTCGAGGGCTTTCTTATAGGCACCGGAGGCAACTGCCATGTGTGAAACTCCCAACAAGATTTTGGTGCCCGCCCCTGCCGTGACGAGCCCTGGATTGTTACTTGCCCGACTTGACCTTGGTCCAGCTGCGGGTCATCAAACGTTGTATCTTGGGCGGTAACTCGGAATTGACGTACAGCTTGTCCAGCACCTCTTGCGGTGGGTAAACCGCTGCGTCGGTTCGCACGCTCTGGTCCATGAGTTCGCCAGCCTTGGGGTTCGGGTTGGCGTAGCCGACGTAATCGCTGACCTGGGCAATGACCTCAGGCTTGAGCAGATAGTTGATGAATGCATGGGCCTCTTTGAGGTGGGTCGAGTCCTTGGGGATCGCCAGCATGTCGAACCAGAGGTTGCCGCCTTCCTTGGGGATCACGTACTTGAGCGCCACGCCCTTGCCGGCCTCTTCGGCACGCGACTTGGCCTGGAAGATGTCGCCGGAAAACCCTGCGGCTACGCAGATGTCGCCGTTGGCCAGGTCCGAGATGTACTTGGAGGAGTGGAAGTAGGTGATGTAAGGACGCACCGCCAGCAGCTTCTGCTCGGCGTCGGCGTAGTCCTTGGGGTTGGTGCTGTTGGGGTCGCGCCCCATGTAGTTGAGCACCGCCGGCAGCATCTCGTCCGCCGAGTCGAGGAACGCGACACCGCACGCAGAGAGCTTCTTGATGTTTTCAGGCTCGAACAGCACGGCCCACGAATCGATCGTGTCGACACCCAGCGCGGCCTTGACCTTCTCGACGTTGTAGCCGATGCCATTGGTGCCCCACAGGTAGGGGACCGCGTACTGGTTGCCCGGGTCGTTCTTTTCCAGACGCTGCATCAGCGCCGGGTCGAGGTTCGAATAATTGGGCAGCAGCGCCTTGTCGAGCTTCTGGAATGCGCCCGCCTTGATCTGCTTGCCCAGGAAATGGTTGGACGGCACCACCACGTCATAGCCGGTGCGACCGGCCAGCAGCTTGCCTTCCAGGGTTTCGTTGGAATCGAAGACGTCTTGCACCGGCTTGATCCCGGTGGCCTTCTCGAAGTCCGCGAGGGTGGTCTGGCCGATGTAGTCCGACCAGTTGTAAATGTGCACCGTGGGCGCCGCTTGGACGCTGAACGCCAGCGTCAGACCCGCTCCAGCCATGACGGCCTTGCGAAAGAGTGAAGTAGACAAGTGGGAGGTCCTCTACAAAAGTGCCCAAGTCGTACGGCAGAAACACCTGCGGTACCGGCAAACCGGCGCGCAACTTACCTTCGATACACCCATCCGGCAAAAAGAATTTGCCTTGAAGCCCCGTTCAGGCACTGTTTTTCAGTGCCTGACGGGAAAAACCGGATTTATTTGCCAGATTTGATCTTGGTCCAGCTGCGGGTGATCAGGCGCAGAGTAGGTGCGTCCAGGTCACTGATGGCGTACAGCTTGGCCTTCACCGCATCCGACGGGTAGATGCTCGGATCACCGGAAATGTCCTTGTCCACCAGCGCAGTCGCTGCCTTGTTGCCGTTCGGGAAGCGCACCGCGTTGGTGATCTCGGCCATGATTTCCGGCTGCATCAGGAAGTTCATGAACTGGTAGGCGGCATCGACGTTGGTGGCGTCCTTGGGAATCGCGACCATGTCGTAGAACGTACCGGCACCTTCCTTCGGAATACTGTAGGCCAGCTTGACCTTGTCACCCGCTTCGTGGGCACGGGCCTTGGATTGCTCCAGGTCACCCGAGTAACCCACGGCCACGCAGATGTTGCCGTTGGCCAGGTCCGAGATGTACTTGGAGGAATGGAAGTACGCCACCGATGGGCGGATGCTCAGGAACAGCTCTTCGGCGGCCTTCAGGTCTGCCTTGTCCTTGCTGTTGGTCGGCTTGCCCAGGTAGTGCAGGGCTGCCGGAATCATTTCGGTCGGCGCGTCGAGGAAGCTCACGCCGCAGCTCTTGAGCTTGGCGATGTTTTCCGGCTTGAACACCACATCCCACGAGTCGATCTTGTCGACGCCCAGCGCGGCCTTGACCTTCTCGGGGTTGTAGCCGATGCCGATGCTGCCCCACATGTACGGGAAGGCGTGCTGGTTGCCCTGGTCGCTGGCGTCGCCAACGGCCTTGAGCAGGTCGCTGTCGAGGTTCTTCCAGTTGGGCAGCTTGGACTTGTCCAGTTCCTGGTAGACGCGGCCTTGATCTGCTTGGCCAGGAAGTTGTTCGACGGCACCACCACGTCGTAGCCCGACTTGCCAGCCAGCAGCTTGGCTTCCAGGGTTTCGTTGCTGTCGAACACGTCGTAGACCACCTTGATGCCCGACTGCTTCTCGAACTTGGCCACGGTGTCCGGGGCAATGTAGTCGGACCAGTTATAGACGTGCAGCACCTTGTCATCCGCCTGAACAGCACCTGCCATCACCCCGGCGAGGGTAGCGGCCAACAGCGTCTTGCCCATTTTTTTCATGCGTAATGCTCCAGAATTTTTATATGAAACCGTCTGTTCAGCGACCGACTCGTGCGGTGCAAGCGCTGGGCGACTGAAACAGTCGCTAGTCTGGCAAGATCCGTGGCGCTCTTTCAACCAGAGCGCCGCCCGGATTGCCACGCCCCCACGCTCAGCCTAGCACCTGGTTACTGCAGTGCTTCGAGCGTCAGGTCCAGGCATTTGCGCGCCTTTTCCAGCAGTTCGTCGATCTCTTCACGGCTGATTACCAGCGGCGGTGCAATGATCATGGTGTCGCCCACGGCGCGCATGATCAGCCCGTTGTCGAAGCAGAACTGGCGGCAGATCATGCCCACGCCCTTGCCTTCGTAACGGCTACGGGTTGCCTTGTCCTTGACCAGCTCGATCGCGCCGAGCATGCCCAGGCCGCGTACCTCGCCCACCAACGGGTGATCGTTTAGCTCGCGCAGACGTTTCTGCAAATAGGGTGCCGTTTCCGTGTGAACCCGCTCGATGATCTTTTCATCGCGCAGAATCCGCAGGTTTTCCAGGCCCACCGCGGCCGCCACCGGGTGGCCGGAATAGGTGAAGCCGTGGTTGAAGTCGCCGCCCTCGCTGACCACCGCCGCCACCTCGTCGCGCACGATCACGCCACCCATGGGGATGTAGCCGGAGGTCAGGCCCTTGGCGATGGTCATCAGGTCAGGCTTGAGGTCGTAGTAATCGGCGCCGAACCACTGACCGGTGCGCCCGAAGCCACAGATCACTTCGTCGGCCACGAACAGGATGTCGTACCTGGCCAGGATTTCCTTCACCTTCGGCCAGTAGCTGTCAGGCGGGATGATCACGCCGCCGGCGCCCTGGATCGGCTCGGCAATAAAGGCCGCGACGTTGTCTTCGCCAACCTCGAGAATCTTCTTCTCCAGTTGCTCGGCCGCCCAGATGCCGAACGCGTCCGGGGTCATGTCGCCACCCTCGCCGAACCAGTACGGCTGCGGGATGTGCACGATGCCCGGAATCGGCAGGTCGCCCTGCTCGTGCATGCCCGACATGCCGCCCAGGCTGGCGCCGGCCACGGTCGAACCGTGGTAGCCGTTGACCCGGCCAATGATGACCTTCTTCTGCTTCTTGCCTTTGAGCGCCCAGTAGTGACGCACCAGGCGCAGCACGGTGTCGTTGCCCTCCGAGCCCGAGCCGGTGAAGAACACATGGCTCATGCCGGCCGGGGCCACCTCGGCAATCGCCTTGGCCAGCTCCAGTGCCGGCGGGTGCGCGGTCTGGAAGAACAGGTTGTAGTACGGCAGTTCGCGCATCTGCGCGGCCGCAGCCTCGGCCAGTTCGTCACGCCCGTAGCCGATCGCCACGCACCACAGCCCGGCCATGCCGTCGAGGATCTTGTTGCCCTCGCTGTCCCACAGGTGCACGCCCTTGGCCTTGGTGATGATGCGCGGGCCTTTTTCCTTCAGCTGCTTGTAGTCACTGAACGGGGCCAGGTGATGATCACGACTCAGGGCTTGCCACTCGCGGGTTTGCGGGTTGTTGACGCTCATGTGCTTCTCCGATGACTGACGGCCGCGCTCCTGCGGCCCCGGGTTTATCAGACCGCGAACAGCAGGAACTCGCGTTCCCAGGAGCTGATCACGCGCTTGAAGTTTTCATGCTCGGCGCGTTTGGTCGCGACGTAGCCGGCAATGAATTTCTTGCCCAGGTAGGGCTCCAGTGCGCTGCAGTTTTCCATGCGCTCCAGCGCATCCTCGATGGTCAGCGGCAGGCGCAGGTTGCGACGCTCGTAGCCACGGCCCTTGACCGGGGCGCTCGGGTTGATGCCCTCGACCATGCCGATGTAGCCACACAGCAGGCTCGCGGCGATGGCCAGGTACGGGTTGGCATCGGCGCCCGGCAGGCGGTTCTCGACGCGGCGGTTCTGCGGGCCGGCATCCGGTACGCGCAGGCCCACGGTGCGGTTCTCTTCGCCCCACTCCACGTTCACCGGCGCCGAGGTGTCGGGCAGGAAGCGGCGGAACGAGTTGACGTTGGGCGCGAACAGCGGCAACACCGACGGAATGAACTTCTGCAGGCCGCCCACGTGGTTCAGGAACAGCTGGCTCATGCTGCCGTCTTCGTTGGAGAAGATGTTCTTGCCGGTGTGCACGTCGATGATGCTCTGGTGCAGGTGCATCGCACTGCCCGGCTCGCCGGTCATCGGCTTGGCCATGAAGGTGGCGGCCACGTTGTGCTTGAGCGCGGCCTCGCGCATGGTGCGCTTGAACACCAGGATCTGGTCGGCCAGCGACAGCGCGTTGCCATGACGGAAGTTGATCTCCATCTGCGCGGTGCCGTCTTCGTGGATCAGCGTGTCGAGGTCCAGGTTCTGCAGCTCGCACCAGTCATAGACGTCTTCGAACAGCGGGTCGAATTCGTTGGCGGCTTCGATGGAGAACGACTGGCGGCCGGTTTCCGGGCGCCCGGAGCGGCCAATCGGCGGCTGCAGCGGGAAGTCCGGGTCTTCGCAGCGCTTGGTCAGGTAGAACTCCATCTCCGGCGCCACGATCGGCTGCCAGCCCTTCTCGGCATACAGTTTGAGCACTTTCTTGAGCACGTTGCGCGGCGACAGCTCGACCGGGTTGCCCTGCTTGTCGTAGGTGTCGTGGATCACCTGGGCGGTCGGCTCGACGGCCCACGGCACGAGGAACACCGCGTTCTCGTCGGGACGGCAGATCATGTCGATGTCTGCCGGGTCGAGCAGCTCGTAATAGATGTCATCGTCGACATAATCGCCGGTCACGGTCTGCAGCAGCACGCTTTCGGGCAGGCGCATGCCCTTCTCGGCGATGAACTTGTTGGTCGGGGAGATCTTGCCACGCGTGATCCCGGTGAGGTCGCTGATCAGACACTCGACTTCGGTGATCTTGTGCTCTTTCAACCAATCGGTGAGCTGGTCGAGGTTGTTACTCATAAATACCTCAGGAGGCAAATGTCTGGACTGTCGTCAGGACGCCCAAGCTGGGCCGTCCTGATCATTCTGGATGCCGCACGACGCTAAAGCAAAGCACCTGGCACAGGGCCGCCGTCACGGGTGTTGCCCGCAAGGGCGAGGAGCCCGCTATAGTGATGGCAGTCGATGACAAATGAGGGTGCGCTCCCGGGCAGATGGCCAAGGCCGTCAATTATTGCGGCCAGGTTGCGGCACACCACCGGGCCGCGTTTGCGCTCGGTGTGGCAGGCGTGCAGACCGATCCGCGCGGTGCGGCCGGTGACGCCAGTTGTCGGCAGGCGAGACATGTAACCCCCGGTATTATTGCTGTTATGGGTTGCGACCGAGCTTAGCGCTGTTCATTTTTTTACACAACACCCCCGTAAAAAATAGAACACGCCCCGCTCAAGATCGCCGCTGCGCTACCAAAGCAGGCCTTGCTGACGCCCTCAATTGCAGCAAAAATGCCGCTTGAGCGCCGTTTTAGGGCATGATGGGGCTGGCTTGACTTCGGCAAGGCTTTCGCGTTGACTGAACCTGCAAGCCCCCATTGATTGATATTTTTAACAACAAAGGTGTTGCATCATGTCGGTACCCCCGCGTGCCGTTCAGCTTAACGAAGCGAACGCGTTCCTTAAGGAACATCCTGAGGTTCTCTACGTTGACCTTCTGATTGCAGATATGAATGGTGTGGTGCGTGGCAAGCGCATCGAACGCACGAGCCTGCACAAGGTTTACGAGAAAGGCATCAACCTGCCGGCCTCCCTCTTCGCCCTGGACATCAACGGTTCGACCGTCGAAAGCACGGGCCTTGGCCTGGACATCGGCGATGCCGACCGCATCTGCTATCCGATCCCCGATACCCTCTGCAACGAGCCTTGGCAGAAGCGCCCGACCGCGCAACTGCTGATGACCATGCACGAACTTGAAGGCGAGCCGTTCTTCGCCGACCCGCGTGAAGTGCTGCGCCAGGTCGTGAGCAAGTTCGACGAGCTGGGCCTGACCATCTGCGCCGCCTTCGAGCTGGAGTTCTACCTGATCGACCAGGAGAACGTGAACGGCCGTCCGCAGCCGCCGCGCTCGCCGATCTCGGGCAAGCGTCCGATCTCGACCCAGGTGTACCTGATCGACGACCTCGACGAATACGTCGACTGCCTGCAGGACATCCTCGAAGGCGCCAAGGAACAAGGCATCCCGGCCGACGCGATCGTCAAGGAAAGTGCCCCGGCGCAGTTCGAAGTGAACCTGCACCACGTCGCCGACCCGCTGAAGGCGTGCGACTACGCGGTACTGCTCAAGCGCCTGATCAAGAACATCGCCTACGACCATGAGATGGACACCACCTTCATGGCCAAGCCGTACCCTGGCCAGGCGGGCAATGGTCTGCACGTGCATATTTCGGTGCTGGACAAGGATGGCAAGAACATCTTCACCAGCGAGGATCCCGAGCAGAACGCCGCATTGCGTCACGCGATCGGCGGTGTGCTCGAGACCCTGCCGGCGTCGATGGCGTTCCTGTGCCCGAACGTCAACTCGTACCGCCGTTTTGGTGCCCAGTTCTACGTGCCCAACTCCCCGACCTGGGGCCTGGACAACCGTACCGTGGCCTTGCGCGTACCAACTGGCACGCCGGACGCCGTGCGCCTGGAACACCGCGTGGCGGGCGCCGACGCCAACCCGTACCTGCTGCTGGCAGCGGTGCTGGCAGGCGTGCACCACGGCCTGACCAACCAGGTCGAGCCAGGCCGGCGATGGTTGGCAACTCTACGAGCAGAACGAGCAGAGCCTGCCGAACAACTTGCGCGATGCGCTGCGCGAGCTGGACGACAGCGAGATCATGGCCAAGTACATCGATCCGAAGTACATCGATATCTTCGTGGCCTGCAAGGAAAGCGAGCTGGAGGAGTTCGAACACTCCATCTCCGACCTTGAGTACAACTGGTACCTGCACACCGTGTAAGGCTCAAGGGCCTCTTCGCTGGCAAGCCAGCTCCCACAAGGGGCAGTGGTAAT
>NZ_JAAHBU010000327.1 GCF_010671725.1 Pseudomonas brassicae | reverse complement strand
GGGGGTGTCGATCAGCACCTTGCGCCAGGGTTCATCGACCCTGGCCTTGTCGATGATGCGTTGCAACTGGGCGGGTAGCGCCGCGTGCTCGTCCAGTGCATCCCAGACGCAGTACATCAACAGGCGCACGCCGTTTTCGTCAGCCAGCAATCGCTTCCAGCTGCCGGGTTCGGTGGCGGCATTGACCAGCAACGACAGGTTGTAGCCGTTGGGGAGCAAGTACGAGCCTTCACTCAGCAGCGCTCGCTCCCACAGGTAGCCGTCGAGCGCATTCAAGCCCCGTTCCCCGAACATCTGCTCGGCCAGGCTCAGGCTGCGCTGGAAAAGCGCCTGCCGGCTGGCGTGCGACCGGTTTTCCAGCGCCTTTGCGGCATCACTGTGGTCCAGCAGAAATTCGATCTGTCCCTGGAAGTACGTATGCTGCTCGGCACGTTCGATCAAGGCGCGCCATTGGCTGTCGGCCAGGATCAACTGGGCCTTGCGAATTTCCTCACGGACCTGCCTGCCACGAAAGCCACTGACTGGCGGATCGGTGGCGAGGTGGTCAAGCAGCTCCAGTGCATGCTCGACCAGTTCATTCAGCCCGTTGACGCTGCGCTTGATAGCGTCCGAGCCATCGTAGCTGGAGTTGACCGACAGATTGACCACCAGCCGCATCCAGTCGCCAAACGCCTGCGGGTGCCCGGTGCCGTAGCGGCGCAGGAAGGCGATGTAGCCGGCCAACTGCACCAGGCGTGTAGCGTTGATCGGCTGGTCGCTGATGGCGTGCGTGAAGAAGGCAATTTCGTCGAAATAGCGCGCATGCGGCAGCTGCGTGGCAAAGTTGTCGGGCCCCTGGCTCCAGGCCTCGAGCAGCAGCATGAGCGTCTCGCAGAACGCCGCATCGAGCCAGCCGCTGTCTTCATACACCTGGTAGCTGATGCGCTGCTGGCGGTTGCGCAGTTTGAGCTGGTCGGCCTCGTAGCTGGTCGTCTGGGTGTCACGGGTGGCGGCGGCGACGATCTGGAACAGGTTCATCACCGCCTGGTCGAACAGGCGCAGTGTCGCTGGGGCCGTGGTGTCGCGTGTGACGTTGCAGAAATTCCAGAAGAAATCGGCCCAGCGGGTGTCCATGCGCCAGGCGAAGTAGGTCGCGGTACTCACCGGCTTGCCGTGCATCGAGTGGGTTTCACCGGTAAACCGAGCGTGCAGGTGTTGCTCGAAGCGCGCCTTGAACGTCTCGAACGGCGTGAGCGGCATGCCGCGCGCGTTCATCTTGATGTACAGGTCGTCGGCCAGGTCGAAGTCGTCGAGGTTGAGTACCCGCAAGGTGATGACGGGCGATCGGGCCTCCAGCAGCCGCTCGAAGCTGTGCGCGGGGGCATCGCAGAAGCGCTCGTGCAGGGCTTGCAGCATGGTCAGGCAGGACTGGATGGTCGGGTCCAGGCGCCAGTGGCGAAAATACCAGGGTTGATCGGTGATCTCGTCCAGCAGCGAGGCCTGCGCGCTGCACGGGTGCTCGGGGGTGTAACGGCACAGGGCAGCGAAAAACTCGCCGCTGCTGGGCCGCACGGCGTAGGTAAAGCGTGAGGCATTGTCGTTGCAGAACAGCGCACGCCAACGGGGCAACTGGCCGTCGCGTTGCGCCAGGTACCAGTGCAGCAGAAACAGCGTGGTCAGGCGCTGCTGGCCGTCCAGCGGCGCGAACTGCTGGTGCTCGTCGAGGGTGCCGTAGATGAAGTCGAGGTTCAACGGCAGGCTCGGGTCATCGTGCGCCAGCAGCAAGGCGCGCTGCAGCGCGGTGAGAAAATCGTTGCGTACGTCTGCGCTGTCAGGCCGGCCCTGGGCGTAGTCACGCTGGATGAGGGGGATGCGGATGCCGTCGTAGCGCTCGAACAGCTGGCTGAAAATGATCTGGCTGTCCTGCGTGTTCATACGTGCTGCTCCTGCGGCTCGACGGTGAAAAAAGCGACCAGTGTCTGTTCGATGGCCTGCCGGTAGTCCTGGCGATCACGCGCCCCCCAGAACAGCACGTGCGACACCTCCCGGCTGTAGCACTTGAGAAACAGGTTGCGTGTGCACAAGGGCACGAAGATACCGGCCTGGTCGAGCAGGAGCAGGCGCTCGCGCTTGACCGCGAAAACGGCGTTCTTGTAGCTGCGGTTGGTGCTGTGATCGAGCAGGGTAAGGTTGCCGATGCTGTCATCGACCTCCTCGTTTTCACCAAACGCTGCGAGTGTGGCGGTGTAAAGGTCGTTGAAGCGGTCATCGCTGTGGTCGTCGGCGGCAGCGACGAACGTGGCAATGGCGTTGCGCAGTTCAAGCGTCTGCTCGGTCACCGGCAGGTGCGGCAGGCACCGTGCGAGCCACTGCTGCTTTTCCTTCAGGCCGTTGAAACGAAAGGTGGTCACCGAGCGCACATGCTCGATATCCCAGCGCTGTTTCTTGAAGCTGTCGAACTGGAAACGCACGTTGGACAGCGGGTTTTGCAGCATGCTGGCAAGGTTGAACAGCAGCAGGGTGGCGCGGATGGCGGTCTGGTCGCGGTTGGCGTAGTCCAGGTTGTCCAGCCAGGTGGCGATCGCCTGCTTGACCGTCTGGGCATCGGCGGGGTGAGGCCAGGGCTTGCCGGTGAGGCAGCGGAACACGCGTTGGCGCAGGTGGTGCTCGAAGCGGCTCTTGGGGATGCCCTGCGACAAGGCAAAGAGCTCGGCGACGGCATCCCCGTGCTGCACCAGAAAGCCGATGATGTGGTACAGGCGGCGGTCCTCGAACCATTCTTCCAGCAGCATGCAGGTGTTTTTGATGTGCTGCCATTCGCGCTGTACGCAGGCGCCTTCAGCCGACAGCCGGCGGCTGTAGTGGTGGAACACCGAGTAGCGCTGCGGTTGCGCAGTGGCGGTGCCCTCCAGGCGGGTGACGAGCTGGAACAGGAAGCCGATGCGGTTCTGTCCCACGCCCGGGGTGTCGTTGAGGAAGTACCACAGCGCGTCGTTCTGCAAGGTCTTTTCGAGCTGGTCCCATTCATGCGCGATGCCCAGTTGCCGTGGGGTTTCGCTCGAAGCGCCGGGCTCGCTGCGCCTGAGGAAGAGGGCGCGAATCAGCTCGTCATCCGTCAAGGGGATCTTGCCAATGTTCAAACGGGTAAAGGCATCCACCGGGTTCTCGCCAGGGGCGAGCTCGTACCAGATGACTTTGGTCCGGTTGAGCAGCGTCGACTTGAAGTCGTCGACTTCATGGTCGCGGGTGTCGAACCATTGCTCGATGGTCTGCATGGCCTGATACAGGTGGAAGAAATCGACGTTGGTGCGGGCTTGCTCCGCACACGGCTCCGTCAGGAACTTCGGCAGGTCCGGGCGTGTTTCGTAACTGAGCTCGAACAGCGGGGTGCGATGCCGTTCGGTCAGCCGCTGGTTGAAGTAGCGCAGGATCAGCAGCAGCGTGGTGAGGCGCTGCTGACCGTCCACCACTTCATAGCGGCCGCAGCCATCGGCCTTGAGCACCAAGGGCTGCAAACAGTAGAAGTCGTCGTTCTGCGCAGCTTTGCGGTAGGCGAACTCGCGCACGTCCTCCAGCAGTTGCTGCACATGCTCGGGTTTCCAGCGATAGCCCCTCTGGTAGGCCGGGATCCAGAAACGATTGGGCGGTTGGGCCTTGTCGTGGCGGATCAACTGATGGACAGGTCTGGGACGGAAATCCGTTTGCAGCATGCGCATGCGTCCTTTTTGCCGAGCGTGGCGGGGAGACAGAGGATGGCAGAGTGCCTTCGGCGGTCACGGCTGGCAAGACGCTTGCTGTGGGCGGGGGGCATGCTCGGCGCTGGCGAACAGCGCACCGCCGAGCACCCGGGCTGCCTGCAGATGCGTGGCGGCGGGCTGGGTCTCGGCGTCGAGCATCAAGGTCGAGCTGACCACCGGGGCTGCGCAGTAATCGAAAATGCCGTGCTCGATCTGCGTTTTCATCGCCGCGGCGTAGCCATGCCGTTGATAAGTGCCGGCATCTGCGCCGCCAATGCCGATCAGGTGCACGTTCAAGTGACCCAGTTTTTTCACGAGGGTGGCATCGGCTTGAAAGTCGAAGGCCCAGCCATTGGCGAACACCCGGTCGATCCAGCCTTTGAGCAAGCCGGGCATCGACCACCAGTACACCGGGTACACCAGCACCAGGGCATCGGCACGGTCGAGGCGTGCCTGCTCGGCAAGCACGTCGGCCGGCGCAGGTGCCTCGCGCCGATGCACGGCGTGGTCGGCGGGGCCGAATACCGGGTTGAAGCCCTCGGCGTACAGGTCGGCGAGCTCGACGCTGTGGCCGCAGGCAGAATGTGCCACGCCACGGGCGACCTGCGTCGCCACGCTGTGGGTGAGTGATTGCGGGTCATGGTGAGCGACAACGATCAATGCGTGCATGCTGAAAACTCCGGCTATATACTTTCGGTAAGTTATGTTCGATAAGTTACTTTTGGTAGGTTATGCATGTCAAGCAAGGATCCGCTACCGGTGCGTCGACGTCTTTCACGTGAGGGCCGGCATGAACAGTTGCTGGAAGTGGCCTGGCAGGTGGTGCGCGAGGAAGGCACCGATGCCTTGACGCTGGGGCGCCTGGCCGAGGCTGCCGGGGTGACCAAACCGGTGGTGTACGACCATTTCGGCAGCCGTTCCGGGCTGCTGGCGGTGCTCTATCAGGCCTTCGATGACCGGCAGACGGCATTGATGGACGCGGCGCTGGCCAGTGGCGAGGCCACGCTGCAGGGCCAGGCGCAGGTGATCGCGCGGTCCTACGTGACGTGTGTGCTGACGCAGGGGCAGGAGATCGCGGGGGTGATTGCCGCGCTGGCAGGTTCGCCGCAGCTGTCGATCGTCAAGGCTGAGTACGAGGTGATCTTTTTGAACAAGTGTCGCGCAGCACTGGCGCCGTTCGCCGGGGAGGGCGGCGTGTCCCAGGCGGGGTTGCGGGGGATGCTGGGCGCGGCAGAGGCACTCTCGCATGCGGCGGCAACCGGCGAGATCAGCCCATCGCAAGCGCAGCAGGAGTTGTTCGAGACGATCGTGGGGATGGTTGGCAGGCAGCGCGGTTCAGCTGCACCGGTGTCGCCACCACCGGGTGGCCGCGACACCTGAGGCGCGGTGGATCAGTGCCCGGCGACCATCAGGTCGAGGTTCTGCACCGCCGCACCTGCCGCACCCTTGCCCAGGTTGTCGAACACCGCCGCCAGCAGCACCTGGTCGCCGTTCTCGAACACCATCAGGCGCAGGTCATCGGTGCCATTCATCACCTGCGGGTCCAGGTGGGTCAGCGCCTTGGCCTCCTGCAGCGGCATCACCTGCACATGTTGTAAGCCAGTGTAATGCTGCGCCAGGCACGCGTGTACCTGCTGCCCCGAGGTACCGGCGGCCAGCAGGCGCAGGTGCAACGGGAGGGTCAGCACGATGCCCTGGCGGAACGCGCCATAGCCGGGCACGAACAGCGGCCGCTGGCTCAGCCCGCTGTACTGCTGGATCTCCGGCACATGCTTGTGCGCCAACCCCAGTCCGTAGACCTGAAATGCCGGCGCCTGCGCTGCGCCCGGCCCTTCGTAGGCCTCTACCCCCGCACGCCCGGTGCCCGAATACCCCGACACGGCATGGATGCTGGCCGGGTAGTCGTGCGCCAACAGCCCGGCATCCAGCAGCGGCTTGAGCAAGCCGATCGCGCCCGTGGGGTAGCAACCGGGGTTGCTCACGCGGCGGGCGGTGGCGATACGCTGCGCCTGCTGCGCACTCATCTGGGCAAACCCATACACCCACTCGGGGTGGGTACGGTGCGCCGAGCTGGCATCGATCACGCGCACCGCCGGGTTGCGAATGCTCGCCACCGCCTCGCGCGCCGCGTCATCCGGCAGGCACAGCATGGCGATATCGCAGGCATTGATCGCCTCGGCACGGTGCTGCGGGTGTTTGCGGTGTTCGGCCGCCAGGGTCAGCAACTGCAGGTCGCTGCGGCCCTGCAGGCGCTGGTGGATCTGCAACCCGTGGTGCCCTGGTCGCCATCGATGAATACAACAGGAGTGCCCATGGTCGTGTGCTCGCATGTGAGAAATCAGCAGCGCCCATCTTCGATGCAGGGTTAAGATAGTAAAAGTTGAATTTGGCAAACATCAGGTTCAGTTTTTCTGAATTGGGAGCGTTCTCTTGCGTGAAATCAGCCTCGACCGCCTGCGCACGCTGGTGGCCATCGCCGACCTGGGCTCGTTTGCCGAGGCGGCGCGTGCGCTCAACCTGGCGCCGCCCACGGTCAGCCTGCACATCGCCGAGCTTGAAGCCCGGGTCGGCGGCACGTTGCTGTCGCGCACCCGCGGGCGTGTGCAACCGTCGGCGATTGGCGAAACCCTGGTGGAGCGTGCCCGCCGCCTGCTGGCCGATGCACAGCAGGCGTTGGAGGACGTGCAGCGCCAGGTGCAGGGCCTGGCGGGGCGGGTGCGCCTGGGGGCTTCCACCGGTGCCATCGCGCAACTGATGCCCCAGGCGCTGGAAACCCTGAGCCATCAACATCCGGGCATCGACGTGCAGGTGGCGGTGCTCACTTCCCATGAAACCCTGAAGAAGCTCGCCGACGGCGCGCTGGACATCGGCCTGGTGGCTTTGCCGCAGAGCCCGGTCAAGGGGCTGCTGATCGCGCCGTGGCGGCGCGACCCGGTGATGGCCTACTTGCCGGCGCGCTGGGCATGCCCGGCGGTGGTCACGCCCGAGTGGCTGGCCGAGCAGCCGTTGATCCTGAATGACAACAGCACCGGCCTGTCGCGCCTGACCGCGCAGTGGTTCGACAGCGCCGGGCAGCAGCCGGTGCCGCGCATCCAGCTCAACTACAACGACGCCATCAAGAGCCTGGTGGCGGCCGGCTACGGCGCCACCCTGCTGCCCAACGAAGGCTCCACGCCGCTGGCCGACCCACGCATCGCCATGCGCCCGTTGCAGCCACTGCTATGGCGCCAGCTCGGCATTGCCCACCGCAGCGGCGAGGTGGAGCGCGCCACCGAACATGTGCTGCAGGTGTTGTGGGGGTTGAGCGCGGGGTAGGGCGCAGGCGCGCAGACCTGTAGAATCACCGGCACGACCCGCCAGGTCACCCCGTTTCTGGAGCCAGACGTTCACATGCCCGTTATCACCCTGTTGCACACCCCGCCCGCCGAGCCGCTCAAGGGCCAGCTCCTGCAGATGGTGGTCGACTACCTCACCGACATCAGCAGCGTGGCCCTGACCCCCAGCAACCCGCTGTACAACCTGTACCAGTACGGCATCGGCTACGAGGTGCACCTGTACCTGGAAGCGCTCGGTGGCACGCGCGGGCTGTCGGTCGAACTGCTGCTGGCCACTGACGATGAGGACCCCGAGCAACTGCTGGGGTTCGTGCTGTACCTGCCGGTGCAGGATGACCCCGAGGCCTGTGCCGTGGCCTACATGGCGGTACAGGCCGGGCATCGGCGCCAGGGCACGCGCGGGCACTGCTGGGGCGATGCGCGAGCGCTACCCGCACGCGGAGCTGGCCTGCGCCGTGGCCAAGGTCGGGGTGTTCGAAGCGTTGGGCTTCCAGGTGCTGGGCGCACGTGGGCCGCAGGTGCTGATGAACACGCGTGACCACGCCACTGACGGCCTGGTGGCGGTGCTGGATGTGGCGCCCATCTACCGCACGCTGGAGATCCAGCAGATCCATACCTACCTGTTGCAGCAGCACGGCAAGCGGGCCATGGTGGACGCGGAAAAACAGCGCGACCGTCAGCTCGACCAGATGAGCCGTCAGGCTCGCCTGTTCGTGCAGCAACGGCTGGGCGAGGGTGCGCCGCAAGTGCCGGCGGCGGGGCTGCGGCTGGTGTGAGTCGCTTGCCGTGTCACAGGTCTATCCGTTGGCAGTCGAACGTCACCGCACCGTCGCACGGCACTTCCCCCACATCGATCACAAAGCCCAGCACGCTGATCAGGCCCTGTGCACGATCTACCACGTGGCCGCAGCCACGGTAGGCATACGGGCCGGTCTGCTCCAGCCGCTCGACGGCGCAGGCGTTTTTCTGCGCCTGTGGCCAATCGTCAAGGAACGCTGCCTGCACCTGCGCATCCAAGCTCGATAACGGCGCGTGCACCCGGCTGCCCACGCGGGCGTCACAGGGGTAGCTGAACACGCAGATATCGCCCTGGGGGCTGCGCAGCGTGACCGCCGCACAGTCACAGTCGGCGGTGTAAGGTTCGACCTTGATGACCTCAATGGGGTAGGCCTGGTGCACGTCCATGGGCAGCGATACCGGGTTGTCGGGGCGCCCATGCTAATGCGACGCAACCTCGGATGCTACGAAAGCCGAGCAAAATCACGCATCATGGGCGCAGTTTGCTCAAGGGAGAGTTACATGCACGACGTATCATCCATGCTGCGTCTTGGCGCGTTGGCGCTGGGAATGCTCCTCACCACCGGCGTGGCGGTGGCGAGCGAAGAGACGCAACTGGTCGAGTCGATCAACGGCTACCGCAGCCTGCCGCAACGCTGCGCGGGCCAGGTGTCGCTGGAGTTGCCGCCGTTGGCGGGCGACCCGCGCCTGGTGTTGTCGGCCAACGGTGCCGGCGACCTGCAGCAGGCACTGGTGCGCGCCTCTTACCCGATGGTCAGCGTGCAGGCCATCAGCCTGTCGGGGCCACGGGATGCCGCTGCGGCCATGAAGGCGATTCAGGAGAGCTTCTGCCAGGTGGTGCTGGACCCGCAATTCGTCGATGTGGGTGTCAGCCGCGACGGGCGCGACTGGCGCATTGTGCTCGCACGCCCGCTGCTCAGCGGTAAGCTGGGCGAGCCGCAGGCCGAGGGGCAGAAGCTGATGGAGGCGATCAACAATGCGCGCGCCCAGCCGCGCCAGTGCGGCGGGCAAGCCTTCGCCGCCAGCGCACCGCTGGCCTGGAACGCTACGCTGGCGGCGGCTTCGCAGGGGCATGCGCGGGCCATGGCCAACCTCAACTTCTTCGACCACAAGGACCGCGACGGGCGCATGCCGGGTGATCGCGCCGAGCTCGAGGGCTACAGCTACCAGCAGATTGGCGAGAACATTGCGGCCGGGCAGGACAGCGTGCGCAAGGTGGTCGACGGCTGGCTGGCCAGCGCCGGGCACTGCGCCAACCTGATGAACCCGCAGTTCAAGGAACTGGGTGCTGCCTACGCCGCAGACCCCAAGAGCGATGCCGGGATCTACTGGACGGCGATGTTCGGCGCGCAGTGACGCCAGGCGGTGGCGTCATGGCAGGGTGCTAGAGGTTTTTTACCATGGGTACGCATGCCAACTCGATGCCCAGCGGCGAGTGGTAGACCGAGGTCTGTTCGCCCGTATAGCCGCATTGGCGATAGAACGGGGCGGCATTTAGCGTGGCATCCAGTGTCAGGTCGTGCAGCCCCAGTGTGCGCGCAAGGTCTTCCAGGTACACCAGCATCTGCTTGCCCAGGCCCCGGTGCATGAACGCCGGCAATACGAAGATGGCCCCCACCTCACGCGAGGTCACCTCCAGCATGCCGGTGACCACCGGCTGGCCGTCAACGTAGCCCAGGTAGAAATGACCCTCCATCAGTGCACCGTAGCCGTCATTGGCCGAGCCTGCGGTCCAGGCCTGCATCTGTGCTGCGGTGTAGGCACCAACGCACTGGTGACGGATCGCCTGGCGGCGTATATCGAAGGCGGCTGCAGCATCGCCTGGGGTCGCACGTTGAATCTTGAGCACTTCACTCTCCGTTGGTTTCAGGCGGACGGAGACCGAAAAAGGCCCCGTCCATTGCTGGCGGGGCCTCGGGTGTTGCGTCAGTTACCGCGAACGCACGCCCTCATGGCCCGCCAGCGGCGGTCATGGAGGGGCACATCTGGGGCAGGCGGCGTGGGCTGTTCATGCCGCGATAGTGGTGTGAACGGTGGCGTGTGTCAATACAAGCCCGGGCTTGCTGTTCAGTCCATTGCACGCTCGATCCTTGGGCTTGCTGCACGGTGGCAGTTCAGGCACCAGGCCACGCGCGACCAGCAGCGCAATCGCCATCAGCTCCAGTGCAGTGGGCAGGCGTTGCTCCCACGCAAACCCGAACAACAGGGCCGCCAGCGTTTCCACCACCAGCACCTGACCGCTCAGGGCAAGCGGCAGCAGGCGACTGGCCTGGTTCCAGCACGCGTTACCCACCACCGAGGACAGCAAGGCGACCCCTGCAGCCACCAGTACGAAGTGGCCCCAGTTCGAGGCCGCGTGCTGGGCTGCCACTGGGCCTAGCACCGGGACTGCCAGCAGCAGGGCCTGCGCCCCCGTCATCACGCCGGTCAGCAGCGCCCAGTCATGCGCAGAGACGTTGTGCAGCCTGCCCAGTCGTCGGGTGTTGGCCACGGCATACCAGCTCCAACTGAACAAGGCACCCACGGCACACAGCAGGCCTGCCACGACGCCTGCGCTGCACGCCAGGTAGTGCGGGCCGCTACCCAGGGCGTTCAGGCTGACCAGCGCCACCCCTGCACACGCCAGGCCCAGCGACGGCAGCAGGCGCCTGAGCGGCACTGCACTGGCGTCGTGCCGCCCGGCCAGTGTCACCAGCACCGGTATCAGCCCGACGATCAGCGAGGTGGTGGCAATGCCGACCAGTTGCACGGCGCTGCCCACCAGCGAGTAGTACACCAGGTTGCCGACCAGGCTGAGCCAGAACAGTGCTACCCAGTCGGCGCGGGTCAATCGCCCGGTTACCCGCCGCCATCGCGGTATCAGCAACACCAGTGAAAAACCGCCATAACAGAGAAACCGCACCACCGCGAACTGAGCCCCACTCAAGCCGGCGACAAGCTGCGGCCCCAGAAAGATAACGCCCCAGCACACACCGGCGGCAACACCGTAGCCAAGCCCTCTCGCCAACGACCGATCGGTAAACATCACGCTCACACTCAACATCGCAAAAGGTCGATTCTGGGCGTTGAGCACAGCGCGGTATTGTCGATAACTGCAGGATTTTTTACCCAGGCTGTCGTTGACCCTTGCGCCAGGCCGCCGGGGTAATGCCGCACAGGCGATGCATGGCACGGGTGAGCGCCGCCTGGTCGCTGAAGCCGCTGCGTAGCGCAATTTCGGCAATTGGCAGCGAACTGTCGCCCAGCCAGCGCTGGGCGTGCTGGATGCGCAGTTGGGCCAGCCAGGCCTGGGGGGTGGTCTGCAGGTGCTGGTGCACGCGCTGGTGCAACTGGCTCATGCTCATGCCCGCCACCTGCGCCATGCGCTCATTGCTCCAGTGGTCGGCGGGGTGCGCCTGCACGCGGGCGACCAGGCGCTCGAACCCGGCTGTCGGCTGCGTGGGCAGTTGGGCCAGCGATGCGAGCAGCAACGGCGCCAGGTGCGTTGCACTGGCGGCCAGTTGCGCGGTGCCAATCAGCTCGGCATATTCGATCAGGCGCCGCGTGGCGGGGGCGATCGCGACATGAACCCGTTGTGGCAGGCTATGCAGCGCATAAGTCTGCAGCGCAGCGGCTGCGCAATCGAGTACCAGAAAACGGCTGTGGGGCGGTGCCAGCTGCGCATGCGTAGCCCCTGGCGCGACCAGCGCGGCACAGGCGTGATCGATCCGGCCGCCGCGGCCGTCCACCTCGATTTCCATGTGCCCGCAAATCGGCAGCACCAACTGCACGAAGTCATGCTGATGATGAGCGCTTTCGGTCGGATAACTGCGTATTTCAAGATGCAAAGTCAAAATGCCACCCCAGGCTGTAGCATAGACATGTCAGAGTATGTGCAGGGTAGTGCACGTGCGGCGTACCGCGAAATACAAACACACGCAGGCAGCCCTGCAAACCGACAAACACCGTGGTGTGTTCCAGCTGCGACAGCCGGCTGTTGCGGATGATCGCACAGTGCCACAATAGCGCCTTAGAACCGTTTTTACCCTACCGGGCCGACTCGATGGACCACACCACACCTGAGCATGACCTGTTCGTTGCACAGCTGGCGCGTACCGACCGCTTGCAATTGCTGTTTCGCCAGTCGCTGACGGCAGTTTACGGCAGCTTCCTCGGGGCACTGATGTTGTGCTGGCTGTGCTGGGACTACTTTGAGCACAACGTTGCGCTGATCTGGATCGCCGCGCTCAGTGCGGCAACCGTGCTGCGCATCGTGGTGTTCGCAACCTATTACCGCAGCCCGCAGAGTGCCCGCACGCCACAGCGTTGGGAGCGCAAGTACTGGGTCACGCTGGTGACGTCAGCCGGGATCTGGGGGCTGGGGGCGCTGGCGGTGATGCCCGATGACAGCCTGCTGGCGCAGGCACTGGTGCTGCTGTTCGCGGTGGGCATGTCGGGCAGCGCCGTGTCGTGTTACTACGCTTACCGCTCCATGACCCTGGCCGCCATTGGCCTGGTGCTGCTGCCATGTACCGTGTGGCTGCTGCTGCAACCCTCCGGCCTGCAGGTGGGCATGGCCCTGGCGGTGCTGGTGTTTTCCACCTTCATGGTGCGCGCCACCGGCAAGCTGTGCGCGGCGCTGGAGAAGGCCTTCTGCCTGACCCATGAAATGGAGCGGGCGCACAACATCGCCAGCAGCGCCGCGCAAACCGACGAGTTGACCGGGCTGAAGAACCGCCGCGCGTTCTTCGAGCATGCTCAGCAGTTGTACAGCCACAGCCGCCGCGAGCAACGTCCGCTGTGTGCATTGATGCTGGATATCGATCATTTCAAACGGATCAACGATACCTACGGCCACCAGGTGGGCGATGAGGTGCTGCGCCAGATCGGCGGGGTGATCAAGGCCTCGTTTCGCGAAACCGACGTGTATGGCCGACTGGGCGGCGAAGAGTTCGCCGTGCTGTTGGCCGACACCCCGATCGACACCGCGCTGGGCATTGCCGAGCAGTTGGGCCAGGCCATCGCGCAGCTGCAGTTCGTGCATGACAACGTGGGCCGCCAGGGCATGACCGCCAGCCTGGGGGTGGCGGTCGCCAGTGCGTCCCATACCGACCTTCACAACCTGCTCAACAGCGCCGACCAGGCCATGTACCGCGCCAAGGCGCTGGGGCGCAATCAGGTGGTGGCGGCGGACTGAGGTTGTTTGGCGCCCGTGTCCGGTGGTGGTTCGCTCATGCCTGCAGCGTTGTCTGGCAGATAAGGCAATTTGCTGGCCCCGGAGTCATTTCTTCCTTGGCAAAATCTACGCCTTTCAACAGGTTAGGATGACTTTATGCGGGCTTTTGTGATGACCGTGGCCCTGTGTGCGGCTGCCACGTTCTCGCTGGCGGTGCAGGCCAAGGCGTTGAACAAGAATGATCGTTTTGTCTGCAGCTGGGGTTCGGACATTGCCGCCGGCGCGCAGCAGTCCAAACTCTCGGGGGTGACGCTGTATGCCGCGCGCAAGCGCCTGCAAGCGCGCAAGTTCGCCAAACCATGGATGCGCATGACCGCCATGGGCATCACTGAGCAGACCTACAACAGCCGGTCCCGGTTGAAGCCTGCCGCCATCAAGCAGACCTACTACGAGCAATGCACCCGTCATGCAGTGGCACAGCGTTAGGCGCCGAGCAGGCGTTCCAACTGTGCCAGTTCCCAGGTGCTGAGCAGGTACACCGGGTCGGTGCCGTAGAATTGCCCGCGCTCGTAGACCCGTCCATCGGGGCTGCGGCAGTGTGGGCAGTGGTGCAGGTGGCCGTGTTCGATGTCCAGGGTCAGGTGCCAGCCGTCGATGTCGACGCGTACCAGGCCGCTGGCTGGCACGGGTTCAAGGCGGCGCAGCGTGCCCAACCCGAGCGCGGCATCGCGCAATGGCTGGCAGACGTCGCGGGCGGCCAGGGGCGCGCTGCGGGGCTGGGGTATCGATGGCAACGCGGGTACCTCAAGGCTGGCCGGAACGGGCCGGCAGTTTAAGTCATGCGCCGGTGCAAATGAATGCTGCGTGCGGTCACGGTATAGTCGACGGCTGGAACCCAATGGACGAGGTGTGTCTTGAAATACGCAAGTGTGTTGCTGCTTGGCCTGATACCGCTGTTTGCCCAGGCACTGGAGACGGGGGAGCGGCTGGCGCCCTGGACCTTGCTGGACCAGTTCGACCAGGCCTACAGCCTCGATGAGCAGACTGCCATCGTGCTGGTGGCGCGCAACATGGATGCAGCCAAGCAGGTCAAGGCCGCCTTGCAGGACCGCCCCAAGGGTTACCTGGAGGCACGGCGCGCGGTATTCGTGGCCGATGTGCAGCGCATGCCGGTGCTGATTGCAAAACTGTTCGCCATCCCGGCCATGCGCGATTACAGCTACCGGGTGATGCTCGACCGCGACGGGCAGGTGGCCAGGCGTTATCCGGGGGCCGAAGACAGCGTGCTGTGGGTTCAGCTGGAGCAGGGCAAGGTGGCGGCGGTGCGTGAGTTTTCGCAGGCCGATACGTTGCGCGCGGCGCTGGAAAAGGCCGGCGAGCAGTGATGAAACGGCATGCGTGCCCGCTACGAGGTCTGTGGCCTCAGGCGTGTGCCTGTATCTGCCAGCGCACCTTGCCCAGTGCTGAACGCAGCGTGGGCAGGTCGACCGAACCCAGTGCCAGCCTGAGCGCCCGCGGTGTGTGAGGGGTGGTGGCAAACGGCTGCGCGGTGGCCACGGCCACCTGGTCACGCATCAGGGCGGCGGCGATCTGGTCGGCGCGAGCGTCGTCCGCCAGCGGCAACCACAGAAAGTACGAGCCGGGGTGGGCCACGCAGGGCATGCCGGCCAGCATCTCGCGGGCAATGGCCTGCCTGGCTTGCGCATCCGTGCGCTTGTGAACTTCGAGCTGGCTGACGGTGCCGTCGTCGATCCAGGCGCAGGCGAGGGCGGTCATGACCCCCGGCGTGTTCCAGGTAGTGGCGCGCACTGCCCGTTCCAGGGCACTGATGTGGTGTTCGGGGGCGGCGACAAAGCCGACCCGCAAGCCGGTGGCCACGTTCTTCGACAGCCCCGACACGTACAGCGTGCGTTCGGGGGCCAGCTGCGCCACGGGTGGCGGCGGGTTGTCGGCAAGAAAGGCGTAGGCACCGTCCTCGATCAGGTGCAGGTCATGCGCACGGGCAATCGCCACCAGCCGCTCGCGGTGCGCCAGGCTCATCACCCAGCCCAGCGGGTTGTGCAACGTCGGCATGCAGTACACGGCGCGTACCGGGCGGCTGCGGCACAGGCGCTGCAGTGCATCAAGGTCGGGCCCTTGTGGTGTGAGCGCAATGGGCAGCACTTCGAGGTGCAACGCCTCGGCCAGCACCTTGAAGCCGGAGTAGGTCAGGGCGTCGGCGGCGATCACATCACCGGGTTGCAGCAACGCCATCAGAATCACCGCCAGGCCGTGCTGGGCGCCACTGACCACCAGCAGTTGTTCGGGCGTGACGTGCAGCCCGCGGCTGGCCAGGTGGCGCGCAAAGCAGGCCCGTTCGTGTGGGCGGCCCGCATGCGGCTGATAGCGCAACAGGGCGTCCAGGTCGCCCGATAGCGCCAGCTGGCGCAGCCCGTTGCGCAGCAGCTCGGCCTGGCCCGGCAAGGCGGGGTAGTTGAAGTTGAGGTCGGCCATGCCGGCCGCAATCACTTGTTGTCGACGCCCAGGTCAGGCGGCAGCGAGGTCTCGCGCACGAAGGTGCCGCGCCCGGTTTCGCCGCTGACCAGGCCCATCTGCTCAAGCTCGGCGTACACCCGCGACGCCGTGACCAGCGCAAGCCCCTCGTCGACCGCCAGTTGCCGATGAGTGGGCAGGCGGGTGCCCGGAGCCAGCCTGCCTGAGCGAATGTCGGCGGCCAGGGCGTCGACCAGTGTCTTGTAGCGGGAGCGGGGCATGCGCGAATGTATCCATGACAATTTTTTGATTGTGCTGATAGTCGGTCCTAGCATGGTCCTTGGCAAGTGACCTTTTACCCTGCAATCGGATCGAGCGTGACGATGGAACAGACCCTGCAACCCCGCACACTGGATGAAACAACCCGTGGCTGGATCAATGGCGTGATCGGCGTGGTGATCTTCAGCGGCTCGCTGCCCGCGACGCGGGTGGCGGTACTGGAGTTCGCCCCGGTCTTTCTGACCGTTGCCCGCGCCGCCATCGCAGGCGTACTGGCGCTGGCCCTGCTGGTCCTGCTGAAGCAACCGCGCCCGACCCGAGCGCAGCTCGTACCGCTGATCATCGTGTCGCTGGGTGTGGTGGTGGGCTTTCCGCTGCTGAGCGCACTGGCGCTGCAGTCCGTGACCTCGGCGCATTCGATCGTGTTCATCGGCCTGTTGCCACTGGCCACGGCGGTGTTCGGCGTGATGCGCGGGGGTGAGCGCCCGCGTGCAGTGTTCTGGCTGTTCTCGGTGCTGGGTAGCCTGATGGTGGTGGGCTTTGCCCTGGCCCAGGGCTGGCGGCGTCACCCCAAGGGGACCTGTTGATGCTGCTGGCGGTGGTGGTGTGCGGGCTGGGGTATGCGGAGGGGGCCAGACTGTCCAGAACCCTGGGCGGCTGGCAGGTGATTTGCTGGGCGCTGCTGCTGTCGCTGCCGTTCATGCTGGCATTGAGCCTGTACCTGGCGCCTGCCTCGTTCTCGGGCATCAGCGTTCCGGCGTGGGCCAGCCTGGCGTACGTAGCGCTGTTCAGCATGCTGATCGGCTTCGTGTTCTGGTACCGCGGGCTGGCGCAGGGCGGGATTGCCGCGGTGGGCCAGTTGCAGTTGCTGCAGCCGTTCTTCGGCCTGGCACTGGCGGCTACCTTGCTGGGCGAGCAGGTGAGCCTTGGCATGCTCGGGGTGACGGTGGGGGTGATCCTGTGTGTGGCGGGGGCGAAGAAGTGGGCCAGGTAAGCGTGCAGGCGCCGGCCTTGCCGGC